>DASQFD010000083.1:0-5877 GCA_035633255.1 Dermatophilaceae bacterium
CTGCGCGCGCAGTTCGGGGTGACCTGGCTCGTCGCGGACCGGACCGCGGGGCCGGTCAGCCCGCGAATCACCACGCTGGCCGAGCCGCGCTTTCGCGCCGGCGTGCTCACCGTCTACGAGGTGCGCTGAGCAGGCGCACGCTCACCGTCCCGTTCGCCCGCTGCTCCGCGACGTCCGCGTCGAGCCCCTCGCTGGCGGCCGCCACCTCCAGCCTGGTGAGCAGGCGGCCCACGGTGAAGTCGTGGGCCGCCCCCAGGACGACCACGGCCTCCTCCTCGCCCGGCTCGACGTCGACCCAGGCGCGTTCCTGGTCGAGGAGGGCCAGCGCCACCACCCGCAGCACCCGCACGCGGAGTGGCTCCGACGTGGCGGCCGGCACACCGACCCGGGCGGCCTGCTCGGAGCCGGGGGGCGCACCCAGCACCGCGCGCAAGGCCTCGACGTGCCCGAGGGCGAACCAGTCGGTGGCGCCGGTGCGCACGAGCGCGCCCGCGCCATGACCCATGGGCCCGGGCCCCGCCGGTGCCGGGCCGCTGGCTTCTGCGCCCGTGGGTTGCGGGGCAATGCCTCCCGGGGCAGTGGCTCCCCGGCCGTCCGCCGCCAGCCACCCGGCCGGCACCCCGCGCACCAGCGCCGCCGGCAGGCCGTCGGCCTTGCCCTTGACCAGGTCGGCGGCGGCCGCGAGCTCGTCGACGACCGCCCGCGCCGTAACCGCGAGCGGCCGGCCGTCGTGGTCCACCTCGCCGCGGTGGTCGAGGAGGGGCACCACGCCGGCCGCCCCGAGCGCGAAGTCGGTGAGCCCGTCCCGCCACGGCCGCCCCGCGGTGTCGGCGAGCACGACCCCCAACCGCGCCTCGGGGCCCAGCCCGCCGGCCCCGAGCACGGCGGCCCGCAGCCGGGCGGCCTCGGCGTCGGGGTCGGCGGGCAGGAGCAGCAGCGCCCCGGCCGGCCCGGCGTTCGAGGCGTCGACACCGGCCGCCGCCATCACCGGCCCGGCCACCGACTCCACGATTCGGGTCGTCCGCGGTGTGCCGTCCGGGCCCAGCAGATCGGCGGTGACCCGCTCGGCGACCACCCGCACCGACTGCCCGAGGACGACCGCGTCGCGCTCCGACCCCTCCGGCGCCACCAGCCCGAGCGCCTTGGAGAGCACCTTGCTCGACACGACGAGCACGTCCCCCGCCGCGACCGGCGTGCCCTGGTCCCGACAGGCCGCGACGAGCAGGGCGGCCAGGTCGGCCCCCGCCGACACCTCCGCCACCCCGCGCACCGGCACCACGGCGAGCGCTCCGGGGACCGGCGGCTCCAGCGGGAGGGCAGCGGGGGGCGACGGCACCGGCATGCCGGTTCCGGGCCCGCTCACCCGCTCACCCGCGCCGCCCACCCGCGCCGCTCACCCGCGCCGCACGCCGGCGGCGAGCCGCAGCGCGGCCCCGGCGACCTTCGCGGCCGCGTCCGGGTCGCCGATGAGCAGCGGCTCCCCGTGCACCACGACCCGGGCCCGCGGGAGGCGGACGTCGCCGTCGGAGGGGTCGACCAGCCAGCCGTCGAGGAAGTCCTCGTAGAGCCCCGCCACCGCGGCGCTGGTCGACGGCACCCCGATCGCGGTGAGGCACGCGTCGGCGTGCCCGCGCACCGGCCGACCGGCGATGAGCGGGGACACCCCGACCACCGGCGCCGTGGTGCCGCGCAGGGCGTCGCGCACGCCAGGGACGCCGAGGACGATCCCGATCGAGACGACCGGGTTGCTCGGCGGCAGCAGCACGACGTCCGCGGTGCGGATGGCGTCGAGCACCCCGGGGGCCGCGACGGCGCGGTCCATCCCCACGACGACGAAGCGCCGCGCCGGCACCTCCGCCCGCATCCGCACCCACCACTCCTGGAAGTGCACCGCCCGCTGCCCCTCGCCGTCGTCCACCACGACGTGGGTCTCGACCGGGGTGTCGGTCATCGGCAGCACCCGGATGCCCTGCGCCGGCAGCCCCCAGCGCTCGGCGAGGCGCGCGGTGACCTGGCTCAGCGAGAGCCCCTGCCCCAGCCACTGCGAGCGCACGATGTGGGTCGCGATGTCCCGGTCGCCGAGGGTGAACCAGCGCGGCTCCGCGCCGTATGCCGTGAGCTCCTCCCCGACGCGCAGCGTGTCGTCCGCGCGCCCCCACCCCTGGCCCTCGTGGACGCCGCCGCCGAGGGTGTAGAGGAGGGTGTCGACGTCCGGGCAGACCCGCAGGCCGTGGAGGGTGATGTCGTCGCCGGTGTTGGCGATGACGGTCACCTCGCTGCCCGGTGCGTGCCGGTCGAGATGACGGCGCAGGCCCCGCAGGAACCGCGCGCCACCCACTCCGCCCGCGAGGGCCGTGATCCGCATACCGGCAGTCTCGCAGCACGACGCGCCCGGGGGCGGGGGTGGGGGGACACGCCGACGATCGGCCCCGATATCAGACTTGGGCTTGACGGCAGGCATATGACACGCGTGTAATTCCCTCGTTGTGTCTTGCTCGTCACACCCCCGACGGTCGAGCGCGCAGCACAGGGTCGAGGGTCGAGGGTCGGAGGCACCGCTGTGGAACTGAGGTTGATCGACACGCTGGGGGAGGACGACGACGGGGCACTGTCGTGGCAGGAGCGCTCGCTGTGCGCCCAGACGGATCCGGAGGCGTTCTTCCCCGAGAAGGGCGGCTCCACCCGCGAGGCCAAGAAGGTGTGCGTGGGCTGCGAGGTCCGCGCGGAGTGCCTCGAGTACGCGCTCGCCCACGACGAGCGCTTCGGCATCTGGGGCGGCCTGTCGGAGCGGGAGCGGCGCAAGCTCAAGAAGCGCGCGGTCTGAGCCGGGCCCCGGCCCGACCCGCATGACGCTCGCCACCCCGCTCGCCCCCGTGCCCGCCGCCACCGCCGCGGCCTCGGCCGTCCACGCCGTGGTGCTGACCGGCCCGACCGCGGACGGCCTCGACCGGCTCCTGGACGCCCTCGCCGCGTCGCACCCGCGCCCCCACGCGGTGCTCGTGCTCGACCGCACCGGCGGCCCGCACGTCGCCTCGCTGCTCGAGGAGCGCCGCAGCGGCACCGTGGCGCTGCCCTCGCGGCTGGTCCCCGCCGACCCCCGCGCCAGCGCGCGGCGGGCGCTCACGGCGGTGCTCACCGTCCCGGACGGGCCGGGCGCCGGGGTCGCCGACGACGACCTGCTGTGGCTGCTGCCCGCGGGCGTGGCCCCCGAGCCGGACGCGCTCGCCGAGCTGTTGCGCGCCGCCCGCCGCTCCCCGTCCGTGGCCGTGGTGGGGCCCAAGGTGCTCGCCGCGGAGGCGCCCTCGCGCCTGCGCGGCGCCGGCATCAGCGCCACCCGGGCCGGCCGGGTCCTCGCCGACCCGGCCGACGGCACGCCCGACCAGGGGCAGTACGACGCCCGGCGCGACGTCCTCGCCGTGCCGGCCGCCGGCGCGCTGGTGCAGGCCGGCCTGCTGCGGACCCTCGGTGGCTGGGAGCCGACCTTCGGCGACCTCGGCGGCGACCTCGACCTCGGCTGGCGGGCCCACGCCGCGGGCCGCCGGGTGGTCATGGCGCCAGCCGCGCGCGTGCTCGCCGACGCCGGCTGCGCCGCCGCCACCGCCACCACCGGTGCCCACCGCCGGGCCGCCCGCCGCGTCGCGC
Source organism: Dermatophilaceae bacterium (assembly GCA_035633255.1). Taxonomy (GTDB): domain Bacteria; phylum Actinomycetota; class Actinomycetes; order Actinomycetales; family Dermatophilaceae; genus DASQFD01. The sequence continues at coordinate 3,643 of DASQFD010000083.1, forward strand.
TCACCCGCGCCCCCGGGTATGCCGTGCCCCTCCTCGCGCTGTGGGTGCTGCTCTCCTGCGTGGTCGGGGCGCTGGCCCTGCTCCTGCTCAAGCGGCCGCGGGCGGCCTGGGCGGAGCTGGCGGACGTCGCGGCGCTCGACCCGGTGCGCTGGGCGGCCGCCCGGTGGCGCACCCGTGGCCGGCGTGCCGTGCGCCGGCGCGACCTGCGCACGCTCTTCGTGCCGGGCAGCGTCGTGGCCCGCCGGGTGGGCGACGCCGTGCACGAGGCGGTCGTGCCCGCCTCCGCGCACGACGAGGGATCGGTGGACCACCTCGAGCAGGCCGACGGCGAGCCGGTCGCGCGCCCGCCCGCCACGCGGGCCGAGGAGCACCACCGCTCGCGCGTCGCCGCCCTGCTCACCGCGCCGCTGACGGCCGCCGTGGTGGCCGCCGCCGCCGCGAGCGCCCTGGCCGGGCGCTCCCTGCGCGGCGACGCGGCCGCCCGGCTGACCGACGGCGTGGCCGGTGGCGAGCTGGTCGGGGGCCGGGTGACCTCCTCCGCGCTCTGGCACGGCTGGCTGGACGGCTGGCACGGTGCCGGGCTCGGCGGCACCGCGGTCGCCGGCCCCCACCTCGCCGTGCTGGCCCCGCCGGTGTGGCTGGTCGAGCACGTGCCCGGCCTGTCGGGGTCGGCGTCGCCCGGCCTGGCCGTGGTCGGGCTGCTGCTCGCCGTCGCGCTCCCGCTCGCCGTGCTCAGCGCCTACCTCTCCGCCGGGGTGCTCACCGGCCACCGGTGGGTCCGTGCCGCCGGGGCCCTGGCCTGGGCCACCACGGGTGTCGCGGGCGCCGCGGTGGCCTCCGGCCGCCTCGGTGCCGTCGTCGCGCTCGTCCTGCTGCCCGCGGTCGCCGCCGGCCTGGTCCTCCTCGCGCGCCCGGGCGGCACGGCGACCGGTGCCTTCGCCACCGGGCTGGGGGCCGCGGTGCTCGGGGCCTTCGCACCCGCGCTGCTGGTCCTCGTGCTGGCCCTCGCCCTCGCCGTCGTCCTGCTCGGCCACGGCACCGGCCCTCGCGCCCGCGCCGGCACGGCCGGCGTCGTCCCGCTCGTGCTGCTCGGCCCGTGGGTGCTCGACGCGGTCCGGGACTGGCGGCTGCTCGCGGCCGGTCCCGGGCTGACCAGCTGGGGTGGCGGCGCGGCCGAGCCCTGGGAGCTGGCGCTGCTGCACCCCGGCGGTCCGGGCAGCGGCCTGGTGTGGGCGGGCGTCCCCCTGGTCGCCCTCGGGCTGCTGGGGCTGGCACGCGGACGGGCGAGCCGGTCGCTGGCCAGTGGCCTGGCCGCGGTGGTGCTCCTGGCCCTGGCCGCGGTGCTCCTGGCACCGCGGCTGCGGCTGTCGACCGTCCCGGTGGGGGTCGGCGGCGCCGGCGACCCGGTGACGCCGTGGGTCGGCACCGCCCAGCTCGCGCTGGCCCTCGGGCTGGTCGCCGGCGCGGTCCTGGCCGTGGACGCCCTGCTGCCCGTGCGGCGCCGGCGGTCCCGCCGCGGCCTGCTCGCGGGCGCGGGCGGGCTGCTCCTCGCGGGCGGGGCGGTGGCCACCGCCGCCGTCCTGGCCTGGACCACCTTCGGCACCGCGCTCGGGACCTGGGCCGAGCCACGTCCGGCGGTCGCCGTGGAGCACGCCGACGGGGAGCCCGCGGGGCGCACCCTGGAGGTGGCCGCGAGCGACGCCGGGGCGGCATACCGGCTGGTCGGCCGGGAGGTCGGCGCGGTCGCGCGCGGCCTGCCCCACGTCGGTGCCGCGGACGCCGCGCTGGCGCCCACGGTCGGCGGGCTGCTCGACGGCACCGACCCCGAGGCCGCCGCGGCGCTCGCCCGGGACGCCGTGACCACCGTGGCGGTCGACCGGGCACTCGGCGCGGACGTGGCCCGGCGGCTGGACTCGACCTCCGGGCTGACCCCCATGGCGCCACGAGGCACGACGTCGTTCTGGCGAGTCGGGGCCGGGGACGCGGGCACCTCGCCGGTGGCCCCGCCGCGGCTGCGGCTGGTCACCGGGGAGGCCACCGCACTCGTGCCCACCACCGGCCTGAACGCCGCCACCCGCACCGAGGTCACCGCCCCGGCCCGCGGCGGCACGCTCGTCGTCGCCCAGCCGACGGGGTGGGCCCGGTTCGCCGAGGTGACCTTCCGCGGCGAGGCGCTCCGGGCGACGGTCGAGGGCGGTCGCCCGGCCTACGCCCTCCCGGCCGGCACCGGCACGC
>DASQFD010000084.1:0-9067 GCA_035633255.1 Dermatophilaceae bacterium
GCCGCGGCCGGCGTCGACGTCGAGGCCGGCGACCGCGCGGTCGAGCTGATGCGGGCGGCGGTGTCACGTGCGACCCGCCCGGAGGTGCTCGGCGGGCTGGGCGGTTTCGCCGGGATGTTCGACGCCTCCCGGATCGCCCGGATGCGCCACCCGGTGCTCGCCACGTCGACGGACGGCGTCGGCACCAAGGTGGCCATCGCGCAGGCGCTGGACCGGCACGACACCATCGGCCACGACCTCGTCGGCATGGTCGTCGACGACCTCGTCGTGTGCGGTGCCGAGCCGCTCTTCATGACCGACTACCTCGCCTGCGGGCGGGTGGTCCCCGAGCGCGTCGCGGCCATCGTCACCGGCATCGCGGCGGCGTGCGAGCTGGCCGGCGTGGCGCTCGTCGGCGGCGAGACCGCGGAGCACCCCGGCCTGCTCGGCCCGGACGAGTACGACGTCGCCGGCGCCGCGACCGGTGTCGTCGAGCGCGACGCCCTCCTCGGCCCGCAGCGGGTCCGCCCCGGTGACGTGGTCCTCGCGCTGGCCTCCAGCGGGCTGCACTCCAACGGCTACTCCCTCGTCCGCCGCGTCGTCGCCGACGCCGGCTGGGCGCTGGACCGCGAGGTGCCCGAGCTCGGGCGCACCCTCGGCGAGGAGCTGCTCACCCCGACCCGCGTGTATGCCGGTGACCTCCTCGACCTCATCCGGACCGACGGCGTGGATCTCCACGCGCTCTCGCACGTCACGGGCGGGGGCCTCGCCGCCAACCTGGCCCGGGTGCTGCCGGAGCGCCTCCACGCGCGCGTCGACCGCTCGACGTGGACGCCGCCCCCCGTCTTCGCGCTGGTCGGGTCGCTCGGCCGGGTGCCGCGCGAGGACCTGGAGCGGACGCTCAACCAGGGGGTGGGATTCGTGGCGGTCCTGGGGCCGGGCGGGGTCGAGGCGGCCCGCCGGCTGCTGAAGGGCCGGGGCATCGGCACCTGGGTGCTCGGGGAGGTGCACGACGCCGACGCCGCACCCGTCGTGGCGGGCGAGCCGGTGGTGCGCGGCGCCAAGGGCGTCCAGGGCGGCTCGGTCCAGCTCGTCGGGCACCACCCAACCACCTGAGGGCCCCCCGGGCGCTCAGATCCGAGCGCCGAGACGGAACGGCAGACGAGGTGGACCGGTGCGGCCAAGACGCCCGTCACGCCGCAGCGAAGAGGTCCGTCACGGACAGACCGGGCCTCGCGGAGGGCCGGGGCGAGTGGAACAGTCAGGGCGTCCGCCACGCGTCAGTGGCGACCCGCGGTCCACTGGTCGTAGCCGTCGTCCTCGTCGAGGTCGGACCGGTCGACGGTGCGACCGGTGCCCTCGGAGGCTCCGTGCAGTTCTCGCTCAAGCGCACTGAGGTCGGTGTCCGGGCTGTAGTACTTCAGCTCCCGGGCGACTTTGGTCTGCTTGGCCTTGGCTCGGCCGCGCCCCATGGCGTGACCCCCTCGCGCGTCTGCCGGGGCGGCATCGCGTCTTGAACGGCCCCGACAGGGGTCATCCTCCGACGCGGAGCGGTCCCGGGAATCGTGTGTGTGTCGTGGGGGCAACGCTACATCAGCAACTCGGCCCCGGGCACCCCGGCCGTCTCAAGGGCCGGTCGTTCGGGGGCCTGGAGCGCCCCTTGGTTCTCACGAGTCGGACAGGCGGCCCGGTGCGGGTGCCTCCCCCGCGTTCCCACCGTCCGCCACCGGCTCTCCGTGGGCCGGCGTGGGGCTCCCGGCACGCTCGGTCACCGTGGTGGCCAGCAGGGTCGCCTCCGCTTCGCGGTCCAGCCGGAGCCAGTCCACCAGCCGCTCGTAGACCCGCTCGTTGTTGAGCAGCCCGAGGTGGGAGACACCGCCGATGCGCAGCACCTGGTCGTCGGGCAGCAGCCAGGCCTCCTCGTCGCCGCTCTCGCCCACGGCGCTGGCCGGCTGCACGAGCAGGTCACCGAAGAGGTGGCCCAGGAAGGAGTCGTGCCGACGGGCGAGCGTGCTCATGACGACGAGGTGGTGGATGCCGTCGTGCAGCGGGATCCGGGTCGCCCCCGCCGGCCGGGGACCGGGGATGTCGGGGTCGATGCCGAGCCAGTGGTCCTCGAGCAGGCTGCCGTGCCGCAGGTCCTTGATGCCGACGGCGCGGGCCGCGAGCACGTCGGCGAGCCAGCGGGTCTCGGGGACCCGCCGCAGCACCGGCACGGCGTGCGCGACCCCCTGCTCCAGCGGGGCCCCGAGATGGGGGGCGCCCAGGGTGACGGTGTGCCTCACCAGCCACGTCCACGGCTCGGCGTCAGGGGTCCCGGCGCCGGCCTGCGCCAGCGCGCTGCGGAGCACCAGCCCGCCCATCGAGTGACCCACCAGGGCCAGGTCCGTGACGGGCCGGGGCCACACCTCGACGAGCCGGGCGAGCAGCTCCGCGAGGTCCCGTCCGTTGTCCGAGACGCGCAGCCCGCTCGTGTAGCGGATCTTGACCGGCGTGCACCCGAGGTCGTCCTCCAGCCGCTCGCCGTACCACTCGTCGACGTCGCCGTGGTGCAGCAGCCCGGCGCGCCGCCACCACATCTCGGTCTCGACGAGCCCGTGCACGAAGACGACGACCCGGTCGCTCGCGTCCGGGTAGGTCTCGGCCATCCCCTCAGGGGTCTGCGGGACCACCCGCCCCCGCCGCCGGACCGTCATGCAGGGCGTCAGGGCGGGGACCTCGTGGGCCGCCCAGTCCCCGAAGAGCCCGCCGAGCACGGCGATCGCCCGCCCCCAACCGGGGGAGTCGGCGAGGGAGGATGCCTCGGCGAGCGCGCTCCCCGCCCCCGCGTCGCCACCGGCGCGAGCGCTCCGCGCGACCTCCGCCCCGGGGGGCCAGTGGGCCGCCTCGGCCCGGGAGTGGGCCGCCGACTCGGCGACCGACTCCGCGAGCGACCCACCGAGCTCGCCCACGGCATACAGCGTGTCGCCGACGACCCGGTATGCCGTGCGGCTCATCGCGTCGTGCGCCACCCGGACGGGTGAGGCAGCGGGGCCGACCCCGAGCCCGACGTTCGCGAAGACCCGCTCCGCGACACCCTCGTGCAGGCGGGCGGCCCGCCGGGTGGCCTGGAACGCGATGGTGCCGAGCAGCCGCCCGACCGCCTCCGCCTCACCCGTGCGCACGGGTTCCCCCTCCCGGCAGCCAGATCGTCGAGCCCCCGGCGGCCATCCGCGCCTCGGCGATCCGGTCCGCCGCCTCGGCGGGGCTGACGCCCTCGGCGTCGGCGGTGGTGAGCACCTCGAGGGTGTGGTCGTAGATCGCGCTCGCCGCCGCGCGGGCCCGCTCCATGTCGAAGCCCCGCAGCTCGTCCCCGACCTGGATGACACCGCCGGCGTTGACGAGGAAGTCGGGGGCGTAGGTGATGCCGCGCGCCAGCAGCCGGTCGGCGGTGCCGCCCTCGCCCTCGGTGACGAGCTGGTTGTTCGCCCCGCCGCAGACCACCCGCGCCCGCAGCGTCTCCACGGTGTCGTCGTCGAGGGCGCCGCCGAGGGCGCAGGGGGAGTAGACGTCGAGGTCCTGCCCCACCAGCGCCGCCGCGTCGGCCACCACGTCGACCTCCGGGTGGCCCTCTAGGAGAGCCGCGACCGCCTCGTCGCGGACGTCGGTGACGACGACGGAGGCGCCGTCCTCCACCAGGTGGGCGGCGAGCAGGCGCCCGACCTTGCCGACCCCGGCGATCCCGACGCGCCGGCCCGTCAGCGTCGCCTCGCCCCAGACGTGCTGGGCCGCCGCCCGCATGCCCTGGAAGACCCCGAACGCCGTCAGCACCGAAGAGTCGCCGGCCCCGCCACGAGCCGGCGACCGCCCCGTCGCCCAGCGCGTCGTCTCGGACACCACGTCCATGTCGGCGACGTAGGTCCCCACGTCGCACGCCGTGACGTAGCGGCCGCCGAGCGACTCCACGCAGCGGCCGTAGGCGCGCAGCAGGTCCGGCGTCTTGTCCCGCAGCGGGTCCCCCACGATGACGGCCTTGCCGCCCCCGTGGGGCAGCCCGGCCATGGCGTTCTTGTACGACATGCCCCGGGACAGGCGCAGCACGTCGGCCAGCGCCTCGTCCATCGTCCCGTAGGGGTGGAAGCGGGTGCCGCCGAGCCCGGGCCCGAGCGCGGTGCTGTGCAGCGCGATGATCGCCCGCAGCCCCGATGCCGCGTCGCTGCAGAAGACGACCTGCTCGTGCGCGGTCGTGTCCGTGCTCTTGTGCGTCGGCTCGCTCGCCATCGGGGGGCTCTTCTCGTCGGGGCGCTGGTGCCAGCGTAGGCCCGTTCGCCTCCCCGCGCCGTGGAGTCGGCGCGGCGCTCGGCTACCGTGACCGCACCGGGACGGGCGCCGGACCGGGTGCCGGACCGGCCGACGGGCCGGGCGAGGGCCGGGCGACGGGAGGCGGGGCACGTGCTGCGGATCGGGTACAAGGCGTCGGCGGAGCAGTTCGCCCCCGGTGAGCTCGGGGCATACGCCGTCCTGGCGGAGGAGCTGGGCTGGGACTCGGTCACGGTCTCCGACCACTTCCAACCGTGGCGCCTGGAGGGCGGCCACGCCCCGCACGCGCCGACCTGGCTGGCCTGGGTGGCGGCGCGCACCGAGCGGGTGCTGCTCGGCACGTCCGTGCTGACGCCGACCTTCCGCTACAACCCCGCCATGGTCGCGCAGGCGTTCGCGACCCTGGGCTGTCTCGCGCCGGGGCGGGTCTTCCTCGGGGTGGGCACCGGTGAGGCGCTCAACGAGGTGGCCGTCGGGGCGGTCGACGAGGACGCCTGGCCGGACTTCAAGGAGCGCTTCGCCCGGCTGCGCGAGAGCGTGGACCTGATCCGGGCGCTGTGGACGGAGGAGCGCGTCACCTTCGAGGGCGAGCACTACCGGACCCGGGATGCCGCGGTCTACGACCGCCCGGAGCAGCCGGTGCCGCTCTACGTCGCCGCCGGTGGCCCGCTGGTGGCCCGGTATGCCGGCCGCGTCGGCGACGGCTTCATCTGCACCTCCGGCAAGGGCCGGGACCTGTATGCCGACAGGTTGCTGCCCGCGGTCGACGAGGGGCTGGCGAAGGCCGGGCGCGCGCCCGGGGACGTGGACCGGATGATCGAGGTCAAGCTCTCCTGGGACCCCGACCCGGAACGGGCGCGGGAGAACACCCGGTTCTGGGCGCCGCTCTCGCTCAGCGCCGAGCAGAAGCACTCGATCTCCGGCCCGCAGGAGATGGAGCGGGCCGCGGACGCTCTGCCCATCGAGCAGGTGGCGTCGCGGTGGATCGTGGCGTCCGACCCGCAGGAGGTGGTCGAGGCGGTGCGCGCCTACACCGACCTCGGGTTCGACCACCTCGTCCTGCACGGCCCGGGGCACGACCAGGAGCGCTTCCTGCGGACCTGCACCGAGCAGGTGCTGCCCGGGCTGCGCGAGCTCGTGCCCGCCGGGAGGGACTGACAGGATGCCGTCATGCTGCTGACCGACCGCTCGGCCCTCGTCACGGGAGGCGCCTCGGGCCTCGGACTGGCGACCGCGCGCCGCCTCCACGCCGGTGGCGCCGCGGTCGTGCTCGTGGACCTGCCGTCCTCCGACGGCGCGGCGGTCGCGGCCGAGCTCGGCGCGGGCGCGGCGTTCGTCGCCGCGGACGTCACCGACGAGGAGCAGGTGCAGGAGGCGGTGGCGCGGGCCGCGGAGCTCGCGCCGCTGGCCGTGGCGGTGAGCTGTGCCGGGGTCGGCAGCGCCGTGCGGCTCGTCGGCCGGGACGGCTCGCCGTTCCCGCTCGACCACTTCCGCGCGGTCGTGGAGGTCAACCTCGTCGGCACCTTCAACGTCGCCCGGCTGGCCGCGGCGGAGATGGTCGCCTCCACCCCCGTGCGCGGCGAGGAGCGCGGCGTCCTGGTGCACACCGCCTCCATCGCGGCGTTCGACGGGCAGACGGGCCAGGCCGCCTACTCCGCCTCCAAGGGCGGCGTGGTGGGCCTGACCCTGCCGCTCGCCCGCGACCTGGCCCAGCACGCCGTCCGGGTGGTGACGATCGCGCCCGGGCTCTTCCGCACGCCCCTGCTCGCCGGCCTCCCGGAGGACGCCGTCGCCGCGCTCGGTGCGTCGGTGCCGCACCCGTCGCGGCTGGGGGACCCCAGCGAGTTCGCCTCGCTCGTGGCCCACGTCGTCGAGAACCCGATGCTCAACGGCGAGGTGATCCGCCTCGACGGGGCGATCCGGATGGGGCCCCGCTGACCTGCGCCCCCGGCCGACCGGCTGACGCGCGCCCCCGGCATACCGGCTGGCCTGCGCCCCCGGCATACCGGCTGGCCTGCGGCCCGGCCGACCGGCTGACGCGCGCCCCCGGCATACCGGCGGGACACCGGCGTGCCGCAGCAGTGGGGACGGGCACGCCCGCCCGCAGGTGACTGACGGGTAACGACGGCGTATGGTCGCTCGCAGACCGGGACGGCCGACCGGGGCGCCGGCCCGGCAACCCCGAGGAGGTCCCCATGCCCGCCCGTGACGCCGTCATCGTCGATGCCGTCCGCACTCCCATCGGCCGGCGCAACGGCTCGCTCGCCGGCCAGCACGCGGTCCAGCTGGCCGCGCACGTGCTGCGCAGCCTGCAGGAGCGGACCGGCCTGGACCCCGCGATCGTCGACGACGTCATCTGGGGCGTCGTCCAGCAGGTCGGGATGCAGGGGATCAACGCCGGCCGCAACGCCGTGCTGGACGCCGGCTGGCCCGACACGGTGCCGGCGACGACGATCGACCGCCAGTGCGGCTCCTCGCAGCAGGCGGTCCACTTCGCCGCGGCCGGGATCCTGTCGGGGCAGTACGACGTCGCGGTCGCCGGCGGCGTCGAGATCATGAGCGCCGTGCCGATGACGGCGTCGACGTCGAACCAGGACTTCGGCTTCCCCTACCCGCCGTCGCTGCTCGAGCGCTACGACGTCGACACCTTCAACCAGGGCATCGGCGCCGAGATGATGGCGCAGAAGTGGGGCCTCTCGCGCGAGGCGTGCGACGAGTTCGCGGCCCGCTCGCACGCCAAGCTCGCCGTCGCCACCGACGACGGGCGGCTGCAGGGCCAGCTCGCCCCGGTGCCGCTGCCCGACGGCGGCACCCTGTCGGCCGACGAGGGCCTGCGGCGCGGCACGTCCGTGGAGTCGCTGTCGGGCCTGAAGCCCGTCTTCGCCGAGGACGGCGTCCTGCACGCCGGCAACTCCTCGCAGATCAGCGACGGCTCGGCCGCCCTGCTGCTCATGACCTCGGAGAGGGCCGCGGAGCTCGGCATGACGCCGATCGCCCGCTTCCACACCGGCGTGCTCGCCGGCGACGACCCGGTGATGATGCTCAGCGCACCGATCCCGGCCACCGCGAAGGTGCTCGAGCGCTCCGGCCTGACCCTCGACGAGATCGGGATCTACGAGGTGAACGAGGCGTTCGCGACGGTTCCCATGGCGTGGCTCGCCGAGACCGGGGCCGACCCCGAGCGCCTCAACCCCGGCGGCGGCGCCATCGCGATCGGCCACCCGCTCGGCGCCTCCGGCGCGCGGCTGATGACCCAGCTCGTGCACGGGATGAAGGACACCGGCACGCGCTACGGCCTGCAGACGATGTGCGAGGGCGGCGGGATGGCCAACGCGACCATCCTCGAGCTCCTCTGAGCCCGGCACCGCGGGTGGAGGGCCCGGCCGGCCTCGGCCGCGCGGAGCCGCCACCCGAGCCCGCCGGTGGCCCGCTGGCCGGCACCCGGGTCGTGGAGTTCGCCGGCATCGGGCCGGCACCCTTCGCCTGCCTGCTGCTCGCCGAGCTGGGCGCCGACGTCGTGCGGGTCGACCGCCCGGCCGCCCCCGGGCTCGCCGGGCTGCCGCACGACGTGCTCGCCCGCAGCCGGCCGGCCGTCGCCGTCGACCTCAAGTCCGCGGCCGGCCTCGCCCTGGCCCGGGCCCTGGTCGACCGCGCCGACGTCCTCGTCGAGGGCCTGCGCCCCGGGGTCATGGAGCGGCTGGGCTTGGGTCCGGACCCGTGCCTGGCCACCAACCCGCGGCTGGTCTACGGCCGGATGACGGGGTGGGGCCAGGACGGACCGCTCGCCGAGCGCGCCGGGCACGACATCACGTATGCCGCGGTGTCCGGTGCGCTGCACGCCTGCGGCACCGCGGACAAGCCGATCCCGCCGGTGAACGTCCTCGCCGACTTCGGCGGGGGCAGCCTCTACCTCGTGGCCGGTGTGCTGGCGGCGCTTCTCGCCCGCGCGACCACGGGTCGCGGTCAGGTCGTGGACGCCGCGATGGTCGACGGGTCCGCCTCCCTGCTGACCATGGTGCACGGACTGGTCGGCGCCGGGCACTGGGCCGACCGCCGGCAGGTGAACCTCCTCGACGGGGGCGCGCCGTTCTACGACACCTACCGGTGCGCCGACGGGCGCTGGGTCGCCGTCGGGGCGCTCGAGCCGCAGTTCTACGCCGAGCTGCTCGACCGGCTCGGGGTCGCGCACGACGCCCCGCAGCTCGACGTGGCCGCCTGGCCCCGCCTGCGGGAGACCCTGACGGCGGCCTTCGCCGCGCGCACCCGTGACGAGTGGGCCGAGCACTTCGCCGGCTCCGACGCCTGCGTGGCGCCGGTGCTCTCGCTCACCGAGGCGCCCGACCACCCGCACCTGCGGGCGCGGGGCACCTTCACCGAGCTCGACGGCGTGGTGCAGCCGCGCGTGGCGCCCCGTTTCTCGGCCACGCCGGGGCGTGAACCGACCGCGGCCGCCCCGCCCGGCCCGGAGGGCGAGGCGCTGGTGCGCCGCTGGGGCCTGCCGGAGGACCTCGTCTCCGCCGCCGTGCTGCCGGGCGCGGCCCCCACCCACGCCACGCCGGGCGACCCGCCCCACGTGTGAGCCCCCGCTCCGCAACTTTGCTGCCAATAGGCAAGTTCGTCACCGCCCGGTTTGGTGACGTTGCTGCCAATTGGCAAGGTGGGTTATCCATTTCACTGCCACCTGCGCGTAGAGTCATCGTGTGCCGTCGCGCGGTCTGCACTATCCGGGTTCGTATGCGGAGCTGAGGGCGTGGTTCCCCGACGACGAAGCGTGTATGGACTACCTGGA
>DASQFD010000085.1:0-44137 GCA_035633255.1 Dermatophilaceae bacterium
TGGCTGCGGGCGGCGGCGATGGCGCGCAGGCTCTCGGCCACCTGCTCCCCGCGGGCCTCGGCCATCTCGACCAGGGCACGCGCGGCGTCGCGCTGGGCCCGCGTGACGAGGACCGGTCGGGAGCCCGCAGGTGCCCCCACGGCCGCGCCGTTTGGGCGGACCGCGCGAGAGGGCCCCGGCTCGACCTGGGGCGGAGCCGCGGCCGCGATCAGGCGGACGCTGTCCGCCACGGGTTCACCGCGCTCCTCGGCGAGTTCGACGAGGAGGCGGGCGGCGTTGCGCTGGGCGCGCGTCACCCGCACCGGCCGCACCGGGTCAGCCATGGCGGTCCTCCTCCTGCTCCCGCAAGGGTACGTCCCCGGGCGGGGCGCTGTCAGCGGCGGCGGGCGGGGCGCTGTCAGCGGCGGCGGGCGGGCCGGCGCGCGCCTCGACCGTCTCGACCGTCTCGACCGACTGGACCGTCTCGACCGTCTGGAGCACCGGACCGCCGCGCTCCTCCACGGCCTCCTGCGGCGCCTCCACCACGGTGTCGAGGGCTGCCTGGACGAAGACCTTCTCGCACGGGCCGAGGAGGTCGGTGCGGGCCAGCGCCCGAAGCTCCGAGACACCGAGGTCCGCGACCCGCGGGTCGTCCCTGACGGCGAGCTCCGCAGCCCACCGCAGGTTGCGCATCACCTCCTCGCGACGGGACCGTCTCTCCAGCTCCTCGTCGCCGCGACGCGCCACCCGCTGCCCGATCACCGAGCCGAGGAAGGCGAGCAGGGCGGTGCCCAGCCCCACTAGGAGCACCGCCCAGAGCGGCAGCTCGGTGGAGGAGGTCATGCCGGAAAGGTAGTGCGGCCTCCGGACACCCGCTCACTTCGCCGTTCGGAGTGCGGCGTGCTCAGGCGCAGCACGCTGAAGCCGTCCGGGAGCCGCTCCCGGCCGGTCACCGCGAGCAGCAGCGGCCCCGCGCGGTCTCCGGCCACGGCGAGGTCGGCCACCAGCCGCAGCGCCTCGGCCGCCGGCCCGGCAGGCGGGTCCGGCTCGGCGTCCACGGCCCGCGCGAGGTCGCAGGTGTGCGCCACCAGCTCGAAGGTCCTCGTGGGCAGGTAGTCGGCCAGTCGCATCCCGCCCGCCGCCGTGGTCAGCAGCTCCTCGCCTCGGCACTCGCCCACCCGTCGCAGCACCCGCTCGGCGATCTCGGCGACCGCCCCCGCCGGGTCCGAACCGAGCGCCGCACCGGCGGCCCGGCCTCGCTCCTCGACCGCCGGGTCGTCGACCACGGCGGCGGTGAGCCGGAAGTAGGCCGCCGTGGTGTCCGCGTCGACCGACGTGGCCGGGACGTCGAGGTACGCCTCCACCGTCAGCAGCGACCGGCTGGTGTGCCCGACGAGGTCTCGCACGCTCCACGAGCCGAGCCCCCCGGCCTCCCAACGGTCACCCACCCGCGCGGTCACCGTGACGAACCACCCGGCCGCGTCCCGGAACGCCTCGAGGGACCGCCCCCAGCTCACCTCGTCGACGATCGCCATGAGCGGGAGGGTATGCCGGGTGCCGAGCCCCCGCACGCCGCGGCTCGTGCGCCCTGCGGGTCGAGTGCGCAGGACACGCCGACGAGACGGCTCGCGCGTCGGCGTGTCCTGCGATCTCGACCCGGACGGCGGGCGCTACTCGGCCGGCGCGCGCTGCACGCTGCCGAGCACCCGGTCGACGACGACCTCGACGACCACCCGCTGCGGGTTGGGGCGCGGCGGACGGTAGCGCACGGCATACCGGTCCTCGGCGTCCCGCACCGATGCCGGGTCCTCGCGCACCCGGGTGACACCCTCGAGAGCGAGCCAGCGGCGCCCGTCGACCTGGCACAGCACGGCCCGCCCGCCGCGCGCCGCGTTGCGGACCTTCACGCTCGACCGGCTCGCGATGACGCGGGCGACGCCCGCCTCGGCGTCCCAGGTGAAGCCCACGGGCACGACGTGCGGGCTCCCGTCGGCGCGCAGGGTGGACAGCGTCGCGAGGTGCCGCTCGCTCACGAAGGCCGACGCGGCGGCTGACAGCGCCACGGACAGCGCCACCCGCTCCCGCCCGGCCGCCACCTCAGTGCCCCGTCAGGGCCGAGAGCGCCCGCCCCAGTCGCGCCGGCCGGCCGGTCACGGCCTCCTCGCGGTCGGCGAGGCCGGCCAGCCGCAGGCCCGCGTTGACCCCGAGCCAGCGCAGCGGCTCCGGCTTCCACGAGGGCGAGCGGTGACCGACCCACGGCAGCTCGGTGATCGGGGTCCGGCGACCGAGCACCAGGTCGGCCAGGGTGCGGCCGGCGAGGTTCGTCGCGGCGACGCCGTCCCCGACGTAGCCGCCGGCCCACCCGGTCCGCGTGGCCGTGTCGTAGCCGACCGACGGGTGCCAGTCCCGGGCGATGCCGAGCGGACCGCCCCACGCGTGGGTGAACTCGACGCCGTCGAGCTGGGGGAGCAGGTCGAGCAGCGTCGCCCGGAGCGAGGCGAAGACCGTGTCGTCGTGGTCGAACTCCGGGCGCACCCGGGACCCGAAGTGGTAGGGCGCCCCGCGCCCGCCGAAGGCGATCCGGTCGTCGGTCGTGCGCTGCCCGTAGACGATGACGTGGCCGTGGTCGGCGAAGACCTCCCGGTCGGCCAGCCCGATCCGCCGCCAGCGGTCGGCGTCCAGCGGCTCGGTGGCCACCATGAGCGAGTAGACGGGCGCGATCCGGCGCCGCAGTCCGGGAATGCGGGCGGTGAAGGCCTCCGTGGCCAGCACGACGTGGCGCCCGGCCACCCGCCGCCCGTCCTCGAGCACGACCTCGCCCTCGCCGACCGTCGCGACCGCCGCCCCCTCGACGATGCACCCGCCACGGGCGCTCACCGCCCGGGCGAGGCCGTCGACGAGGCGACGGGGGTGCACCCGGGCGCAGTTCGGGTTGAACGTCGCGCCGTCCACCCGCACCGCCGCCAGCCGCTCGCGCGCCTCGGCCGGAGCCAGCCAGAGCGTCCCGTCGTCCCACGCTGCTCCGGCGTCGGCGAGGGCCCGGGCCCGCTCGGCCTGCGCCGCCCCGCGGGCGAGCACCACCGTGCCGCCCTTGGTGAAGCCCGCGTCGACCCGCTCCTGCTCGCAGACCCGGCCCACCTCGTCCACCGTGTCGCGCAGCGCGGCCAGGTGGGCCGTCGCCGCCGCCGCGCCGTGCCGCCGGGCGACCCGCTCCGGCGGCACCGGCCACAGCGCCGAGACCCAGCCGCCGTTGCGTCCGCTCGCCCCGAAGCCGACGTGCCGCGCCTCCAGGACCAGGACGTCCAGGGCCGGTTCCGCCCGCAGGAGGGAGTATGCCGTCCACAGCCCGGTCAGCCCGCCGCCGACGACGACGACGTCGGCCGACGCGGGCACCGGGGCTTCCGCGGGCACCGGTGCGGCCGCGGGGACGTCGTCCCACCACAGGGGTCGCAGCGGGCGCCCGGCGTCGGTGACGCCGTCAGGGGCGCCGCCCGGGGGGCCGCCCGGGGGGCCGCCCGGGGGGCCGCCCGGGGCGCCGTCGGCAGAGCGGCTCAGAGGTGGTTCTCCGCCTCGGTGAGCACCGAGCGCAGGCGCCGCTCGATCTCGTCGAACTGCTCGGGCCCCATGATGAGCGGCGGCGCGAGCTGGACCACCGGGTCGCCCCGGTCGTCGGCGCGGCAGTACAGGCCGGAGTCGAAGAGCGCCTTGGACAGGAAGCCGCGCAGCAGCCGCTCGCTCTCCTCGTCGTCGAAGGTCTCCCGGGTCGCCTTGTCCTTGACCAGCTCGATGCCGTAGAAGTACCCGGCGCCGCGCACGTCGCCGACCAGCGGCAGGTCGAGCAGGCGCTCGAGGGCGGCGCGGAACGCGGGGGCGTGCTCCTTGACCCGGGCGTTGAGGCCCTCGCGCTCGAAGATGTCGAGGTTGGCCATCGCCGCCGCGCAGCTCACCGGGTGCCCGCCCCAGGTGTAGCCGTGCGGGAAGTAGGTGCTGCCCTTGCGGAACGGCTCGAAGAGCCGGTCGCTGGCGATCATCACCCCGAGCGGCGCGTAGCCGGAGGTGATGCCCTTGGCGGTGGTGATGATGTCCGGGACGTAGCCGAAGTCGTCGCAGGCGAACATCGAGCCGATCCGGCCGAAGGCGCAGATGGTCTCGTCGGAGACCAGCAGCACGTCGTACTCGTCGCAGATCTCGCGCACCCGGTCGAAGTAGCCGGGCGGGGGCGGGAAGCAGCCGCCGGAGTTCTGCACCGGCTCGAGGAAGACGGCGGCGACCGTCTCGGGGCCCTCGAACTCGATCGCCTCGGCGATCCGGTCGGCGGCCCAGCGCCCGAAGGCCTTCTCGTCGTCCCGCAGGTGCTCGGGGGCACGGTAGAGGTTGGTGTTCGGCACCTTGAAGCCACCCGGCACGAGGGGCTCGAACATCGACTTGGCGGCCGGGATTCCGGTGATCGACAGAGCGCCCTGCGGGGTGCCGTGGTAGGCGACCGAGCGCGAGATGACCTTGTGCTTGGTCGGCTTCCCGGTGAGCTTGAAGTACTGCTTGGCCAGCTTCCAGGCGCTCTCGACGGCCTCGCCGCCACCGGTGGTGAAGAAGACCCGGTTCAGGTCCGCCGGGGCGTGGGCCGCCAGGCGCTCGGCGAGCTCGATGGCGCGCGGGTGCGCGTAGGACCAGAGCGGGAAGAACGCCAGCTCGGAGGCCTGCTTCGCCATCGCCTCCGCGATCTCGCTGCGGCCGTGTCCGGCGTTGACGACGAAGAGCCCCGCGAGGCCGTCGATGTACTCGTTCCCGCGGTCGTCCCAGATCCTCCAGCCCTCGCCCTTGGTGATGATGGGGACGGAGTGGCCGAGCCCGCCCTCCTCGTGCTCCTCGAAGACCGAGTGGCGGGTGAAGTGCATCCACAGGTGGTCGCGGGCGGCGTCGGAGTAGAGCGCACCGGTCGGCGTGTGCCGGTCGGAGGCCGGCTCCCACACCTCGGACGGGAAGGTTGTCATCGAGTACCCCAGTTGTAGTGCTGCTTGTTGAGCTTCAGGTAGACGAACGTCTCGGTCGCGGTGATCCCGGGAAGGGTCCGGATCCGCGTCGTGAGCAGGTCGAGCAGGTGGTCGTCGTCCTCGCACACGACCTCGGCGAGCACGTCGAAGCTTCCCGCCGTCGTGACGACGTAGTCGACCTCGGGCATCGCCGCGAGGGCGTCACCCACGGCGAGCAGGTCGCCCTCGACCTTCAGGCCGATCATCGCCTGCCGCCGGAAGCCCACCTGGAGCGGGTCGGTGACGGCGACGATCTGCATCACCCCGGCGTCGAGCAGGCGCTGCACCCGCTGCCGGACCGCCGCCTCGGAGAGGCCGACGGCCTTCGCGATGGCGGCGTAGGACTGCCGCCCGTCCTCCTGGAGCAGCTCGATGATCGCCTTCGCGATGTCGTCGAGCCGCACGTCGGCGGCGGAGGAAGCCCTGCTCACCCGGCCATGGTGGCGTCCGCCGACACCCCGACGCAAGTGCGGCGCGACGGATTCCGCAAGGGTGTCGCCCCGTAACAGCGATTTCACACACTGATACGCCGCTTCTCTGGCGGTTTCCTTGGCTGTCCGCTTAGAGTGCCCACGACCCAGCCAGACCGCGAAGGGGACGACCACCGGTGAGCAGCACCCGCAGCCTGCGCAACTTCGTCGGCGGCGAGTACGTCGACGCCCGCTCCGACGCGACCACGGACATCGTCCACCCCGCCACCGGGCGGGTCGTCGCGCGCGCGCCGGTCAGCGGAGCCGACGACGTCGACGCGGCCTACGCCGCCGCCTCCTCAGCCTTCCCCGAGTGGGGCCGGACCACCCCGGCGGAGCGGCAGTCGGCCCTGCTGAAGATCGCGGACGCCATCGAGGCGCGGTCCGACGAGCTGGTCCGGCTCGAGGCCGAGAACACCGGCAAGCCGCACGCGCTGACGGCGAGCGAGGAGGTCCCGCCGATGCTCGACCAGCTCCGGTTCTTCGCCGGGGCGGCGCGGGTGCTCGAGGGGCGGGCGGCGGGGGAGTACCTGCGCGGCCACACGTCGTGGGTCCGCCGCGAGCCGATCGGCGTCGTCGGCCAGGTGACCCCGTGGAACTACCCGATGATGATGGCCGTCTGGAAGATCGGCCCGGCCCTCGCGGCCGGCAACACCGTCGTGCTCAAGCCGAGCGACACCACGCCGGAGACCACCCTGCTGCTCGCGGAGATCGCCTCCGAGTTCCTCCCCCCGGGCACCCTCAACGTCCTCACCGGCGACCGCGACACCGGCCGGCTCCTCGTGGAGCACCCGACGCCCGCCCTGGTGGCCATCACCGGCTCGGTGCGCGCCGGCGCCGAGGTGGCGGCCAGCGCCGCGCCGCGGGTCAAGCGCGTCCACCTCGAGCTGGGTGGGAAGGCCCCCGTGGTGGTCTTCGACGACGCGGACCTGGAGGCGGCCGTCGAGGGCATCGCCACGGCTGGCTACTTCAACGCCGGCCAGGACTGCACCGCCGCCACCCGCGTGCTCGCCGCCCCCGGCATCCACGACGACTTCGTCGCCGCCCTGGGCGAGTACGCGCGCACCGAGGCGAAGGTGGGTATGCCGGACGACGAGGACGCGCTCCTCGGTCCGGTCAACAACGCGGGCCAGCTCGCCCGGGTGCAGGGCTTCCTGGAGCGGCTGCCCGACCACGCGAGCGTCGCCGCCGGTGGCTCGCGGGTGGCGGCGCTCGGGGACGGGTACTTCCTGCAGCCGACCGTCGTCGCAGGCGTCACCCAGGACGACGAGGTGATCCAGAACGAGATCTTCGGGCCGGTCATCACCGTGCAGCGCTTCTCCGACGAGGAGCAGGCGGTCGCCTGGGCCAACGGGGTCGACTACGGCCTCGCCTCCTCGGTGTGGACCAGGGACTTCGGGCGGGCCATGCGGATGTCCCGGGCGCTCGACTTCGGGTGCGTGTGGATCAACACCCACATCCCCCTCGTGGCCGAGATGCCGCACGGCGGCTTCAAGAGGTCGGGCTACGGCAAGGACCTGTCGATGTACGGGTTCGAGGACTACACCCGCATCAAGCACGTCATGGCCAACCTCGACAGCTGACCCCCCCTCCGCCCTGGCGCCCCGCGCCGGCGCGGACCCTCGCACTGCACCCACCACCGGAAAAGGAGCGCACATGGCGCGACGCCGACCTGTGGCCGACCCCACGACCGCCGGACTGGTCCGGGCCGCCTCGGCCTCGGCGCTCTCGCGGCGGTCGCTGCTCGGAACCGCCGCCCTCGGGGGTGTCGCCTCCGTGCTGGCGGCCTGCGCCCCGCCGGCCCCGCCGGCGGGGGGCGTCACCGCCGTGAAGCTCCCGACCGACGTCTCCGACACGGACAAGGTCGTCCGCTGGGCGAACTGGACGGCATACCTGGACTACGACGAGGAGGCCAAGGCCTACCCGACGCTCGAGGCCTTCTCGAAGAAGTACGGCATCCAGGCGACCTACAGCGAGGACATCGACGACAACGACTCGTACTTCAACAAGGTCGCGCCGCAGCTGCGCGCCGGCCAGGACATCGGCAAGGACATCTTCACCTTCACCGACTGGATGGCCAACCGCGTCATCCGCGAGCAGCTGTGCCAGCCGCTCCAGCTCATCACCATGCCGAACGCGAGCAACCTGCTCCCCACGCTGCAGGACGTCAGCTTCGACCCGGGCCGCAACTTCTCGCTCACCTGGCAGAGCGGCTTCGCCGGCATCGGCTACGACAAGTCCAAGGTCGGCAAGGAGCTGAAGACGCTCGACGACCTGTGGACCCCCGAGCTCAAGGGCCGCATCGTCGTGCTCAGCGAGTTCCGCGACACCGTCGCGCTGGTGATGCAGCAGCAGGGCGTCGACATCTCCGGTCCGTTCGGCAAGGAGCAGTTCGAGAAGGCCGTCGCCGTCATCGACCAGAAGATCAGCGAGGGCTACATCCGGCGGGTCCGGGGCAACAGCTACCTCGAGGACCTCAAGTCCGGCAACGCGATCGCCGGCATCGTCTGGAGCGGGGACCTCTTCGTCCTGCGGGCCGAGACCGAGAACGACAACTGGCAGTTCGTCATCCCCGAGTCCGGGGGGACGCTGTGGAGCGACAACCTCATGGTGCCGATCACCTCGACCCACCGGCGCAACGCGCAGACGCTGATGAACTACTACTACGACCCCGCGGTCGCGGCGGAGGTCGCCGCCTACGTCAACTACGTCTGCCCGGTCGAGGGGGCACAGGCCGAGATGGAGAAGATCGACGCCGAGCTCGCGCAGAGCCCGTTCATCTTCCCGAGCGAGGCCTACATCCGTGACAACAACATCCAGGGCTTCCGGGCGCTCAGCCCGCAGGAGGACCGGGAGTACGGCGAGATCTGGGCGAAGGTGGTGGGGAACTGATGGGCATCTTCTCCAAGGACGGCGGGGGCGGCTTCCGCAAGGCGACCGGTGACCTCCGGCTCGAGGAGGTGACGAAGTCCTTCGGTGACTTCGCCGCCGTCGACGACCTCACGCTGGTCGTCCCGCGCGGCTCGTTCTTCGCCCTGCTCGGCCCCTCCGGCTGTGGCAAGACGACGACGCTGCGGATGGTCGCCGGTCTCGAGCAGCCCACCGCGGGCCGCGTGCTGATCGGGGACACCGACCTCACCGGGTCGCGGCCCTACGAGCGGCCGGTCAACACGGTCTTCCAGAGCTACGCGCTCTTCCCGCACCTCAGCGTGCGCGACAACGTGGCGTTCGGCCCGAAGCGCCGCGGTGAGGGCGACGCCGAGCGCCTCGTCGACGAGGCGCTCGCGCTGGTGGAGATGGGGCACCTCGCCGGCCGCAAGCCGGGCCAGCTCTCCGGCGGGCAGCAGCAGCGGGTGGCGGTCGCCCGGGCGCTGGTCAACCGGCCGGAGGTGCTGCTCCTGGACGAGCCGCTCGGCGCCCTGGACCTCAAGCTCCGCCGCCAGATGCAGGTCGAGCTCAAGCGGATCCAGACCGAGGTGGGGCTGACCTTCATCCACGTGACCCACGACCAGGAGGAGGCCATGACGATGGCCGACACCGTCGCGGTGATGAACCAGGGGAGGATCGAGCAGATGGGCGCCCCGGCCGTGCTCTACGACCTGCCCAGGACCGCGTTCGTCGCCAACTTCGTCGGTCAGTCCAACATGGGTGTCGGCCGGATCACCGGACGCGACGGCGACCACCTCGTGGCCGAGGTGGGCGGCACCCCCGTGCGCGTCCCGCAGGCCCGCAGCACGGTGCGGGAGGGCGAGGTCTTCTTCGGCATCCGCCCCGAGAAGGTCCGCATCCACGAGGACCAGCCGGTCGGGGCGGGCAGCGACCTGAAGGCCACCGTCGTCGACGTCTCCTTCACCGGGGTGGCCACGCAGTACCTCGTGACCACCGAGAGCGGGGCCAGGTGGAGCGTCTACGAGCAGAACCTCGACGTCAGCCCGGAGATGACCCGGCCCGGTGACGTGGTGTGGCTGACCTGGGACCCGGGGCACGCGTTCGCGGTGGAGCCGGACCAGGCGGCCCGCGACGCGGCCCTGGCGGAGGCGGCCGAGTGAGCGCCCTCGCCCACCTCGGCGGGGGGGCCCAGCCGGGTGCGCCCGCCGGCGGTCCGGAAGGGGGCGGTCCGGAGGCGCCGCGCCGACGGGGCTGGACGGCATACCTGCTCCTCCTGCCCGGCGTGCTGTGGCTGCTGGTCTTCTTCGTCCTCCCGATCGCCCAGCTGTTCTCGGTCAGCCTGCAGTCGCAGTTCCCGGGCTTCCCCGGCTACTACTACCGCGACGTCAACGTCGGGAACTACTGGACCGCGCTGACCGAGTTCGCGCCGCACTTCGGCCGGTCCCTGCTCTTCGCCGGCCTCGCGACGTTCTTCGCGTTCTGCCTCGCCTACCCGCTCGCCTACGCGATGGCCTTCAAGGCGGGCCGCTGGCGCAACGTCATGATCATCTGCGTCATCGCGCCGTTCTTCACCTCCTTCATCCTGCGCACCGTCGCCTGGCGGCAGATCCTCGCCGACGAGGGGCCGATCGCGAGCACGCTGAACGCGCTGAACCTGCTGCCGGGCGGCCGGATCACCGAGACGTGGGTCGCGGTCGTCGCCGGCCTCACCTACAACTTCCTGCCGTTCATGGTCCTGCCGATCTACGCCTCGCTGGAGCGGGCCGACGCCCGGGTCATCGAGGCGGGGGGCGACCTCTACGCCAACGGGTTCACGACCTTCCGCACGGTCACCCTGCCGATGAGCATGCCCGGGGTCATCGCCGGCACCCTGCTCACCTTCATCCCGGCGGCGGGGGACTACGTCAACGCCGAGCTGCTCGGCTCCGACCGCAGCACCAAGATGGTCGGCAACGTCATCGAGAGCCAGTTCTTCCGCGTCCTGGGCGGTTTCCCGGTTGCGGCCGCGCTCTCCTTCACGCTCATGGCGCTGATCCTGGCCATGGTGTTCGTCTACGTCCGCCGCTTCGGGACCGAGGAGCTGGTGTGAGCAGCGTGACCGACACCCGGGCCGACCGGTCGGCGAGCGGGGACCCCCGCCGCCACGGCGCCCCCTACCGCCCGTCGACCGGCAAGCGGGTCCAGGCGTGGGTGGCGAAGCGGTTCGCGATGATCGTCGCGATCCTCGTCCTCCTCTACCTCTTCCTGCCCGTCGCCTACACGTTCGTCTTCTCGTTCAACAACTACCGGAAGTCGAACATCGTCTGGAACCCGGAGGGGAGCCCGACGCTGAAGCACTGGCGCGACCCGTGCGGGGCTCCCGGGGTGTGCGAGTCGCTGGTCACCTCGCTGCAGGTCGGGCTCCTCGCGACGGTCGTGGCCACCGTCCTGGGGACGATGCTCGCCTTCGCGCTGGTCCGGCACCGGTTCCGCGGGCGCTCGACCGGCAACGTGCTCGTCTTCGTGCCGATGGCGACGCCCGAGATCGTCCTGGGGGCCAGCCTGCTCACCCTCTTCGTGCAGGGCTTCAGCCGGTTCGGCCTGCGGCTGGGCTTCTGGACCATCGTGATCGCCCACGTGATGTTCTGCGTCAGCTTCGTCGTCGTGACGGTCAAGGCCCGCCTCCAGAGCCTCGACCCGCGGCTCGAGGAGGCGGCCCAGGACCTGTATGCCGGCGCCTCCAGCACGTTCTGGAAGGTCACCTTCCCGCTCGTGCTCCCCGGCATCGTGGGGGCGGCGCTGCTGGCGTTCTCCCTGTCCTTCGACGACTTCATCATCACCAACTTCGTCTCCGGCGACGAGACGACGTTCCCGAAGTTCGTCTACGTGTCCTACCTGCGCGGCATCCCCGCGCAGGCCAACGTCATCGGCTTCTCGATGTTCGTGATCGCGGTGGCCCTGGTGGTCCTCGGGTCGGCGCTCAGCAGCTCGCGCCAGAAGCGGTGACCGCACGCCTCAGGCAGTGAAACGGAGTGACATGCGAGTCCTGATGATCGGCGCCGGCGGCGTCGGCGACGCCGCCGCGCGGATCGCCGCCGAGCGGGGCTTCTTCGAGTCGTGGGTGGTCGCCGACCACGACCTGGCCCGCGCGGACCGCACCGTGGACGCGGTGGCGGCCCGGCACCCGGGCGATGCCCGCTTCCGGGCGGCGCAGGTCGACGCCTCGCAGCCGCACGAGGTCGCCGACCTGGCGCGGCTGGTCGGGGCGACCCACGTCTTCAACGCGGTGGACCCCCGCTTCGTGATGCCGATCTTCGAGGGGGCGCTGGCGGCGGGCGCCGGCTACCTCGACATGGCGATGAGCCTCTCCCGGCGGCACCCGGACGAGCCCCACGCCCGGGTGGGGGTCAAGCTCGGCGACGAGCAGTTCGCGAAGGCCGCGGAGTGGGAGGCGGCGGGGCGGCTCGCGCTGGTCGGCATCGGCGTCGAGCCCGGGCTCTCCGACGTGTTCGCGCGCTACGCCGCGGACCACCTGTTCGCCGAGATCGACGAGCTCGGCACCCGCGACGGCGCCAACCTCGTCATCCGCGACGAGGACGGCAACGAGGTCTTCGCCCCCGGCTTCTCGATGTGGACCATCATCGAGGAGTGCCTCAACCCGCCGGTGGTGTGGGAGAAGGCCAGGGCGGGGGAGCCCGACGGCGGCTTCTTCACCCTGCCGCCGTTCAGCGAGCCGGAGGTCTTCGACTTCCCCGAGGGCATCGGGCCGGTGGAGTGCGTGCACGTCGAGCACGAGGAGGTGCTCCTCATGCCGCGCTGGGTGGACGCGAAGCGGGTGACCTTCAAGTACGGCCTCGGCGAGGAGATGATCGGCATCCTCCGCACGCTGCACACCCTCGGCCTGGACCGCACCGAGCCGGTCACGGTCAAGGGGGTGCCGGTCTCACCGCGGGACGTCGTCGCGGCCTGCCTGCCCGACCCGGTGAGCATCGGGCCGCGCATGGAGGGCAGGACCTGTGCGGGCCTGTGGGTGACCGGGACGGGCAAGGACGGCTCGCCGCGGCGCACCTACCTCTACCACGTCAGCGACAACGCCGACACGATGCGCGACTACGACGCCCAGTGCGTGGTGTGGCAGACCGCCGTCAACCCCGTGGTGGCGCTCGAGCTGCTCGCGAGCGGGGCCTGGACGGGGGCGGGGGTGCTCGGGCCGGAGGCCTTCGACGCGGTGCCCTTCCTCGACCTGCTCGCGGCGCCGAAGCCGGACGGCTACGGCTCGCCGTGGGGTCTGGAGGACCGGTGACCGCGGCCGCGCGCCGCAGCGCCGGTCACCCTTCGATCGAGAGTGCAGGACACGCCGAGTGCGGAGCGCTCGCGTCGGCGTGTCCTGCACTCTCGACCACGAAGGGCGCCGGGGGAGGCGGGCGGTGACCCGCTACGGCGCGCAGTACGGGCCCGACGTCACCTTCCTCGGCGTGCCACCGTGCGACCTCGACGACGAGAGCACGTATGCCGGTGCCGACGTCGTCGTCGTCGGCGCACCCTTCGACGGCGGCACCTCCCACCGGCCGGGCGCGCGCTTCGGCCCGCAGGCGATCAGGACCACCGACTACCTGCCGCACGACGGCTCGCGCCCCTCGCTGGCGCTGCGCACCGACGCCCTGCGCGACCTGCGGGTGGTCGACGCCGGCGACGTCGAGATGTTCTCGGGCGACATCGAGCGGGCGCTGCCGGCGCTCGAGGCGGCGGTGGAGAAGGTCGTCCGGGCCGGTGCCGTGCCGGTGGTCCTCGGCGGCGACCACTCGATCGCCTTCCCGGACGCCACGGGCTGCGCCAACGTCCTCGGGCACGGCCGGGTGTCGATGATCCACTTCGACGCGCACGCCGACACCGGCGACGTGGAGTTCGGGTCGCTGTGGGGGCACGGGCAGCCGATGCGCCGGCTCATCGAGTCGGGTGCGCTGCGCGGCGACCGGTTCCTCCAGGTCGGGCTGCGCGGCTACTGGCCCGGGCCGGAGACGCTGGACTGGATGGCGGCGCAGGGCATGCGGTCCTACGAGATGACCGAGATCGGCCGGCGCGGGCTCGACGTCTGCCTCACCGAGGCGTTCGGCATCGCCCTCGACGGGTGCGACGCGGTCTTCCTCTCGGTCGACATCGACGTCTGCGACCCGGGGCACGCACCGGGCACCGGGACGCCCGAGCCCGGCGGGCTGTCCGCTCGGGAGCTGCTCGACGCGGTGCGGCGGATCTGCCTCGAGCTGCCGGTGTGCGGCATGGACGTCGTCGAGGTGAGCCCCCCCTACGACCACGCCGACATCACCGCGGCGCTGGCGAACCGGGTCGTGCTCGAGGCCCTCTCGGCGATGGCCCGGCGCCGCGCGCAGGGAGCCGGCGGACCGGCATACGATCCCGACCTCCCCCTGCTCGCCGAGCGCGGCGACGACCTCGGTGAGTAGCCAACATCGGTCGCTCCCGCATGCGGCTCCGGGGCTGGCGTGCGCGGGTGGTGCTACGCTGTCGCACATGCAGATCGGCGTGCGTGAGCTCCGCAACGACACCGCTCGCGTCGTGGATGCCGTACGGGCCGGAGAGCGAGTGGTCCTGACGGTCCGAGGGGAGCCGGTGGCCGACATCGTCCCCCACGGAGCTCGCACCCGGTGGCTCGCCGGCCCCGTGCTGGCCCAGCAGCTGCAGCACCGGGCCGCGGACCCGGGCCTCCGTGGCGAGCTAGACGACCTGGCCGGGCAGACCCTGGCGGAGCTGTGACAGCGGGGCTCCTCGACACGTCGGTGTTCATCGCCCGCGAGGGGTCCCGACCGCTCAGCGAGCTGCCCGACCGGGTGGCGATCTCGGTCATCACCCTGGGGGAGCTGGAGCTGGGTGTTCTCGCCGCCGCGGACGACGAGGTCCTCGCCCGGCGAGCCGACACCCTGGCGCTGGCCCGTCAGGCCGATCCCCTTCCGGTCAGCGAAGCCGTGGTCAGCGCCTGGGCGCACCTGGTCACCGACTGCAGGCGGACCGGGATCCATCGCACGGTGCGGCTGACGGATGCTCTCATCGCGGCGACCGCCGTCGCGCACGGACTTCCGGTGGTCACCCAGGACACCGACTTCGCCCGCATCGCGGACGCGCACGCGCCCCTGCGGGTGCTGCAGGTGTGAGCGATGGCGAGGGCGGCATGGGCGCAGGTCGTCGTGATGGAGACCGGACCGGCCGGCATACGATGCAGGCCGTGCCCGCTCGGACCTGAGCGGACGCACGCGACGCCGACGTGACGAAGGAGCTCACGACATGACGACGACGACGCCGGCGACCGTGGTGGACCGGGTGCGCAAGCAGCTGCTCATCGGCGGGGCGTGGCGCGACGCCGAGGGTGGCGCGACCCTCGGGGTGGACGACCCCGCGACCGGGACCGAGCTGGCCCGGGTCGCGGACGCCTCGGTCGCCGACGGCCGGGCCGCCCTCGACGCGGCGGCGGCGGCGCAGGAGGAGTGGGCGGCCGTGCCGCCGCGCGACCGCGGGGAGATCCTGCGGGCGGCGTTCGAGACGGTGACCGAGCGCGCGGACGACTTCGCGATGCTCATGACCCTGGAGATGGGCAAGCCGCTCGCGGAGGCGCGGGGCGAGGTGGCCTACGGCGCGGAGTTCTTCCGGTGGTTCTCCGAGGAGGCGGTGCGGGTGCACGGGCGCTGGTCGACGGCGCCGAACGGCGCCACCCGGCTGGTGACGATGAAGATGCCGGTGGGTCCGACGCTGATGATCACGCCGTGGAACTTCCCGCTGGCCATGGGGACGCGCAAGATCGGCCCGGCGGTCGCCGCCGGCTGCACCATGGTGGTCAAGCCCGCGAGCCAGACGCCGCTGACGATGCTCGCGCTCGCCGACGTGCTGGGAGAGTGCGGCCTGCCGGCCGGGGTGCTCAACGTCGTGACGACGAAGCACACGGGGGCGGTGATGGAGCCCCTGATCCGCGACCCGCGGCTGCGCAAGCTGACCTTCACCGGGTCGACCGAGGTGGGCAAGCGGCTCGTGGAGCAGTCGGCCGAGCAGCTGCTGCGGGTGTCGATGGAGCTCGGAGGGAATGCGCCGTTCGTCGTGTTCGAGGACGCCGACGTCGACGCGGCGGTGTCGGGCGCGATGCTGGCGAAGATGCGCAATATCGGCGAGGCGTGCACGGCCGCGAACCGGTTCTTCGTGCACGTGTCGGTTGCCGAGGAGTTCTCCGAGAAGTTCGCGGCCCGGATGGCGGCGCTGACGGTCGGCCCGGGCACGGAGGACGGCGTGGACGTCGGGCCGCTCGTCGACGCTCCGTCGCGGGAGAAGGTCACCGAGCTCGTCGAGGACGCCCGGCAGGCCGGCGGCACCGTGGTCACGGGTGGGGAGGCGCACGACGGGCCCGGGTTCTTCTACGCCCCGACGGTGATCACCGGCGTGCCGATGAGCGCGCGCGTGATGAGCGAGGAGATCTTCGGCCCGGTCGCGCCCATCTCGACCTTCGCGACCGAGGAGGAGGTGCTGGAGAAGGCGAACGGCACCGAGTACGGCCTGGTGGCGTACGTCTACACGCGGGACCTGTCGCGGACCATCCGGGTCAGCGAGAAGCTGCAGTTCGGCATGGTCGGCGTCAACCAGGGGGTGGTGTCCAACCCCGCCGCGCCCTTCGGCGGGGTCAAGCAGTCCGGCTTCGGGCGCGAGGGCGGGTTCGAGGGCATCGAGGAGTACCTCGAGACGAAGTACGTCGGCATCGCCCCCTGACCCCGGAGGAGGGTGCACCGCCGCCCGCTCCCCTCATCTGGGCAGTTCCCAGCGTGCGCCAGCGCGCCGGCGGTCATGCCCGCCGGTCCGCGCGAGGCGGCCCGGGAGGCCAGGACGGAGAGTGTGACGGAGACGAGACACGGGTGACCCCCTCGGCCGCGGTGGATGCGCTTCCCAGCCAACGCCGCAGCCGCCCCGGGCGAGCGTCGCCGCGGTGACGATCACCGGACCGGTCGGCCAGCATCAGTCGAACAGCCGGAGGGAGCACTGGCCCGCACCCGGCATACGGACGAGGGCGTCAGCCGTTCGGCCACACCCACGCCGAAGCCGGCTCCCTCGTGACGGCGCTCTGGTGCACTCGACTCATGACGACTGCCCCGACGACCCCCACCGTCCCGGAGCACCTCCGCGTCTCCCCGGCCGGCATGGCCTCCGGCGCCGCGGCGGAGACTCAGCGCCCGGCGCCGGCCGCCGAGTCGGCAACGGCGGTGGAGCCGGGCCCGGCCGTCGGTACGGGGGCGGCGACGGACGGCCCGAGCCGGGGCCAGCGCCTGCGGCGGCACTCGCTGGCGAGCCTGCTCGAGGAGACCGACGAGGCGATGCGCAGCGGGGTTCCGCCCGGGGCTCGGGTCTGGGCGACCGGTTTCGACGCGCTCGACCGGATCCTCGGCGGCGGGCTGCGCTCCGGTGAGCTCGTGCTCCTCGCGGGTGCACAGGCCAAGGGCAAGACGATGGTGGGCCTCCAGCTCGCCCGGGAGGCCGTCGCCCGCGGCGGCGCCGCCGTCCTGTTCTCCTTCGAGCACGAGGCGCACACCCTGGTCGAGCGGCTGCTCGCCCTCGAGGCCGCCGTGGCCGCGGACGCAACGGGGGAGGAGCGCCGGTCCGAGCTGGTCGCCGGCATCCACGACTTCCGGCTCGCGTTCGAGTCCCGACCGGAGGCCGGCAGCTCGCTGCGGTCCCGTCTCGCCATGCTGCCCTTCGGCGTGGAGGCTCTTGACGCCCTGACGGCATACGGGCCTCGCCTGCACATCCACGAGTCGAACGCCGGCACCACCGCTGCCCAGATCGCCGCGGTCGTCGCCGAGGTGGCCCGTGACACCGGGCAGCCACCGCTCGTGCTCGTCGACTACCTGCAGAAGGTGCCCACCGACGTCGCCGGCGGCGAGGAGGAGCGGGTCAGCAAGGTCGCCGATTCGCTCAAGGACTTCGCCCTGGACGCCGGCCTGCCGGTCGTCGCGATCAGCGCGGCGGACAAGGGCATTCTCGGCGCGGGGCACCGGATGCGCAGCCACCACCTACGCGGGTCCTCCGCGCTGGCCTACGAGTCCGACATCGTGCTGGTGCTCAGCGACAAGGACGACATCGTCTCCCGCGAGCACCTCGTCTACGACCTCGGCAACGCCGAGCGCTTCCACGCCTGGACCGTGCTCAGCGTCGAGAAGAACCGGCACGGGCTCGACCACGTCGACCTCGAGTTCCCCAAGGACTTCGCCCACGCCCGGCTGGTGCCCACCGGTCGCCGGGTGGTCGAGCGCCTCATCGAGGAGCGCGTCTTCACCTCGTGAGCGACGCGCCGACCGCAGGCACGCTCCGTGAGGGTCGGTGTCTCGGGCTGCTGGGTGAACGAGGTGGGGTGATGACCCCACCTGCCCCACCCAGGGGCCGAAGGGCGAGGCGGGCGCGACCGGGCCTCGCGGCAGGCCGTCGTCCTCGCGTCGCAGGCGCTGTCGCTGGCGTGAGTGACAATGGCCGGGTGACCTTGTCCCGCTCCGTCGCCGTGCTCGGCTCCACCGGGTCGATCGGCACCCAGGCGCTGGACGTCGTGGCGGCCCACCCCGACCGCTTCAGGCTGGCCGCCCTCTCCGCCGGGTCGAACGTCGACCTGCTCGCCCGCCAGGCCGTGCGCTTCCGCGTGCCGCTGCTGGCCGTCGCCGGTGCGCCCGCCGACGAGGTGCGCGCCACGGTGGAGAGGTATGCCGTGGGGGCCGGCGGGCCGGCATACCGGCCCGAGGTGGTGGTGGGGGAGGAGGCGGCCACGGTCGCCGCCGGCTGCGGGGCGGACGTCGTGCTCAACGGCATCACCGGCGCCATCGGGCTGCGGCCGACGCTGGCGGCGCTGGCGGCCCGGTCCACCCTCGCGCTCGCCAACAAGGAGTCGCTCATCGTCGGCGGGCACCTCGTGACCGCCGCGGCGGCCGAGGGGCAGGTGGTGCCGGTGGACTCCGAGCACTCGGCCATCGCCCAGAGCCTGCGCTCCGGTCGGGCCTCGGAGGTGCGCCGGCTCGTGGTGACCGCGAGCGGCGGGCCGTTCCGGGGCTGGAGCCGCGAGCGGTTGCGGGACGTCACGCCGGAGCAGGCGCTGCGGCACCCGAACTTCGCGATGGGCCGGGTGGTCACGACCAACTCCGCCACGATGGTCAACAAGGGCCTGGAGGTCATAGAGGCGCACCTGCTCTTCGGGGTGCCGTTCGAGCGGATCGACGTCGTGGTGCACCCGCAGCAGCAGGTGCACTCGATGGTGGAGTTCCACGACGGGTCCACGGTGGCGCAGCTGGGCCCGCCGAGGATGCTCGTGCCCATCGCGCTGGGGCTGTCGTGGCCGGAGCGGCTGGTGGACGTCGACGTACCGTGCGACTGGAGCCGGGCGGCCACCTGGGAGTTCGAGCCGCTGGACGACGAGGCGTTCCCCGCCGTGCGGCTGGCGCGCCAGGTGGGGGCCGCGGGCGGCACCTACCCCGCGGCCTACAACGCGGCGAACGAGGTGTGCGTCGACGCCTTCCACGAGCGCCGGATCGGCTTCCTGGACATCGTCGACACGGTCCGCCGGGTCGTGGACCGGCACGACGGGAGTGCGGCGGACGCCTCGAGCGTTGAGGGTGTGATGCGTGCCGACGCGCAGGCGCGCGCCGAGGCCGCCGCGGTGCTCGGCCTGGTGACGGAGGGATCCCACTCGTGACGATCGTGTGGTACCTGCTGGGCGTGCTCGTGCTCGCCACCGGCGTCGCGGCCTCGATCGCCCTGCACGAGGTCGGGCACCTGCTGCCGGCGAAGCGGTTCGGCGTGCGGGTGACTCAGTACATGGTCGGCTTCGGGCCGACGATGTGGAGCCGGCGGCGGGGCGAGACGGAGTACGGCGTCAAGGCGGTGCCGCTCGGCGGCTACATCCGGATGATCGGCATGTTCCCGCCCAGGGCGGGCGACGACCCGGCCACCATGCGCGTCTCGAGCACTGGACGCTTCAGCCAGCTCGTCGACGAGGCGCGCCGCACCAGCCTCGAGGAGGCCCGCGACGGCGACGAGCAGCGGGTCTTCTACCGGCTGTCGGTGCCGAAGAAGCTCGTCGTCATGCTGGGCGGGCCGACGATGAACCTGCTCATCGCGGTCGTCCTGCTCACCGGCATCGTCACCCTCCACGGCAGCCCCACCGAGGAGCCCGGTGCGACGGTGGCGGCGGTGTCCGAGTGCGTGGTGCCCGCCAGCCAGGCCGCGACGACGACCACGTGCGGTGACCAGCCCAAGACCCCGGCGTACGTCGCCGGCCTGCGGCCCGGTGACCGCTTCGTGTCCATCGGCGGCGCGGCCGTGGAGAGCCCGGACGACGTCGGCGAGCTGATCCGCCCACGCGTGGACCAGCCGACCCAGATCGTCGTCGACCGCGGTGGCGAGCAGGTGACCGTCACGGCCACCCCCATCCGTAACACCGTGCCCGTCTACGACGACCAGAACCAGCCGGTCGTGGGGGCGGACGGGACGCCGCAGACCACCGAGGCCGGGTTCCTCGGTGTCTCCTCGGCGGCGCCCCTGGGCTACGAACCCCAGCCGGTGACCGCTGTCCCGGGCGTCGTCGCCGACGGGGTCTGGCGCACCGCCGGGGCCATTGTCCGGATCCCGGAGCGGATGGTGGGCGTCTACCAGGCGGCCTTCGGCGGCCAGGAGCGCTCGCTCGACAGCCCGGTCTCCGTCGTCGGCGTCGGCCGGGTTGCCGGTGACGTCAGCGCAGGGCGGCTCGACTCGGTGATCGGGGGCAGCCCGGGCGACCGGGTCTGGTTCCTCATCGGGCTTCTCGCCTCGCTGAACCTCATGCTGTTCGTCTTCAACCTGATCCCGCTGCTCCCCCTGGACGGCGGACACGTCGCCGGGGCGCTGTGGGAGGGCACCAAGCGGCACTGGGCCCGGTGGCGCGGGCGCCCGGACCCCGGCTACGTCGACGTCGCCAAGGCCCTACCGGTGGCGTATGCCGTCTCCATGGCGCTGCTCGTGATGTCGGCGCTGCTGATCTACGCCGACGTGGTCAACCCGATCAAGCTGGGCGGCTGATCACCCTTCCAGGCCCGC
Source organism: Dermatophilaceae bacterium (assembly GCA_035633255.1). Taxonomy (GTDB): domain Bacteria; phylum Actinomycetota; class Actinomycetes; order Actinomycetales; family Dermatophilaceae; genus DASQFD01. The sequence continues at coordinate 20,441 of DASQFD010000085.1, forward strand.
CGCGTGGTCGGGGACCTCGTGCTGCAGTGACCGGGCGGGGCGGACGTACCCGCGGGACGGCGGCCGCTCGGGAAGCGCCAGCTCGGGGGCCTCGACCTCCTCGTAGGGGACCTGCGAGAGCAGGTGGGCGATCATGTTGATCCTCGAGCGCCGCTTGTCGTCGCTCTCCACGACGTTCCAGCGGGCCTCGGGGATGTCGGTGTGCACCATCATGTCGTCCTTGGCGCGCGAGTAGTCCTCCCACCGTCGGACCGACTCCAGGTCGGTGGTGGAGAGCTTCCACCGCCGCATCGGGTCGGTCAGCCGGGACTCGAAGCGCCGTTGCTGCTCCGCGTCACTCACCGAGAACCAGTACTTGTGGAGGCGGATGCCGTCCTCGACGAGCATCCGCTCGAAGATCGGGCACTGGCGCAGGAAGCGCTGGTGCTCCTCCGGGGTGCAGTAGCCGAGGACCCGCTCGACCCCGGCGCGGTTGTACCAGCTGCGGTCGAAGAGCACCATCTCGCCCGCGGCCGGGAGGTGCTCGACGTAGCGCTGGAAGTACCACCGGGTGCGCTGGCGGTCGGTGGGCGCCGGCAGCGCGACGATCCGCGCCTGCCGGGGGTTGAGGTACTCCGTGACCCGCTTGATCGTCGAGCCCTTGCCGGCGGCGTCGCGGCCTTCGAAGACCAGGACGACCCGCTCGCCCTCCCGGCGGACCCACTCCTGCATCTTCACCAGCTCGGCCTGCAAGCGGACCAGCTCGGCTTCGTACAGGCCCTTGTTCAGCCGTGGGTTCTTCGCCATGGCGCCATCGTGTCACTCCTCCCGCCGGTGGGCGCACCCCCCGTCGTGAAGCGGGGGCGAGCCGCGGGCCTGCGTGGCGTGGCACACGTCGAACCGGCCAGACGGGCCGCACTGGGCGTGCGTATCGTGAGCCGGGTGGGCGGTACGCGCACACCCGGTGTCCCCGTGGGCCACGCGGGCGCCGACCGGCCGCTCCCCGTGGCGCCGCCGGTGGGGCTGAGCGGCGCCGAGGCGGCCACCCGCCTCGCCACGGACGGGCCGAACCGGCTGCCGCCCCCCGCACCCCCGCACCCGGTGCGCGAGCTGGCCCGGGAGATGGTGCACTTCTTCGCCCTCATGCTGTGGTTCGCGGCGGGCCTGGCGTGGTGGGCGCGGATGCCGACCCTCGCCGTCGCCATCGCCATCGTGGTGGTGCTCAACGGGGTGTTCGCGTTCGCCCAGGAGCACCGCGCCGAGCGCGCGGCCGCCCGTCTGGGGGACCTGCTCCCGCGCCGGGTGACCGTCCGGCGCGACGGGCGCCCCCGGGTCGTGGACGCCGCCGACCTCGTGGTGGGCGACGTCGTCCTGCTCCAGGCGGGGGACCGCGTCTCCGCGGACCTCGAGCTGGTCGCCGGCACCACGGTCAGCGTGGACGAGTCGCTGCTGACGGGGGAGAGCGTCGCCGTGGTGCGCGCCGAGGGGGAGGGGCTGCACGCCGGCACCCACGTGGTGCAGGGCCAGGGGGACGCCCTGGTGGTCGCCACCGGCTCCGCCACCCGGCTGGCGGCCATCGCCGCGGTGACGCAGAGCGTCGTGCGGCCGCGCAGCCCGCTGGCGCGCCAGCTCGACCGGGTGGTGCGGGTGGTCGCCGCCACGGCCGTGGTGGTCGGCGTCGTGTTCTTCGGTGTCTCGGTCGCGCTCGGGCGCTCCGGCGCCGAGAGCTTCCTGCTGGCGATCGGGGTCACGGTGGCGCTCGTGCCCGAGGGACTGTTGCCCACCGTGACCCTGTCGCTGTCCCGCGCGGCGCAGCGGATGGCGGAGCGCCAGGCCCTGGTCCGGCGCCTGGAGTCGGTCGAGACCCTGGGCTCGACCACCTACATCTGCACCGACAAGACCGGCACGCTCACCCGCAACGAGATGGCCGTGGTCCAGGTGTGGACGCCGGCCGGGACGGTCCTGGTCCACGGGCACGGCTACGAGCCGGAGGCCGCCGTCAACGGGTCACCCGTCGCCGTCGCGGCGGCGGAACTGGCGGCGGACAGCGCCGCCCGATGCGCCCGCGACGCCCACGTGCGTCCGAACGCGGGATCCTGGGAGCCGGTGGGCGAGCCGATGGACGCGGCCATCGTGGTGCTGGCCGGGCGGCTCGGTGTCGGCGAGCCACCGCCCCTCCTGTCCCGCCTCGCCTTCGACCCGCGGCGGCGCCGGACCTCGGTGACCGACGACGCCGGCGTGCACGTGGTGGGGGCCTCGGACGCGGTGCTGCCGCTCTGCGTGGGCCTGGTCGGTGACGCGGCGGCCGTGGCGGTCGTGGAGATGGCCGCTCGCGGGCTGCGGGTGGTCGCCGTCGCCGCCCGGCCGGCGCCACCCCCGGGGGCGGACCCGGAACGGGACCTCCGCCTCCTCGGGCTCCTCGGCCTGCAGGACCCCCCGCGCGACGACGTCGCGGAGGCCATCGCCAGCTGCCGGACCGCGGGCATCCGGATCGCCATGGTCACCGGTGACCACCCCGTGACGGCGGTGGCCATCGCGCGTGAGGTGGGGCTCGTCCGCGGGGAGCCCCTCGTCCTCGAGGGCGCCGACCTGCCGGCGGGGGTGCCCGAGCTCGGGGCCCTTCTCGACCGGGACGACGTCGTGCTGGCCCGGGCGACACCGGAGGACAAGCTGCGCATCGCCGAGGCCCTCCAGGCGCGTGGCCACGTGGTGGCGATGACCGGCGACGGCGTCAACGACGGGCCGGCGCTGCGGGCCGCCGACATCGGGATCGCCATGGGCGCCTCGGGCACGGATGTTGCACGCGAGGCGGCGGACGTGGTGCTGCTCGACGACCACTTCGCGACCATCGTGGGAGCGGTCGAGCTGGGCCGGGCGACGTACGCGAACATCCGCCGGTTCCTGACCTACCACCTGACCGACAACGTGGCCGAGCTGGCGCCGTTCCTGGTGTGGGCGCTGTCCGCCGGCGCAATCCCCCCGGCGCTGACCGTGCTGCAGGTGCTCGCCCTGGACATCGGCACCGACCTGCTGCCGGCGCTCGCGCTCGGTGCCGAACGGCCGACGAGGCGCGCCATGACCGGGCGGATGCAGGTGCGGTCCCTGGCGGACCGCCGGGTCCTGGTCCGGGCGTTCGGGGTGCTCGGCCCCGCGGAGGCGGTGTCCTCGCTCCTCGCCTTCGTGTGCGTGCTGTCGCTGGGTGGCTGGACCTGGGGCGTGCAGCCGAGCGCGGCGCTGCTCGCGACGGCGTCGGGGACGGCGTTCGCCGCGATCGTGCTCGGTCAGCTCGCCAACGCCTTCGCGTGCCGGAGCGAGACCCGGTCCGTGCTGCGCACCGGGTGGCGCGGCAACCGGCTGCTGCTGGGTGCGGTCGGCGTCGAGCTCGCGCTGCTGCTCGTCTTCCTCGGGCTGGCGCCGCTGGCCGAGCTGCTGGGGGGGCAGTGGCCGACGCCCCTCGGGTGGGCCCTGGCACTGCTCACGGTGCCGGTGGTGTGGTCCGCCGACGCCGTGCACAAGCGGCACCGGGCGCGCCGCTCGACCGCAGGCGCTGCGCGGGGTGCGGCGGGGGTGCGGTAGGCCGGACCCGCCCCTCTCCGGCCAGCGATCCGGGCCGTGCCCTGTCGACGGCATACCGAGCTGACCGGGCGGAGCCCTGCGACGGCATACCGAGGGGACCCGGACGCTGGGCGATACTGGAGGCATGAGCGTCTCCCTCGGCATGCCCGCCCTGCCCGCCCCGGTCCTGGCAGCGCGGCGGGCCACGCGCAAGATCCGGGTGGGCAAGGTTGAGGTGGGCGGTGACGCGCCCATCTCGGTGCAGTCGATGTGCACGACCCCGACCACCGACATCGACGCGACCCTGCAGCAGATCGCCGAGCTCACCGCCTCCGGGTGCGACATCGTCCGGGTCGCGTGCCCGAGCCAGGACGACGCCGACGCGCTGCCGGTGATCGCCCGCAAGAGCCAGATCCCGGTCATCGCCGACATCCACTTCCAGCCGAAGTACGTCTACGCCGCCATCGACGCCGGCTGCGCGGCCGTGCGCGTCAACCCGGGCAACATCCGGCAGTTCGACGACCAGGTGGGGGAGATCGCCCGGCGCGCGAGGGAGGCGGGGGTCTCCATCCGGATCGGCGTCAACGCCGGCTCGCTGGACAAGCGCCTGCTCGCCAAGTACGGCAAGCCGACGGCGGAGGCGCTGGTGGAGTCGGCGGTGTGGGAGGCGGGCCTCTTCGAGGAGCACGACTTCCACGACTTCAAGATCTCCGTCAAGCACAACGACCCGGTCGTCATGGTGCGCGCCTACGAGCTGCTGGCCGAGCGGGGGGACTGGCCGCTGCACCTCGGGGTCACCGAGGCCGGCCCCGCGTTCCAGGGCACGATCAAGTCCTCGGTGGCGTTCGGGGCGCTGCTCTCCCGCGGCATCGGCGACACGATCCGCGTCTCGCTCTCCGCCCCGCCGGTCGAGGAGGTCAAGGTCGGCAACGCCATCCTCCAGTCGCTCAACCTCAAGCCGCGAAAGCTCGAGATCGTCTCCTGCCCCTCGTGCGGGCGGGCGCAGGTCGACGTCTACACTCTCGCCGACGAGGTGACGGCCGGGCTCGAGGGGCTGACGGTGCCGCTGCGCGTGGCGGTCATGGGCTGCGTGGTCAACGGCCCGGGGGAGGCGCGGGAGGCCGACCTCGGGGTGGCGTCGGGCAACGGCAAGGGCCAGATCTTCGTCAAGGGCGAGGTGGTCAAGACGGTGCCGGAGAGCCAGATCGTCGAGACCCTCATCGAGGAGGCGATGCGGATCGCCGAGGAGATGGGGGAGCCGGTGGACGACGCCGCTCCCGCTGGTCCCGTCGTCTCCGTGAGCTGAGGGCCCAGCGACTGGGTGAACGCGGCTGGGTGGACGTGGTGTGGTCATCACCCCACCTAACCCACCCACGAGCCAGGGGTCTCTGTGCCCCGAGCATCCCGCCCCCTCGGCATCCTCCTGGCGGGCGGCCGGCATACCGGGCGGTTGGTTGGCGACGGGAGCGTGCGACGTACGGTCGCGGGCCGGAGCCCTACGCTGGTCGCGTGCTCCGCACTCGCAGCCCGGTGCGTCCGCTGACCCCGGCGGACCGTGACGCCGCGCTCGAGCTGTGCGCGACCGACATCGCCCGCAACGTCTTCGTCGCCGCCCGCATCCTCGAGACCAGCCGTTCGGGCTCGCTCGGGACGGTGCTCGGGCACCGGCCCGACGGGACGCTGGACGCGATCTGCTGGGCCAGCGCCAACGTCTCGCCGGTGCACACGAGCGCCGAGAGCCGGCTGGCGTTCGCCGAGCGGATGCGCCGGTGGCGGGGCCGGTGCGCGTCGATCCTGGGGCCCAGGGACGAGGTCGCCGACCTGTGGGGGCAGCTCGAGCCGATGTGGGGTCCGGCGCGCACCGTGCGGGCCAGCCAGCCGCTCATGGTGACCAGCACGCCCCCGTCGGTGCTCGGCGTGCCGCTGGACGAGCGGGTCCGCCCGGCCCGGGCCGACGAGGTCGACGCGGTGCTCCCTGCCGCGGCCCACATGTTCACCGCGGAGATCGGCTACCCGCCCTTCGTCGGGAGCAGCCGCAGCTACCGCGCCTCGCTCGCCGCGCTCATCGCCCGGGACCGGACCTACGTCGTCATGGACGGGGGCGAGGTGGTCTTCAAGGCGGACGTCGGCAGCGTGGCGCTGGGGTGCGCGCAGCTGCAGGGGGTGTGGCTCACCCCGCGGCTGCGCGGGCAGGGGTGCTCGGTGCCCATGTTGGCCACCGTCGTCGAGCACCTCATGGCCGGACCGGCGCCGCTGGTCACCCTCTACGTCAACGACTTCAACGCCCCTGCCCGGGCCGCGTACGAGCGGCTCGGGTTCCGCACGGTCGGGGAGTTCAGCACGGTCCTCATGTGAGCATCGGCCGGGGCGTCAGCCCCGGGGGCGGAAGCACACCCCCCGCCGGTGCAGGGGGTGCCGCCGGTAGGGCGGCCCAGGGGTGATGCGTCCCGGACGCGGCACGCCGGGCGGCCCGGGCGGGTGGCCCGAACGGCTCGCGGGCCCTACTCCTCGCCGGGGGTCGCGCCGATGTTGACCATCCAGGGGACGCCGAAGCGGTCCACGAGCATCCCGAACTCGTCGCCCCACATCTGCTTCTCCAGCGGCAAGGTGACCGTCGCGCCGTCGGAGAGGCCCTCCCAGTAGCGGCGCAGCTCCTCCCCGCCGCTCAGCGACACGGAGATGCCGCCGTGCGGCAGTGCACCCCCCTCGCTGCCCGGCGGCAGGTCCGAGGCCATGAGGACGAAGCCGTCCGGGGTCTCGAGGTGAGCGTGCATGACACCGTCCGCGCCGGGGCCGTCCATGCCGAACTCGCCGAACGTCGAGACGGTCAGGTCCCCACCGAGGACCTGCTGGTAGAACGTCATCGCCTCGCGGGTGGTCCCGTCGAAGTTGAGGTACGGGTTGAGCCGTGCGGCCATCGAACTTCCCCTCTCTGCCACTCGATCCGCACGACGCTACGCCCGCCTGCCGGGGCTGTCACCGGACCCGGGTCCCGACGGGGCCCAGCTCCGCCCCGGGCCACCCCGGGCGCGCCCGGACACATCCACGCGATGACGTGAACCATCTGTCACCCGAAGCCGTGTCAGGATGGCGTATGCCGTCCGCCCGCCCCCCTGCCGACCTCACCAAGGACGTGGCCGGGCTGGCCGCGGCGTTCCTCATCTCGGGGACGACCCACCTGGTCCGGCCGCAGGTCTTCGAGCCGATCGTGCCGCGTGCCCTGCCGCGCAGGCGCGAGCTGGTCTACGCCTCCGGAGTCGTCGAGCTGCTGTGCGCGGCCGGTCTGCTGCTGCCCCGCACCCGCTCGGCGGCCGGGCTGGCGAGCGCGGCCCTGCTCCTCGCGGTCTTCCCGGCCAACGTGCAGATGGCCGTGACGCACGGGCGCCGAGCCCGCCGCCGGAAGGACGCCGCGTCGGCAGCGGGGTTCGCCGCGACCCTGGCCCGCCTGCCGCTGCAGTGGCCGATGATCCGCATCGCGCTTCGCGCCGCGGGGCGCTGAGGGGCCGACGGACGTGCCATCGCTGGAGTGGTCCCCCCTGACCCGCGCCGACCTCGACGACCTGCTGGACCTCGCGACCGACTGCCTCGCCCACGACGGCGGGCTGCCCCAGCTCGCGACGCCCGAGTACCTCGAGCGGTTGTTCCTCAGCGGCGAGGGGATCGGGGGCCGCGAGGACACCGGCGACCTGGTGGCCGCGGGCGGGCTCTCCTGGGACGGCAGCATGCGCCGCACGGCGAGCGGGCTCGTCGCCCCGTCACTGCGCCGGCAGGGTGTCGGCGAGGAGCTGGTCCGCTGGTGCCGCGCGCAGGCCGAGAACCAGCCGCTGCGGGCACTGGTCGAGAACGTCTCACCCGAGGCGGAGGCCCTGCTCACCGAGGCGGGCATGCGCCGGGTCTTCGCCGAGACGGTGATGCGCCACCGGCTGCGCCACATCCCCACGGTGCCGCTCCCGGACGGACTGCGGACCGAGGCGTTCGGGGAGGCGACCGCGGGGGCGTTCCACACGGCATACCGGAGGTCGTTCGCGGACCGCCCGGGCTTCCCGAACACGCCCATGGAGGAGTGGCTGGTGTGGCTCCGCTCCGACCCGGACTTCACCCCCAAGCACTCCCGCGTGGCGCTCGCCGCCGACGGCGAGCCGGTCGGCTTCGTCACCCTCGCCGGGGACTGGATCGAGCAGGTCGGGGTGGTGCCGGAGCACCGGGGCCGGGGGCTCGGGGCGCACCTCGTCGTCCGGTCCCTGCGGCTCATGCGGCGCGAGGGCTATGACACGGCGTGGCTCTGCGTCAACGTCGACAACCCCTCCCGGGAGCTGTACGAGCGCCTGGGCTTTCGGGCCAGCGGCACGCGGGCCCGCTACGAGGACCTCACGGCTCACCCACCCGAGGAGTGAGGCGGCCGGGCCGCCCCCCACGCGGGCGTCATCGGTGGTCCGGTGGGGACCCGCGCCGTCGTTATCCTTGGCCCGATCCCCCGACCCCCGAGGAGCACCCCTGTGGCCATGCGCATGTCGTCGCTGTTCCTGCGCACGCTTCGCGAGAACCCCGCCGACGCCGAGGTCCCGAGCCACCAGCTCCTCGTCCGGGCCGGCTACATCCGGCGCGTCTCGCCCGGCATCTACACCTGGCTGCCGCTCGGGCTGAGGGTGCTGCGCAAGGTCGAGCAGGTCGTCCGCGAGGAGATGGACGCGATCGGCGCCCAGGAGCTGCTCTTCCCCGCCCTGCTGCCGCGCGAGCCCTACGAGGCGACCGGCCGCTGGGCGGAGTACGGCGAGCTCGTCTTCCGCCTCCAGGACCGCAAGGGCGGTGACTACCTGCTCGGGCCCACCCACGAGGAGATGTTCACCCTCGCCGTCAAGGACCTGTTCTCCTCCTACAAGGACCTGCCGGTCACGCTCTACCAGATCCAGACCAAGTACCGCGACGAGGCCCGCCCGCGCGCCGGGCTGCTGCGCGGGCGCGAGTTCGTCATGAAGGACTCCTACTCCTTCGACCTCGACGACGCCGGGCTGGACAAGAGCTACACGCTGCACCGGGATGCCTACATCCGCATCTTCGACCGGCTGGGCTTCCACTACGTCATCGTCGAGGCCATGGCGGGCGCCATGGGGGGCAGCAGGAGCGAGGAGTTCCTGGCCACCGCGGAGAACGGCGAGGACACCTACGTCCGTTGCACCGGCTGCGGGTATGCCGCGAACGTCGAGGCCGTGCGCGTGCCGGCACCCGAGCCGGTGCCGGTCGAGGGGCAGCCGGCCGCGCACGTCGAGGACACCCCGGACACCCCGACCATCGACACCCTCGTCGACGTGCTCAACCGCGAGCACGCGCGCCCGGACCGGCCCTGGACGACCGCGGACACCCTGAAGAACGTCGTCGTGGTCCTCGCCCATCCCGACGGCCGCCGGCAGCCGCTGGTGGTCGGGCTGCCCGGCGACCGCGAGGTGGACGAGAAGCGGCTCGGCGCCCAGGTGGAGCCGGCCGTCGTGGAGGCGTTCACCGAGGACGACTTCGCCTCCCACCCCGCTCTGGTCCGCGGCTACATCGGCCCGCAGGCGCTGGGCGTCGACAACTCCTCGGGGGTCCGCTACCTGCTCGACCCGCGCGTCGCCGCGGGCACCCGGTGGGTGACGGGCGCCAACCAGCCGGGCCGCCACGTCCTCGACCTGGTCGCCGGCCGGGACTTCACCGCCGACGGCACGATCGAGGCCGCCGAGGTGCGCCCGGGGGACGCCTGCCCGTCGTGCGGGCAGGGCCTCGAGGCCGCCCGCGGCATCGAGATGGGCCACATCTTCGCGCTCGGCACGAAGTACGCCGAGTCCCTCGGTCTGCAGGTCCTCGACGAGCACGGGCGCCTGCGCACCGTCACGATGGGGTCCTACGGCGTCGGCATCTCCCGGGCGGTCGCCTGCGTCGCCGAGGGCAACCACGACGACCTCGGGCTGGTCTGGCCGCGGGCGCTCTCACCCGCCGACGTCCACGTCGTCGCCACCGGCAAGGACGAGGCGGTCTTCGACGCGGCCGAGGAGCTGACCCGGGGCTTGGAGCAGCGGGGCGTGGAGGTTCTCCACGACGACCGGCGGGGGGTCAGCCCGGGCGTGAAGTTCAAGGACTCCGAGCTCATCGGCGTGCCGACGATCGTCGTCGTCGGCCGGGGCCTGGCCGACGGGGTGGTCGAGGTGAAGGACCGCCGCTCGGGCGAGCGGCGCACCGTGCCGGTGGCCGAGGCGGTGGACGCCGTCGTCGCCGAGGTCACCTCGACGGTGGCGCCCGCGTGACCCCACGGCCCGCGCTGCGCGCCGTCGTCTTCGACTGGGGCGGCACGCTGACCCCCTGGCACGAGGTGGACCTCCCCGAGCAGTGGCGGGTCTTCGCCCGCGAGGTGCACGGGTTGCCCGTCGGCAGTCCGGACATGCCGGTCGCCGACCTCGCCGAGGCGCACGCGCTCGCGGACCGGATCCTCGCCGCGGAGGAGGCGGCGTGGCGGCGCGGGCGGGAGGAGCACTCCAGCGCCTCGCTCGCCGAGGTCCTCGACGACGCGGGCGTCGACGCGGCGCACGACCGGCACCAGCTGGCGCTCGCGGCATACTCGCGCTTCTGGGAGCCGCACACGGTGACCGACCCGCAGGTCCGGCCGCTCTGGGAGGGGCTGCGCGCCCGGGGGCTCCGGGTGGGGGTGCTCTCCAACACCATCTGGACGCGGGACTTCCACCGGGAGGTGTTCGCCCGGGACGGTGTGCTCGACCTGATCGACGCCGACGTCTACTCCTCCGAGCTGGACCACGTCAAGCCGCACCCGGAGGCGTTCCGGGCGGCGTGCCGGGCCGTGGGGGTGGAGCCGGCGGAGGCGGCCTACGTCGGCGACCGGATCTTCGAGGACGTCCACGGGCCGCACCAGGTCGGCATGCGGACCATCTGGGTGCCGCACTCCGACATCCCGGCCGGTCAGCGGGTCGACGTCACGGCCATCCCCGACGCGACGGCCCACCAGCTGCTCGACGTCCTGGACATCGTCGACGGCTGGCTCGCCGGCGGGTGAGCGACCCCACGGCGACCACGCTGGCCCTGCTGGGGCTGGCGGCCTTCCTGGCCGGCTGGGTGGACGCGGTCGTCGGCGGGGGCGGACTGGTCCAGCTGCCGGCGCTGCTGATCGGCCTGCCCGGCGCCAGCCCGGCACAGGTGCTGGCCACGAACAAGCTCAGCTCGGTGGGGGGCACCTCGGTCAGCGCCGTCACCTACGTGCGCCGGGTCGGCGTCGACTGGCGCACCGCGCTGCCGATGGCCGCGCTGGCCTACCTCGGCGCGGTCGGTGGGGCGCTGATCGGCCTGCACATCCCCAAGGCGGCCTTCCAGCCCGTCGTGCTGGTGCTGCTGGTGGCCGTCGGGGCCTACACCCTGCTGCGGCCGGACCTGGGGTCGGTGACCGAGCGGCGGTGGTCGGGGGGGCGGCACACCCTGGCGGCGGCGCTGGTCGGGCTGGTCGTCGGCGTGTACGACGGCGCGCTCGGCCCGGGCACCGGGTCGTTCCTGGTCTTCGCGCTCGTCGGGCTGATCGGCTTCGCGTTCCTCGAGGCGAGCGCGACGGCGAAGGTGGCCAACGTCGCCACCAACCTCGGTGCCCTCACGGTCTTCGCGCCCGGCGGGCACGTGCTGTGGGCCGTGGGCGCGGTCATGGCGGCGTGCAACGTGCTGGGAGGGTATGCCGGTGCCCGCACCGCCGTGGCGCGGGGCAGCCGGTTCGTGCGGGCCGTCTTCGTCGTGGTCGTCGGCGGCTTCATCGTCCGGATCGGCGGCGACCTCCTCGGCGCCTGGTAGCCCGCCCCGCCCGGCTGCCGACCGCCCCGCCGCACCCCATCCCGCCGCCGCCCGCCGCACCCCATCCCGCCGCCGCACGCTTCTTGCCAATAGGCAGCTTCGTCACCGCGGGTCGGGCGTCACGAACTTGCCTATTGGCAGCTTCGTCACCGGGGGCGGGCGTCACGAACTTGCCTATTGGCAGCAAAGTGACGGTCCAGGGTCAGGGTGACGTCGTGAGCCAGAGGGCCGCGTAGGGCGGGAGCCAGACGTTGCCGTCGCCGCCCCACGGCAGCGGGTGCCCGCCCAGCTGGTCCGCCGCCTCGGCCATCCCCAGCTCGTGCACCCGCCACCCCGGCCAGCAGCGCCACTCCGGGGTGACGTTGTAGACCCCGGCGAACCGTCCCACCGGATGGTCCCGCAGCATGACCAGCACGCCCGGGTCGTCGACCGGGCCGATCCGGGTCTCGACCGACGCGTGCAGGTGCGGCAACCGGGCCCGGGTGCGGCCCAGCGCGACGAGGTCGCCGAATACCCGCCCCGCGACCGTCGACGCGGTGTGCCGTGCGGCCACCCGCGCCGGGTCCAGCCGGGGCCGGTGCGCCCACCGGTTGTCGCCCTCGTGCCGAGGCTCCTCCGCCCAGTGCGGGTCGTTCGGCTGGCCGAGCTCGTCGCCGCTCCACAGCACCGGGATGCCACCCCACCCGTAGACCACCGCGTGGGCGAGCCGCACCGCCCGCAGCGCCAGGTCCAGCGCCTCGCCGGACCCCGACTCCTCGGCCGCCTCCACCCCCAGCAGGCTCGCCGCCGTGCCGCTCGTCCGGCGGTCGTCGGTCGCCGGGTTGTACTGGAAGACCAGCCCGCGCGCCGGGGACCCCGGGAACTGACCGGCATACCACTCCGCCAGGAAGCGCCGGTGCCCGTGACCGGACAGGCCCACCGCGGCCGCGTCACCGTCCTCGACGGCCCAGCCGATGTCGTCGTGGCAGCGCACGTAGGTCAGCCACGTCGCGCTCGACGGCTTCGGCGGCAGCGACCCCAGCGCCACGGCCGCCAGCCGGACGTCCTTGCTGGCGAGCATCGACCAGACCTGCACCATGAGGCTGTTGTGGTAGGCGAGGTCGCTGACCTTGCCGGCGTAGGGGCCGGCGCCGAGGTAGGGGAGCAGCTTGGTGGGCGCGACGATCGCCTCGGCCTTGAACGACACCGCCGGGCACGCGATCCGCGCCAGCGCCCGGAGCACCGCGGTGATCGCGTGCACCTCCGGCTGGCCCTGGCAGTCGGTGCCCATCCGCTTCCACATGAAGGCGATCGCGTCCAGCCGCAGCACGTCCACGCCGCGGTTGGCGAGCTCCAGGACGATGGCGGCGTACTCGAGGAGCACTGCCGGGTTGGCCCAGTTGACGTCCCACTGCCAGGAGTTGAACGTCGTCCACACCCAGCCGCCGAGCTCGTCCTCCCACGTGAAGTTGCCCGGCGCGAAGTCGGGGAACACCTCCGGCAGCGTGCGCTCGTAGGCGTCCGGCACGGTCCGGTCCGGGAAGACGTGGAAGTACTCCCGGTATGCCGTCTCGCCCGCCCGGGCCCGCGCCGCCCACTCGTGCTCCCGGGCGACGTGGTTGAGGACGAGGTCCAGGACCAGGCTCACCCCGGCTCGGTGCAGCTGCTCGGCGAGCGCCTCGAGGTCGGCCATGGTCCCGAGGTCGGGACGGACCGCGCGGTAGTCGGCAACGGCATACCCACCGTCGTTGTCACCGTCGCGCGGGCGCAGCAGCGGCATGAGGTGCAGGTAGCGCACCCCCAGCTCGGTGAGGTACGGGATGCGGCCCGCGACCGCGCGCAGGTCGCCCGCGAACCGCTCGGGATACGCGGCGTACCCCACCACCGAGGGCTCCTGGTGCCAGTCCGGGCGCAGCATGCGTTCGAGGTCCCGTCGGTGCAGCCGGTCGGGTCGGGCCCGGTATGCCGTGGCCGCCAGCTCGACCAGCCGGGCGCCCACGGCGGGCGCCCGGTCCGCGCCGTAGAGCGGCCCGAGCCCCCCGACGAGGTCCTTCCACCAGCGCCCCAGGCGCGCCTCGAACATCGTGGCGTGGTCGGCCCCCAGGCCCTCGAGCAGCTGCGCGACGGGGGGAGGGGTGGGCACGTCGGTCACGACGGCATCCTGCCCGATGCGCCGAGGGCGCGGGGCTGACCGGCCCCGTGCGGGCGGGGCAGCCGCGGCTCACGGACCACCCATGCGCGCTGCACAGCACGCCCACAGGAACCCTCACGAGGCTGCCTGTCGTGACCACCTCGCTGCCCTCGCTGCCTCCGTCGGCCACCCTGCCGCCGCGCCGCCACGCCGTGCCGCGCGAGGTGCCCACGTGGTGGCGGGACGCCTCGGGCGCGCTGGGGTGGGCGCTGCTGCTGTTCGTCACGGCGCTCTGGGCGGCCGGCGGCGGCGTTTCGGAGCTCACCTCCCCGACCGGCTTCCTCACCTCGGCCGGCCGGCTGAGCGGCCTGCTCGCCTCGGCGCTGCTGCTGGTGCAGGTCCTCCTCATGGCCCGGGTGCCGTGGTTCGAGCAGGCGTGGGGGCAGGACGAGCTGACCCGCACGCACCGCCTGGTCGGCTTCACGTCCTTCACCCTCATGCTTGGTCACGTCGTGCTCATCACGCTCGGCTACGCCGCCGCGAGCCCGCGCGGCCTCTGGGGGACGGTCGTCGACCTGGTCGCGAACTACCCGGGCATGCTGCTGGCGCTGGCCGGCACCGCGGCCTTGGTGCTGGTCGTCGTCACCTCCTACCGGCGGGCGCGGGCGCGGCTGCGCTACGAGTCCTGGCACCTGATCCACCTCTACGCCTACCTCGGCGCCGGTCTCGCCCTGCCCCACCAGCTGTGGACCGGCACCGACTTCCTCCGCTCGCCGGTCTCCACCGCGTTCTGGTGGGGCCTGTATGCCGGGTGCGCCGGGGCGGTGCTCGCGTTCCGCGTCGCGCTACCGCTGTGGCGCTCGCTGCGCGCGCCGATCCGGGTGGTCGGCGTTCGACGTGACGCCCCCGACGTCATCACCGTGACCGTCGGTGGCCCCGGAGTCGCGCGGCTGGCGGTGCGGGCCGGGCAGTTCTTCACCTGGCGCTTCCTCGACGGGCCGGGGTGGGCCCGGGGGAACCCGTACTCGCTGTCGGCCGCACCGGACGGGCGCACCCTGCGCTTCACCGCGGCGGTCGTCGGTGACGGCAGCGCGCGCCTGGCCGACCTCCGGCCCGGGACGCGAGTGCTGCTCGAGGGGCCCCACGGGCGGCTGCACGAGGGGGTCCGCACCCGCCGCAAGGTGCTGCTCCTCGCCTCGGGGATCGGCATCACGCCGCTGCGGGCCCTGCTGGAGGAGATCGACGCCGCCCCCGGGGAGGTGACGGTGATCCACCGGGTGGGCTCGGCCTCCGACGCGGTGCTCGCCGAGGAGACGCGCGCCCTGGCCGTCGCCCGGGGGGCCCGGCTGGTGCTCGTCGAGGGGGCGCGGATCCGCGACCGCCACTCCTGGCTGCCGCGCCGGGCCGCCCACCTCTCCGACGCCGAGGCGCTGGGTGAGCTCGTGCCCGACCTCCCCGCGCACGACGTCTTCCTCTGCGGGTCGCCCGGCTGGCTCGACGCGGCGCGGGCGGCCGTCCGGGGCGCCGGCGTGCCGGACCGCCAGGTTCACGTCGAGCGGTTCGCCTACTGACCCACGACACACGACACCACGACGAACGGAACGGAACGAGAAGCTCCATGCGACGCATCACGATGTGGCTGCTCAGCACGGTCTCCGCGCTGGTGCTGCTCTTCAGTTACCACACCTCGACGAGCTCGACCGCCCTCACCGTGCAGACCGACGCGGCCTCGGCCGCGAACGGCTCCGGCTCACCCAGCACCGGTTCCTCCGGCGACGGCGCCGCCCCGTCCGGCTCGGGCGCGACGCCGAGTCCCTCCTCGTCGAGCGCCACGCCCACCCCTTCGACGTCCGGCTCGACGTCCGGCTCGACGTCCGGCTCGACGGCCAGCACGAAGGTCACGGGCGACGTCGTGTCGATGCGGTACGGCGACGTGCAGGTGCGGATCACGGTGCAGAACGGAGCGATCACGGCCGCCGACGTCACGCAGGTCCCCTGGAGCAACGAAGAGGACCAAGCCATCAACTCCCAGGCCGTGCCGGTCCTCAACTCCGAGGTGGTGCAGGCCCAGAGCGCGAGCATCGACATGGTCTCCGGGGCGACCTTCACCTCGCAGGCCTACCTGCAGTCCCTCCAGTCCGCGATCGACAAGGCGAACCTGTGACGACCACCGAGGTCCCTCTCCACCGCCCGGTCTCCGAGCCGGTCCTGGGGCGGCGGGCCTGGGTCGAGCACGTCATGGGGATGCCGGTCAGCGTCCACGTCCGCGCGGTGGACCCCGACCGCCCCGACATCCAGGCCGCGCTCGACGGGCTCCATGCCCACCTTCGCCGGGTCGACGAGGTCCTGAGCACCTGGCGGGCGGACAGCGATTTGCTCCGCCTGCAGTTCGGCGAGGTGGGGACCGAGCAGGTGCACGCCTGGGTGGCCGACGTCACCGAGCTCTGCCTGGAGGCCGAGGACCTCACCGACGGCCTGTTCTGCGCGTGGCGCTCCCGTGACGGTGGCCGCCTCGCGTTCGACCCGACGGGGCTGGTCAAGGGCTGGGGTGTGGCCGGCGCCGCCGCCCACCTCGAGGTCGTCGACCAGGTCGCGTGGTGCGTGGGTGCCGGGGGCGACCTCCTCGCCGGCACCGGCCGTGGGGTCCGGACGCCGCCGGCGTGGCGCATCGGCATCCAGGACCCCCGGGACGCCACCCGGGTCGCGGACGTGCTGACCCTGACCCGCGGCGCCGTCGCCACCTCCGGTGCGGCCGTCCGCGGCGCCCACGTCCTCGACCCGCGCACCGGCCGCCCGGTGGTCCGCGCCGGGTCGACCACGGTGAGCGGGCCGGACCTGGTCCGCGCCGACGTGTGGGCCACCGCGGCCTGGGTGGACCCCGTGCAGGCGGCGCGCCTGATGCAGGCGCGCGACCCGGCCTACCGCCTGCTGGTCCTCTGAGCCGCGCTCAGATCCCGAGCAGCGCGTCCCGCACCAGGTCGGCCTCGGCCGCCGTCAACGCGCCGCTGTCCACCAGCGACTCCAGCTTGCGGACGACGGGGACCACCGCGGCCGACCCACGACCGGTGTCCTCCTCGTCGGTGCCGCCCCCCGGGCGGGCCTCGACGTCCGGGTGCCCGACGGAGAACTGCGCGTGCAGGAGCACCTCGCCCCCGCGGTCGCGCAGGTCCTCGACGAACCGGCGGGCCCACGACTCCTCGTAGGCGAGGACGACGGCGGACCGGCCGGGCGCCAGCGCGTCCGCCACCTCGGCGAGCTCGTCGGGGAGCAGGACCGACTCGTCCTGGGCCGGGAAGCCCTCGAGGCCGATGGTCGCCAGCTCGTCCTCCAGGTCGAAGACGCTGACCTCACCCGACCCGCGTCTGGTCACGACCGCCATGTCGAGCAGGGTGATGTGCCCGCTGAGGAGCACCTCGCGGAGCGCGGTGACCACCTCGGGGTCGACGCCCTCCGACGGCAGGCCGAGCACGGCGAGCACGAGCGGTTGCAGCTGCATGTGTTCCTCCAGGTCGTTGCGCCGCCGACGCTAACAGCCGGCGCCGTCACCGCCTATCCGCCGCTCAGGGCGGAGTCGAGATCGGCCACCGTGGTGACCGGGCGGTCGCAGACGAAACCCCGGCACACGTATGCCGCGGGCTCGCCGCCGACGAGCGGGCGCCCCTCGAGCAGGGGCACGCCCGGCGCGTCGGGGGCACCGTGGACGACGACCGCACCGGGGGAGGTGGACGCGCGCGCCGCCGCGGCCAACGCCTCGGCGGCGGGGCCGGTCCCGACGACCGCCACCTGCACCGGCCCGGCGAGCGCCGCCTCCGCGGTTGCGAGGGCCCACCCGGCGAAGCGCGGGTCGCTGCGGGCCACCGGTCGACAGGCGGCCAGCGCCGACTCGGCCGCCTCCCGGTGGGCACCCGAGCCGGCCAGGGCGGCATACGAGACCAGGGCGGCGGCCAGCGCGGAGGTGCCGCACGGCTCGGCGTTGTCGGCGACCGAGCGCGGCCGTGCGACCAGGGGCTCGCCGTCGTCGGGGGTGTCGTGGAGGGTGCCGTCGGCGTCGGAGAAATGCCGCAGCGCGGTGTCGAGCACGCTTCCTGCGGCCGTGAGCCAGCGCGGGTCGGCGGTCGCGGTGTGCAGGGCCAGCAGCCCCTCGGCCAGGTCGCCGTGGTCGTCGAGGACGGCGGCGGCCGCGCCCACCACCCCGTCCCGCGAGGCGCGCCGGAGCCGCCCCCCCACGACGTGCACGTCGAGGAGGAACGTCGCGCAGCGCTCCGCCGCGGCGAGCAGGTCGGCTCTCCCCAGCAGGACGCCGGCGTCGGCCAGGCCCGCGAGGACCAGGCCGTTCCAGGCGGTGACCACCTTGTCGTCGCGCGCCGGCTGGGGGCGGTGCCGCCGGGCGGTGAGGAGAGCGGCGCGGACGTCGGCCCACCACCCGGGGTCGTCGGGGTCGGCGCGGAGCTGGAGCGTGGACGTGCCGTGCTCGAAGGTCCCGGCGTCGGTGACCGAGAGCAGGCCGGCCGCACGGGCCCCGTCCTGCGGGCCGAGCACCTCCGCCAGCTGCGTCGCGCTCCAGACGTAGGTGGCCCCCTCGACCGAGTGGCCGTCGACGGCCGTGTCCGCGTCGAGTGCGGAGGCGAAGCCGCCCTCCGCGGTGGCGAGGTCGCGCATCAGGAAGTCGGCGGTCTCCTCGGCCACCCGCCGGGCGAGCGGGTCGCCCGTCGCCCGGTGCAGGTGGGTGTACACCCGCAGCAGCTGGGCGTTGTCGTAGAGCATCTTCTCGAAGTGGGGGACCACCCAGCCGGCGTCCACCGAGTAGCGCGCGAAGCCGCCGCCGAGCTGGTCGTACATCCCGCCGCGCGCCATCGCGTCGGCGGTCCGGTGGGCCATCGCGAGGGCGTCGGCGGAGCCGGTGCGGGCCGCGTGCCGGAGCAGGAGCTCCAGGACCATCGAGGGCGGGAACTTCGGGGCCCCGCCGAAGCCGCCACGGGGTTCGTCGAAGGACCGCCGCAGCGCGGTCACCGCCGCCGCGAGGTCGTCCTCGGAGAGCGGGACCGAGTCGGCCGCGGCGCCGCCCGTGCCCGCTCCGCGACCGGTCGCGCTGACGGCGCGCAGGTGCTCGGCGATCCGCGCGGAGGAGTCGAGCACCCGCTCCCGCTGCTCGCGCCACGCGGTGCCGGCCCCCTCCAGCAGGGCGAGGAACTGGGGCCTGGGGAAGTAGGTGCCGGCGAAGAACGGCTCTCCCTCGGGCGTGAGCAGACAGGTCATCGGCCAGCCGCCCTGCCCGGTGAGCGCCGTGGTCGCCGCCATGTACACGGCGTCGACGTCGGGCCGCTCCTCCCGGTCCACCTTGACCGGCACGAAGGCCGCGTTGAGGACCCGGGCGACCTCCTCGTCCTCGAAGGACTCGTGCGCCATGACGTGGCACCAGTGGCACGCGGCATAGCCCACCGAGAGCAGCACCGGCACGTCCCGGCCCCGCGCCTCGGCGAAGGCGTCCTCGCCCCACTCCCACCAGTCGACGGGGTTGTCCGCGTGCTGCAGCAGGTAGGGGCTCGTCGCGCGGCCCAGCCGGTTCGCCATCCACCCACGCTACGGGCCCGCGCGGGGTGGGACGACGCCCGCCGTGGGGCACGTGCGGGCACCGGGCGTCGGCCCGCCGACCGATGCACCGGCATTCGTGTTCTTCGCCTCGCATGAGTCGTCGTACGTCACCGGAGAGGTGCTGGGCGTGACCGGGGGCCAGCCACTGAAGCGACCCCCACGGTGCCCGGCGGGGTGACCGCCCGGGCACCCCGCGGGCACGCGGGTCAGTCGGCCAGGGCCTTGAGCAGGGCGATGTGCAGGGTGAGCGCTGCGGCGTCGCCGTCCTCGGCCGCCCACAGGCACTCCACCCCGGTGTGGACCAGCGTCCACGCCCGGGCGAGGTCCTCCTCCATGCCCGCGGCGTCGGCGGCGACCTCGAGCCGGCGGCGCACCGACCACCGGAACGCCGACCCGGTGCCCAGCTCCTGAACCCGGTTCCGGAGCAGCGGCTGGAACTCCCACCCCGGGTGCCCCGCCATGGGCTTGGGGTCGATGGCCAGCCACGGCTCGCGGGCTCCCCCGAGGACGTTGCCGTGGTGCAGGTCGGTGTGGAGCAGCGTGTCGGCGGCGCCCGGCCCGCCGAGCAGGTCGGCGGCCAGCGAGTCCACCCGGGCCACGATCCGGCGCGGCAGGTCCGTCCGCGCCCGCATCCGCCCGAGCTGCTCGTCGAGGAAGGCGGGCAGGGTCCGCACCCGCGGCGGCGCCGGCACATGCAGCCGGCCCAGGAGGCCCCCGATCACTGCGGCCGCCTCGTCGTCCGGCACCGACGCCAGGGTGCGCCCCGGGTCGAGCCGCTCGAGCAGCAGCGCCCCGCGACCGGGGTCGGCCGCGACGAGCCGCACGGCCCCCCGCCCGCCCCAGTGCCGCAGCGCGAGGGGCTCCGCGGCCGACTCGCGGTTCGGCCAGCCCACCTTGAGCGCCAGCGGCTCGCCGTCCTGCTCCACCGGGAGCACCACCGCGGTCCACCCCGTGCTCGCCGGTCCGGCGACGAGCAGGCCCCACTCCTCGACCACCTCGCGGACGAGCAGGGGGGCCCGGCGCGCCCACGCCGCTCCGGTGGGCCCGCCGTCGGCGGGCAGCCGCGAGATCCAGTCCAGCCAGTCCCGCGGGACCAGCGCCTCACCCCGCGACACGTCGCGGTCAGCCCGCGAGCCCGGGGAACGCGCTCAGCTCCAGTCCCGCGCGCCGACACAGCACCTCGACCTCCCCGAGCCAACAGGGCACGGACAGCAGGCCGGGAAGCGCGTCCGGGTCGGTGAGCGACGCCAGCGACGCACCGTAGGCACCGCGCAGGCGGTCCACGGCATACCGCTCCAGGCGCGCGGCCGCGGACGCCCCGACGACCGGGAACGGCAGCGGCACCCCCAGCCCGGGCAGCGGGGCGGCGTCGCCGGCGGTCACCACCTGCTGGTCCACCGTCGCCGTGACGGTCCCGACCGCGCGCAGGGCCCGGCTGCGCGCGGCGCCGGTGCCCTGCGCCGCGGCCACCTCCATCAGGTATGCCGTCTCCCGCCCGGCCGTGACGACCGGCACCAGGGCGGCCGGCCGGGTCCACGTGCCGAGGTCGCCCGGCGCCGCGGGGGGTCGGCCGCGCAGGAGCGTGACGGCGGCGACGCGCTGGGCGAGGAGGGCGACCAGGGTCGGCCGCAGCTCGGCGGCCGCGCCGGACAGGAAGCCCGGGGCGGTGAGCGGGCGCTCCTCCAGGGCGGCGAGCGGGCGCTCCTCCAGGGCGGCGAGCTGGGCCGGCGTCACCCCCGTGGGCCGCGGCGTGGCGGTCCCGGAGGGGGCGGCGGTGGACGGCGTGGACGAGGTGGACGGGGAGGAGGTGGACGGCGTGGACGGGCTGGAGGAGGGGGACGGGGTGGCGGTCGATGTCCCCGACGGGCCTGGGGAGAGCCCGGGGACGGCGCTCGCGCGGTCCACCTCCTTCGCCGGCACGCCCCGGGAGAGCAGGGCGTCGCGGAGCACCGCCAGCTGCTCGTCGTGCACGACGGCGAGCCGGGCGGCGAGTGCCCCGGGCGTCGAGCGCGCGGCCCAGGCGAGCGCGCCGGTGTTCGAGGTCAGCGTGAGCAGCGCCGGCTCCGCGGGGATCGGGTCGCGCGCGGGCAGGAGCGGGAGGTCCGGAGCGTCGTCCTCGAGGCGGATACCGCAGCCGCCCGCGCCGAGCGCCGCCGTCCCCGCCACGCCCAGCAGCACCGCCCGGCGGGCGAGGGTCGGCTCGGCCGGGGCGGGCATGGGCGCATCCTCGCACGGGTGCGACCGCCCGCCCGGCGCGGTTACAGTGACGGGTGAGCAGGCCCCACTCGGGCCCGCGGCGAAAACTGCAGAGGGAGGACGCGTGAGCACAGCCGACCGGATCGCTCCTCTCCTCGCGACCGCCCTCGAGGGCAGCGGGGTCGCCCTGGAGGACGTCAGCGTCACCCCCGCGGGCCGGCGGCGCGTCGTCCGGGTCGTGGTCGACCGCCCCGTCGTCGACGCCGGTGACGCCACCGAGCCCGTCGAGCCGCTGTCGCTGGACGAGGTCGCGGACGCCACGCGGGTCGTCGACGCCGCGCTGGAGGGCTCCGACGCCATGGGGGAGCAGCCCTACACCCTCGAGGTGAGCTCACCCGGGGTCGGCCGGCCCCTCACCGCGCCGCGCCACTTCCGCCGCAACGTCGGGCGCCTGCTCGAGCTGCACCCGCAGGACGGCGAGCCGGTGACCGGGCGGCTCCTGCGCGCCGGCACCGAGGACCTCACCGTGGAGGTCACCGGCTCCACGGGCGTGCGCCGACGCCTCGACCTCGCGTATGCCGCCCTGGCCCGTGCCGAGGTGCAGGTGGAGTTCTCCCGGCCCGCCCGGGCCGGGACCGACGACACCGGACAGGGCGGCTGACGTGGACATCGACCCCGCGGCGCTCCGGGCGCTGGAGCGGGAGCGCGACATCTCGCTCGACGTGCTCATCCCTGCCATCGAGCAGGCACTCCTGCTGGCCTACCAGCGCACCCAGGGGGCCTCGCGGCACGCCCGGGCCGAGCTCGACCGCTCCACCGGGCACGTCGTGATCTGGGCACGCGAGGAGGTGGAGGTCCCGCTCGCGGAGCCCGCCACCGACCCCGCCGGGCCGGCGGGGGAGGGCGGGGACGTGGAGGCCGAGGCGCCACCCGGGCCCCCGACCCGCACCGAGCTCGGCCCGGAGTTCGACGACACCCCGACCGGCTTCGGCCGGGTCGCCGCGGCGACGGCGCGCCAGGTGATCGTCCAGCGGCTGCGGGACATCGAGGACGAAGCCATCCTCGGCGACTTCAAGGGCCGCGAGGGCGACGTCGTCGCGGGCGTCATCCAGCAGAGCCCGGACCCTCGGCACGTGACCGTCGACTTCGGCGCGGTGGAGGGCATCCTCCCGCTCGCCGAGCAGGTGCCGGGCGAGAAGTACGTCCACGGCCAGCGGCTCCGGTGCTACGTCGTCAGCGTCAAGCGGGGGCTGCGCGGGCCGCAGATCGGGCTCTCCCGCACCCACCCCAACCTGGTGCGCAAGATCTTCGCGCTCGAGGTGCCGGAGATCGCCGACGGCAGCGTGGAGATCGCCGCGCTCGCGCGCGAGGCGGGCCACCGGACCAAGATCGCGGTCCACGCGACCGTGCCCGGGGTCAACGCCAAGGGCGCCTGCATCGGCCCCATGGGGGCCCGGGTGCGGGCCGTGATGGCCCAGCTGCACGGGGAGAAGATCGACATCGTGGACTGGAGCGAGGACCCCGCGACCTTCGTGGCCGCCGCGCTCAGCCCCAGCCGGGTGAACTCGGTGGAGATCGTCGACCGCACCCTGCGGGCCGCCAAGGTGGTGGTGCCGGACTACCAGCTGTCGCTGGCGATCGGGCGCGAGGGCCAGAACGCCCGGCTCGCGGCCAAGCTCACCGGCTGGCGGATCGACATCCGCTCCGACACCGAGCCCGCCGGCCGGGGTGCGACAGGCACCGGTCGCTCGCGGTAGGATGAGCGAACCGACCGGACTGGACTCCGGACCGGGATCGCCGACGCGTTCGCGGAGGGGCCTGCGAGCAGCGCCCGTCCGCACCTGTGTCGGCTGTCGCGGGACGGATAGCCGGTCGGTACTCCTGCGAGTGGTTCTCGGGCCGGATCGGGGGGATCGGGCCGGCGGCCCGCTCGTCCTCGTCCCCGACCCGGGGCACCGCCTCCCGGGGCGCGGCGCCTGGCTGCACCCCACGGTGGCGTGCCTCGACCTCGCCGTCCGTCGTCGGGCCTTCGGGAGAGCGCTGCGCGCCAGCGCCCCCACCGATCCCGCCGCCGTCACGGCATACGTCGAGGCACACACGCAGGCGACCACCGACCGAGCAATGGGAACCGAAAGCGGGTTCGACGCCAATGAGCGCCCGATGAGTACTCAGCGATGAGCACCCCCCAGCTGTAACCCCGGTCCGCGCCTGTCCCGGCACGGACCAAGACAGGAGAAACGTGGCAAAGGTCCGTGTGAGCGCGCTCGCCAAGGAGCTCGGAGTGACCAGCAAGGTCCTCCTCGAGCGGCTCAACGAGATGGGCGAGTACGTCAGGAGCGCCAGCTCGACCGTCGAGGCCCCGGTCGTTCGCCGGGTCAAGGAGAAGTACCCGGCGCAGCCGGCACCCGCGGCGGCTCCGCCCGCTGCCGCGGCGCCCGCCGCACCTCCCGCCG
>DASQFD010000086.1:0-26302 GCA_035633255.1 Dermatophilaceae bacterium
AGGTCGGCGAGGGCCGGCGCCGCCGCAGGCGGCTCGCCTCCGGCCGGCTCGGCGACCGGATCCATCGCCGGCGCCGGCGGAGCGACTCCGTCGCGGGTACCGCTGCGGTCCGGACGGTCCGCGGGCCGGTCGGCGCCGTCACGGCGCGGGCCACGGCTCTGGCGCGGCGCGGCGGCCTGCTGGGCGGCCAGCTCACGGGCGGTGAGGTCGCCCTTGTAGATCCACGTCTTGACGCCGATGCGCCCGAAGGTGGTGCGGGCCTCGTAGAAGCCGTAGTCGATGTTCGCCCGCAGGGTGTGCAGCGGCACGCGGCCCTCGCGGTAGAACTCGGTGCGGCTCATCTCCGCGCCGCCGAGGCGACCGGAGACCTGCACCCGGATGCCCTTGGCACCGGCGCGGGTGGCCGACTGCATGCCCTTGCGCATCGCGCGCCGGAAGGACACGCGGGCGCTGAGCTGCTCGGCGATGCCCTGGGCCACGAGCTGGGCGTCGGTCTCGGGGTTCTTGACCTCGAGGATGTTGAGCTGGACCTGCTTCCCGGTCAGCTTCTCCAGCTCACCGCGGAGCCGGTCGGCCTCCGCGCCGCGACGGCCGATGACGATGCCCGGCCGGGCGGTGTGGATGTCGACGCGGACCCGGTCCCGGGTGCGCTCGATGTCGACGCGGGAGATGCCGGCGCGCTCCATGCCCGTGGACATGAGCTTGCGGATCGCCACGTCCTCCTTGACGTAGTCGCGGTAGCGCTGACCCTCCTTGGTGGAGTCAGCGAACCAGCGGCTGCGGTGCTCCGTCGTGATGCCGAGACGGAAGCCGTGCGGGTTGACCTTCTGGCCCATCAGCGGGTGCCTCCGTTCGGGCTCTTGGCGGGTGTGGGCGCGACGACCACGGTGATGTGGCTCGTGCGCTTGTTGATGCGGGCGGCGCGGCCCTGGGCGCGCGGGCGGAAACGCTTCATGGTCGGGCCCTCGTCGACGAACGCGGACGCGACCACGAGCTCGCGCTCGTCGAAGCGCCGCGCGTGCGCGTCGGCCTTGACCCGCGCGTTGGCGATCGCGGACTCCAGGACCTTGCGCACCGGGTCGCTCGCGGCCTGCGGCGCGAACCGCAGGGCGGCGATGGCGTCGGTCGCCCGCTTGCCACGGATGAGGTCGACGACCCGACGCGCCTTCTGCGGCGTGACGCGGACGTGCCGCGCGGAGGCCCGGGCCTGCAGCTCGGGGGTGGCGGTCTCGGTGGTGCCGGCCATCAGCGACGCCGCCCCTTCTTGTCGTCCTTGACGTGACCCCGAAAGGTCCGCGTCGGGGCGAACTCGCCGAGCTTGTGGCCGACCATCGACTCGGTGACGAACACCGGGACGTGCTTGCGGCCGTCGTGCACCGCGAAGGTGTGCCCGAGCATGTCGGGGCTGACCACCGAGCGGCGGGACCAGGTCTTGATGACGTTCTTGGTGCCCGCTTCGTTCTGGACGTCCACCTTCTTCTGCAGGTGGTCGTCGATGAAGGGACCCTTCTTCAGGCTACGTGGCATGGGTTCGTGGCTCCTGTCAGCGCTTCTTGCCCGTGCGGCGGCGGCGGACGATCATCGAGTCGCTCGGCTTGCCCGGGCGACGGGTGCGCCCCTCGGGCTGGCCCCAGGGCGACACCGGGTGGCGACCACCGGAGGTGCGGCCCTCGCCACCACCGTGCGGGTGGTCGACCGGGTTCATGACGACACCGCGCACCGTCGGGCGCTTGCCCTTCCAGCGCATCCGGCCGGCCTTGCCCCAGTTGATGTTGGACTGCTCGGCGTTGCCCACCTCGCCGATCGTCGCGCGGCAGCGCGCGTCGACGTTGCGGATCTCGCCCGACGGCAGGCGCAGCTGCGCGTAGGCGCCGTCCTTGGCGACGAGCTGGACCCGCACACCGGCGGACCGGGCGATCTTGGCGCCCCCGCCGGGCTTGAGCTCCACCGCGTGCACGACGGTGCCGGTCGGGATGTTGCGCAGCGGCAGGCTGTTGCCGGGCTTGATGTCGGCGCCGGGGCCGTTCTCGATGGCGTCGCCCTGCCGGAGGCGGTTCGGCGCCAGGATGTAGCGCTTCTCGCCGTCGGCGTAGTGCAGCAGTGCGATGCGCGCGGTCCGGTTGGGGTCGTACTCGATGTGCGCGACCTTCGCCGGCACGCCGTCCTTGTCGTGGCGACGGAAGTCGATGACCCGGTAGGCGCGCTTGTGCCCGCCCCCGATGTGCCGGGTGGTGATGCGCCCGTTGTTGTTGCGGCCGCCGGTCTTGGCGAGCGGGCGGACGAGCGACTTCTCCGGCTCCGAGCGCGTGACCTCGACGAAGTCGGCGACGCTCGAGCCGCGGCGGCCCGGTGTCGTCGGCTTGTACTTGCGGATACCCATGGTTGTGTCCTTCCGTCCCTCAGGCGCCGGCGCTGCCGAAGATGTCGATCGAGCCCTCGCGGAGGGTGACGATGGCGCGCTTGGTGTCCTTGCGCTTCCCCGTGCCGAAGCGGGTGCGGCGGGTCTTGCCGGGCCGGTTCATCGTGTGCACCGAGTCGACCTTGACCCCGAAGATCTGCTCGACGGCGATCTTGATCTCCGTCTTGTTCGAGCGGGGGTCGACCAGGAAGGTGTACTTGCCCTCGTCGAGCAGGCCGTAGGACTTCTCCGAGACGACCGGCGCGAGGAGGATGTCGCGGGGGTTCTTCACCGGGCTCACTTGGCGTCCTCCTGCTCCGGCGCGCCCGAGGTCTGCTCCTGGGCGCCCGCCGGCGTGGCCGGCGTGCGTGCGGTGCCCACGAAGGTGTCGAAGGCCGCCTGGGTGAAGACGACGTCGTCGGCGCACAGCACGTCGTAGGTGTTGAGCTGGTCGACGGCGAGCACGTGCACGTCGTCGAGGTTGCGCACCGACTTCAGCGAGACCACGTCGGAGCGGTCGAGCACGATGAGCAGGTTGTGGCGCTCGGTCAGCCCGGTGAGCAGCGCCCTGGCCTGCCTGGTCGACGGGGCCTCACCGGTCACGAGCGCCTCGACGACGTGGACGCGCCCGTGGCGGGCCCGGTCGGAGAGGGCGCCGCGCAACGCGGCTGCCTTCATCTTCTTCGGGGTGCGCTGGGTGTAGTCGCGCGGCTGCGGGCCGTGGACGACGCCACCGCCGGTGAACTGCGGCGCGCGCGTCGAGCCCTGACGGGCCCGGCCGGTGCCCTTCTGGCGGTACGGCTTGCGGCCACCGCCGCGGACCTCTCCCCGGCGCTTGGTCGAGTGCGTGCCCTGGCGGGCGGCGGCGAGCTGCGCGACGACGACCTGGTGGATGAGCGGGACGTTGGTCTGCACGTCGAAGATCTCGGCGGGCAGCTCGACGTCGACCCTCCTCGCGGTGGTGTCGGTCGTGGATGCCATGGTGCTCAGGCCCCCTTCGCGGCGGAACGGACGAGGACGACCCCGCCACGCGGGCCGGGGACGGCGCCCTTGACGAGGAGCAGGCCCCGCTCGGCGTCCACGGCGTGGATCGTGAGGTTCTGGGTGCTCTGGCGCACCCCGCCCATCCGGCCGGCCATGCGCATGCCCTTGAACACGCGGCCCGGGGTGGCGCAGCCGCCGATCGAGCCGGGCTTGCGGTGGTTGCGGTGGGCGCCGTGCGAGGCCCCCACACCGTGGAAGCCGTGGCGCTTCATGACGCCCGCGAAGCCCTTGCCCTTGGTCGTGCCGGTGACGTCGACGAGCTGGCCCGCCTCGAACACCTCGGCGGTGACCTCCTGGCCGGGCGTGTAGTCGGCGGCGGCCGCCGTCCGCAGCTCGACGAGGTGGCGCCGTGGGGTGACGCCGGCCTTGTCGAAGTGCCCGGTCAGCGGCTTGGTGACCTTGCGGGGGTCGATGGCGCCGAAGCCGAGCTGCACGGCGGCATACCCGTCGGTGTCGGCGTCGCGCACCTGGGTGACGACGCACGGCCCGGCCGCGATGACGGTGACGGGGACGAGCCGGTTGTCGGCGTCCCACACCTGGGTCATGCCGAGCTTCTCGCCGAGCAGACCCGTGACGGTCCTGGTAGCAGTCATGGCCATTGCCTCAGAGCTTGATCTCGATGTTGACGTCGGCCGGGAGGTCGAGACGCATCAGCGAGTCCACGGCCTTGGGGGTCGGGTCGATGATGTCGATGAGGCGCTTGTGCGTCCGCATCTCGAAGTGCTCGCGGCTGTCCTTGTACTTGTGGGGTGAGCGGATCACCACGAAGACGTTCTTCTCCGTGGGGAGCGGCACGGGGCCCACGACCGTGGCACCGGCCCGGGTGACCGTGTCGACGATCTTGCGCGCCGAGTTGTCGATGACCTCGTGGTCGTACGACTTCAACCGGATGCGGATCTTCTGTCCCGCCATCGATGTTCCGTCTCTCTCTCGCCGTCCAGCTCTCGTGGGCGGCTCCGGGTGGAGCCTCGACCCCCGCGGTCGGGTGTGTCGCGCCCGCTCCGCAGGCTCACGGCTTCGCTTTCGCGGATCCGTGCCGCGGGTCGTTGCTCCGGTGGGAGCCGGGGCCTGGCGCCGGAGGTGTGTCGCCCCGCCGGTGGACCGGCGGTTCGATGCGTTGTCACCCCGGAGGGCGCGGACGGCCAGATGGGCAGCACCGCGTGCCAAGCAACCTGCTCAGTGTGCCAGAGCGGGCGGCGGCCGACCAAATCGGCGCCGACCCCATCGGCCGAAGCCCAGCCCCCGCGCCGGCTCAGGGGACCGACATGACGAGCAGGTCGTCGACGGACGCCGTGACCGGGGCGTTGGTCGCGCCCCCGGAGACGTAGAGCGCCAGCCCGATGGCGCCGCCGACCTGCAACCCGGGGGTGCTGTCGGTCGCGGAGCGCTGCCAGGTGCTCGGTTCCGGCGTTCCGGCCTTCCACACCCGGAGCCTCACCGTGGTGGGTGCGCTGCCCGTGACCTGCGTGCGCAGGAGAAGCCGGTCGTTCGCCGTCAGCGTGAGTCCTGGGACGACCGCCTCGCCCGCCAGGGAGACCTCGCCCGCTCCGGCGCCGTTGCGCGAAAGCGACGAGGTGACGGCGCCGCTGCCGTTGATCCGCACCTTGCCCCGATAGTCACCGACACCGGTGATGCGCCGCCCCATCGCCGTGACGTAGAGCCCGTTTCCCGTCGCGAGCTTGTCCTGGGACACCGAGAGGAAGAGCTCCGTGGCCGTCGAGGTGAACGAGCCAAGGCCGAGCGTGGGACCACTGCCGGCGTTGATGCGGGCACTTCCGCGACTGCCGTCAACCGAGACACCGCCCGTCGAGCCGGTCCACGCGCCACCCGTGTCCGCGGTGCCCCAGCCCGACGCCACGGTCCGCGTGAAGGTGTCCCTGGCGTAGGTCGTCACGGTGCCCGGCGGCTCGGTGACCGTGACGTCCCTCGTAGTCGTGCCGGTGGCGCCCTTGTCGTCGGTCACGGTCAGCCGCACGGTGTAGGTGCCGGCCGCGGGATACGTCTGGCTCGCGGTGCGCCCGGCGCCGGTCTGCCCGTTGCCCCATGCCCAGGCGTAGGACGCGACCGTGCCGTCCGGGTCGCCCGACGCCGACGCGTCGACGGCGCACCCGAGGTCGGTGCACGAGCTGGTGAAGGACGCGGTCGGAGGCTGGTTCGGCGGAGCCGTTCCCTTGGTCAGGGTGAACGCGTCCGCGAAGGAACCCCCGGCTGCGCGCTTGAAGGAGGCCGACAGCCGGTCGGGGGTGGCCGTCATGTCGAGGACGCCATAGGTGAGGTTCTCGTTGGCGCCGGAGGCCACGTCGAAGTAGCCGGCCTCGGGGTCGGCGCGGTTGACGTCGCGCTGGGCGATCCCCCCGGTGCCCACGGTCGCGAACACCGTCCCGGCTCCGGCGACGAGGTCGTCGTCCGCGTCGGCGACGCAGGCCGCGGTGTAGGTGCCCGCGGTGACGGCGGCGCAGCCGGGACCGGTGGCCACCTGCTTCGACCGCTGGTACATGTGCTCGTGACCGCCGAGCACCAGGTCCACGCGCTTGTCCACCAGGAGGTTCATCAGGTCCGCGCCCATGCCGCAGCCGTAGACGCCGATGCTGAGGCACGGGTAGTGCGCCCCCGCCACCACCCACGGTATGCCGGCCCCGCGGGCCCCGTCGATGGCCGCCGCTGTCCAGGCGTAGCGGGGCGTCCCCTTGGCGTAGGACCATGAGCCGTCCGGGTAGGGAATCCCCGGTGAGACCATGACGAACCGGACGAGGGGCGCGGTTGCCGGCACGTCGACGTAGTACTCCCGGCCGTAGGTGCCCCGGGCACCGGGAAGCTGGTTCGGCAGGCAGGCGGAGAAGTCGTTGATGTTGCCGTTCAGCCCGTTGCTCTCGTGGTTGCCGGCGAGCAGCTGGAAGGGGTAGCCCTCCCCCACGCCCGCCTTGACGAGCTGGCACCATGCCTGCTCCTGGCCGGTGGTGCCGTAGGACATGTCACCGAGGGCGAGGTTGAGGTCGTTCCTGAGGCCACCGATCGTGCTGAACACGGCTTGGGAGTTGCTGCCGGCACCGTAGTCCCCGGCCGCGCTGAAGCGCAGCGTGGGCACGACGGGCTCGGAGGCCACCGGACCCGCACCGCTGAGGAGGAGGCCGCCCGTCACGGCGGCGGCGAGCAGGACCAGCAGGCGGCGCCAACTCCTCATGCCTCCGGAGGGTACGCCCGCCGCGCCGGTGTCGGCGGCGCTTCCGCGCTTCCGCGCTTTGGCGCCTTTCGCCGCGGAACCTCCCGCGGACGACCCCGCCGGCGGGCCGCTGCGGACGTCGCCTCCCTTCCGGGACCGCCGCACTGGGAAGACCGCGCGGCACCCCCAGCGGCGTATCAGGGCGAGCGGCACCGGCCTCCTCTTGACGTGGGCGAGGGACGCCCGCAACCGAGAGGGGACCAGTCATGCCTCGTACCACGAACCGAACCCGCCGCGTCGTCCTGGCGACGGCGGCCGCCGCCGTGCTGCCGGTCGGCGCCGCCTCCGCGCTCGCGGCCGGCGGTGCCTCACCCAACCCCGGCGGCGCCGCGAGCACCGCCCGGGCGCTCGCCTCACCCGCCATGGCGGCCGGCTCGGAGTCGACGTTCTTCCTCGTGGCGCCGTGTCGGGTCCTCGACACCCGGGTGGCCGGAGGTCGGCTCACCGCCGCGTCCCGGGGCTTCACCGCGACCGGCTCCTACGGCCCGCAGGGTGGCAAGCCGGGCGGCTGCGGCATCCCGAGCTACGCGACCGCGGTGCAGCTCAACCTCGGGGCGATCTCGCAGTCGGGCACGAAGGGCTTCGTCAAGGGGTGGGCCAGCGGCACCCCGGAGCCGAACGCCTCGCTGGTCAACTACGACCCGTCGGGCGCGGTGGCCAACATGGTCACCCTCCCGATCAGCGCCGGGGGCGGCTTCATTCTCAAGACCAACGCCAGTGCCCACCTCTTCGCCGACGTCGCCGGCTACTACGCCAAGCCGTTGTACGCGACGGTCACGCCCGGCGGCGCCGTCTATGCCGGGATCTCCTCCGGCGTCGTCTCGACGACCCGCACCGGTGTCGGCGCCTACAGCGTCCGCTTCGAGCGCAACGTCCGCAAGTGCGCCGTGACCACGTCGGACGTGATCTTCTCCGGTAGCCGCGACATCTCCGTCGACAACGGCTTCGACCCGGACACCGACACCGTCACCATCCGGGTGACCAACTCCGCCAACAACGCGGAGGACACCTACTTCACCGTCAGCGCCGCCTGCTGACGGCTTCCTGCCCGACCGCACCCGGTGCGTAGGGCAGGGACGGCGAAGGGCCCGTATGCCGGCCGGCATACGGGCCCTTCGTGCGGCGGTCAGCCGCGGGGGGTCACTTGGTGATCTTCGTGACCCGACCGGCGCCGACGGTGCGGCCGCCCTCGCGGATCGCGAACTTCAGGCCCTCCTCCATGGCGATCGGCTGGATCAGCTCGACCGACATCTCGGTGTTGTCACCGGGCATGACCATCTCGGTGCCCTCGGGGAGGTGCACCACTCCGGTGACGTCGGTGGTCCGGAAGTAGAACTGCGGACGGTAGTTGTCGTAGAACGGCGTGTGCCGGCCACCCTCGTCCTTGGAGAGGATGTAGACGTTCGCCTCGAACTCGGTGTGCGGGGTGATCGAGCCGGGCTTGACGACGACCTGGCCGCGCTCGACCTCCTCGCGCTTGATGCCGCGCAGGAGGAGGCCGACGTTCTCGCCCGCACGACCCTCGTCGAGCAGCTTGCGGAACATCTCGACACCGGTGACGGTGGTCTTCTGCGGCGCACCCTCGTGGATGCCGACGATCTCGACCTCCTCGTTGACCTTCAGGACGCCACGCTCGATGCGGCCGGTGACCACGGTGCCACGGCCGGTGATCGTGAACACGTCCTCGATGGGCATGAGGAACGGCTTGTCGATGTCGCGCTCGGGCTCGGGGACCGACTCGTCCACGGCGTCCATGAGCTCCAGGACGCTCTTGCCCCACTCCTCGTCGCCCTCCAGTGCCTTCAGGGCGGACACCCTGACGACCGGCAGGTCGTCACCGGGGAACTCGTAGTTCGAGAGCAGCTCGCGGACCTCCATCTCGACGAGCTCGAGGATCTCCTCGTCGTCGACCATGTCGACCTTGTTGAGCGCCACGACGATGTAGGGGACGCCGACCTGGCGGGCGAGGAGGACGTGCTCCTTCGTCTGCGGCATCGGGCCGTCGGTCGCCGCGACCACGAGGATGGCGCCGTCCATCTGGGCCGCACCGGTGATCATGTTCTTGATGTAGTCGGCGTGGCCCGGGCAGTCGACGTGCGCGTAGTGCCGCTTCTCGGTCTGGTACTCGATGTGCGCGATCGAGATCGTGATCCCGCGCTGCTTCTCCTCGGGCGCCTTGTCGATGTCGTCGAACGCGAACATCGGGTTCAGGTCCGGGTACTTGTCGTGCAGGACCTTGGAGATCGCTGCGGTCAGCGTCGTCTTGCCATGGTCGATGTGACCGATGGTGCCGATGTTGACGTGCGGCTTGGTCCGCTCGAACTTTGCCTTCGCCACTTCTCTCGTCCTCCTCGGGACTTCTGGTTTGACGCCGGGCGCCCGGTGCAGGACGTGGCGTGGTGCTGGTGCTCTTTGGCTTGGGGACCGCGCGGGTCCGGGTGCGCCGGGTGACAGCAGTTGAGTCTAGCGGTCACTCACCGCGGGTCTTCTTGATGATCTCCTCGGAGACCGACTTGGGGACCTCGGCATAGGAGTCGAACTCCATGGAGTAGTTCGCCCGGCCCTGCGTCTTGCTCCGGAGGTCGCCGACGTAGCCGAACATCTCCGAGAGCGGGACCAGGCCACGCACGACCTTGGCGCCGCTGATGTCCTCCATGGCCTGGATGTGGCCACGGCGGGAGTTGATGTCGCCGATGACGTCGCCCATGTACTCCTCGGGGGTGCGCACCTCGACGGCCATCATCGGCTCCAGGAGGACCGGGTCGCACTTGCGCACGGCCTCCTTCAGCGCCATCGAGCCGGCGATCTTGAACGCCATCTCCGAGGAGTCGACGTCGTGGTACGCCCCGTCGAGCAGCGTGGCCTTGATCCCGACGAGCGGGTAGCCGGCGAGGATGCCGTACTGCATGGCGTCCTGGATGCCGTGGTCGACCGAGGGGATGTACTCGCGCGGGACCCGGCCACCGGTGACCTTGTTCTCGAACTCGTACAGCTCGCCGTCGGAGGTGTCCAGGGGCTCCAGGGCGATCTGGACCTTGGCGAACTGGCCCGACCCGCCGGTCTGCTTCTTGTGGGTGTAGTCGTGCTTGTCCACGCGGCGCCGGATGGTCTCCCGGTAGGCGACCTGAGGCTTGCCGACGTTGGCCTCGACCTTGAACTCGCGCCGCATCCGGTCCACGAGGATGTCCAGGTGCAGCTCGCCCATGCCGGCGATGATGGTCTGGCCGGTCTCCACGTCGAGGGTGACCTGGAAGGTCGGGTCCTCCTCGGCGAGCTTCTGGATCGCCGTGCCGAGCTTCTCCTGGTCGCCCTTGGTCTTGGGCTCGATGGCGACCTGGATGACCGGCTCGGGGAAGGTCATCGACTCGAGCACCACCGGGGCGTCGATGGCGCACAGGGTGTCGCCCGTCGTGGTGTTCTTCAGCCCGATCGCGGCGTAGATGTGCCCGGCGAGGGCATCGCCCACCGGGTTCTCCTTGTTGGCGTGCATCTGGAAGAGCTTCCCGATGCGCTCCTTCTTGACCTTGGTCGAGTTCAGCACCTGGGTCCCGGAGTGGATCTGGCCGGAGTAGACCCGGATGAAGGTCAGGGTGCCGAAGAACGGGTGCGCGGCGACCTTGAAGGCGAGCGCGGAGAACGGGTCCTCCAGGCTCGGGTGCCGGGTGACGTGCTCCTCCTCGTTCCCCGGGGCGTGGCCCTGCATGGCGGGCACGTCGAGCGGGCTGGGAAGGAAGTCGACGACGGCGTCCAGCATCGGCTGCACGCCGCGGTTCTTGAAGGCCGAGCCGCAGAGGACGGGGTAGACCTCGGACCTGACGGTGAGCGCGCGGACGCCGCCCTTGAGCTCGTCGACGGTCAGCTCGGCGCCCTCGAGGTACTTCTCCATGAGCGTGTCGTCGGACTCGGCGACCCGCTCGACGAGCGCGTGGCGGTACTCCCGGGCCCGCTCGAGCAGGTCTGCCGGGATCTCCTGGACCTCGTACTTGGCGCCCATGGTCACGTCGCCCTTGGCGTCACCCGGCCAGACCAGCGCGCGCATCTCGAGCAGGTCGACCACGCCGACGAACTCGTGCTCCGCACCGATCGGCAGCTGCAGGACCAGCGGCTCCGCGCCGAGGCGGTCGACGATGGTCTTGACGGTGAAGTAGAAGTCGGCGCCGAGCTTGTCCATCTTGTTGACGAAGCAGATGCGCGGCACGCCGTACTTGTCGGCCTGGCGCCACACGGTCTCGGACTGCGGCTCCACGCCCTCCTTGCCGTCGAAGACGGCGACGGCGCCGTCCAGGACGCGCAGCGAGCGCTCCACCTCGACGGTGAAGTCGACGTGGCCGGGCGTGTCGATGATGTTGATCTGGTTGTCGTTCCAGAAGCTGGTCACGGCCGCGGAGGTGATGGTGATCCCCCGCTCCTTCTCCTGCTCCATCCAGTCGGTGGTGGACGCACCGTCGTGCGTCTCGCCCATCTTGTGGTTGACGCCCGTGTAGAAGAGGATGCGCTCGGTCGCCGTGGTCTTGCCGGCGTCGATGTGCGCCATGATGCCGATGTTCCGGACCCTGGTCAGGTCGGTCAGGACGTCGAGTGCCACTGCTGTCGTCTTCTCTCGCTCGTGTGCGTGGAGGTTCCGTGCGGTCAACGTGCGCGGGGGCGCAGGTATGCCGGGCGCCCCGGTCCGGTGTGCCGGCCGAGCGAGGTGCGGGGCCGGCACACCGGGACGACGGTCACCAGCGGTAGTGCGCGAAGGCCTTGTTCGACTCGGCCATCTTGTGGGTGTCCTCGCGGCGCTTGACCGCGGCACCGAGGCCGTTGCTGGCGTCGAGGATCTCGTTCATCAGCCGGTCGGTCATGGTCTTCTCGCGGCGCTGCCGGCTGTAGCCGATGAGCCAGCGCAGCGACAGCGTCGTCGCCCGGTTCGGCTTGACCTCGATCGGCACCTGGTAGGTCGCGCCACCGACGCGGCGGGACTTGACCTCCAGGGTGGGCTTGATGTTGTCCAGCGCGCGCTTGAGCGTGACGACCGGGTCCGTGCCGGTCTTGGCGCGGCAGCCCTCGAGGGCGCCGTAGACGATGGTCTCCGCGATGGACTTCTTGCCGTCGAGGAGCACCTTGTTGACCAGCGCGGTCACCAGCGGGCTGCCGTAGACGGGGTCGACGACGAGTGGGCGCTTCGGAGCGGGGCCCTTGCGAGGCATTACTTCTTCTCCTTCTTCGCGCCGTAGCGGCTGCGGGCCTGCTTGCGGTTCTTCACGCCCTGGGTGTCGAGGGAGCCGCGGATGATCTTGTAGCGCACGCCGGGCAGGTCCTTCACGCGGCCCCCGCGGACGAGGACGATCGAGTGCTCCTGGAGGTTGTGGCCCTCACCGGGGATGTAGGCCGTGACCTCCATCTGGCTCGTCAGCCGAACGCGCGCGACCTTGCGCAGCGCGGAGTTCGGCTTCTTCGGCGTGGTGGTGTAGACCCGCGTGCACACCCCACGGCGCTGCGGGGAGCCCTTGAGGGCAGGCGTGCTGGTCTTGGTGATCTTGTCCTGCCGGCCCTTGCGCACCAGCTGGTTGATGGTAGGCAACAACGATCCTTTGCTCTGGTCGTGACCGGCGCGGCGTCGCGACGGCTCCTTGTTCTGGCCCGCTGCTCGTCCCCGGGTGGGGTGCTCGCATCGGGTGCTCCTCCCTGCACTCCCCGCGGCGCATGCCTCGACGACGAGGAGTGGCGTGCGGGGCGCCCGGCAGGAGGTGGGCGCGCCGGTCGCGTCGGCGTCCGGCGTCGTGCGTCCGGACCTAGCCAGACAACATCCGAGGCTACCGGTATGCCGGTGACCGGCCAAATCGCCTCAGGCCGGGCGCCGGGGGCCCGGCGTTCTCCGGGGCCCTGCCGGGCTCGGCGCTGGGGCGGGGAGCAGCAGGTAGAGCGCGTAGTCGAGGAGCCGGCCCTCGCGGGCCACCGGCAGCCGACGCTCCGCGACGGCACCGCCCCGCCGGCCGGCGACCTCCCGCAGCCCGGCGAGCAGGTCCGGCGCGAGGTCGGAGGACCACGCCGCGAGGACCCCGCCCGGCGCCAGCCGGGCGGCCGCGCGCTCCAGGCCGGGCACGGCATACAGGTCGGCGTTCGCCTCGCGCAGCAGGAAGCCGGGGCCGTTGTCGACGTCGAGGAGGACCAGGTCCCACGGGCCGGCCGGGCTCCCCGGGGCGGCGGTGCCGGCGAGCACGTCGGCGACGTCGGCCACCGCGAGCCGGCAGCGGCCGCCTCCCTCGAGGTCGGCGAGCTCGGGCACCAGCCCGGCCCGCGCCCAGGCCACCAAGGGCTCGGCCAGCTCGACCACGTCGACCCGCCCCACGCGCCGGTCGGCGAGCACGGCGCGGGCCGTGAAGCCCAGGCCCAGCCCGCCGACGAGCACGCGGGAGGGGTCGGCACAGACCTCGAGCGCCGCCGCCGCCAGGGCCACCTCCGTGGAGGTGTCGACGGTGTCCATCGCGAACCGCCCGTCCAGGACGAGCTCGAGCACCCGCCCGCGGCGCCGCAGCGCCACCTCGCCGGCCGCCGAGCAGGCTCGGGCGACGGGATGGGCCGGGGCTCCGTCGGCGGGGCCGCTCACGACGGCGCCGGCCGGCGCGGCGGCCGTGACACGGCGCACGGCTCGCGCTGCCGAGCGGTCCGGTTGGTAGCGTGGTCAGGGTGTGGAGCCGACTCGCCGCCCTGCGTGGCGTGCTGCACCCGACGCTCCGTCAGGTGATCAGCTACGGGATGGTGGGGGCGGTCGGGTTCGTCGTCGATGTGGGGGGCTTCAACGCCCTGCGCTTCGCCGGTGGCGAGGGGCCCCTGCACGACTACCCGCTCGCCGCCAAGGTGATCTCGGGGGCAGCCGCCACGGTCGTCGCGTGGGTGGGCAACCGCTATTGGACCTTCCGGCACACGCGACGCGACGCCGCCCACCAGGAGTTCCTCCTCTTCGCCCTCGTCGCCATGATCGGCACCTTCATCGCCGTGGGGTGCCTCTGGTTCTCGCACTACGTGCTGGACCTCCGCTCGCCACTCGCCGACAACATCGCTGCGAACGGCGTGGGGTTGGCCCTGGGCATGGCCTTCCGCTTCTGGGCCTCCCGCCGTCACGTGTTCCGCCAGCCGGACCGCGGGGAACCGACCGGCTCCCACGAGGACGGGGGGGAGGGCCGCGGGACCGAGGACGCTGACGGGAGCCCCGCCCAGTCCTCGGAGCTCGCCGGCACCGCCCCCGACCTCAGCCGCCGCGCCTGATCCTCCCGCTCCGCACCCGCATCCTCAGCACCAGACCGATCATCTCCAGCCCCAGGGCGATCGTCTTGGACAGCTCTCCGGTCACCGAGGAGACCCCGACGCGCTGGTGGTAGTTGACCGGGACCTGCACGATCCGCGCCCGGGTGATGATCGCAAGGAGCAGCATCTCGAGCCCGAAGGCGGACCCGTCGAGCCGTGAGCGCACCAGGACGGCGCGCGCCTGATCCCTCGTCATGACGCGGAACGTGCAGCCGACGTCGCTGAGGTAGGCGGTGTTGTACAGAGCCTCGATCAGCTTGGCGACGGCCCAGTTCCCCCAGCGCAGGAACCACCCCATGTTCGCCCCGTGCCAGATGAAGTTCGCCACCGTGCGCGAGCCCACGACGAGGTCGCACTCGGGCATGAAGGCCAGCAGCTTGCGCAGGTCCTCCGGGTTGAACGTCCCGTCCGGTTCGCAGATGCAGACGAGGTCGGCGCCGGACCCGATCGCCTCGCTCAGGCCACGCTTGATCGCCGCGCCGTAGCCCTGGGTGGACTCGAGGACCTCCGTCGCGCCCGTCGTCGCCACCTCCTCCGAGGTGCCCGGCGCGGCATTGTTGTTGACGACGATGACCTCGTCGACGGCCTCGACGGACTCGAAGCGCCGCACGCACTCCGCGATGCTGTCCTTCTCGTTGTACGTCGGCAGCACGACGACGAGCCGCTGGTCGCGCAGCACTCAGTCCTCCTTGGTGGGGGTGGCGACGACGAGCATCTGCCCGGCGAGCGGCTTGAGGGGCGAGCGGAGGTACCAGGGCACGAGAAAGGTCAGCCCCGAGGCTCGTGACTTCAGGGTCAACGGCAGGAAGCGCGCCTTGACGACCTGGACCGTCCACCCGCTCGAGGTGAGGAAGTCCGAGAGTGACTGGTCGGTGAAGATGGCGATGTGGGTGTAGTCGTCGAAGTACCGGCCGGGGTTCAGCCGGAAGTTCGGCTGCATGAGGATCAGCCGTCCACCGGGCCGCAGCACTGAACGGGCGCCGTCGAGAAGCTGTCGGCTGGCGGGCCTCTCCAGGTGCTCGAGGAGGTTGGAGGCGAAGACGACGTCGAAGGAGCCCGGCTCGAACCGCGACAGGTCGGTGCAGTCGCCGACCACGGCCGTGACGTGGTCGGCAGCGGCCCGGCGGACCGTGGCGTCGACGTCCATGGCCACGACGTGCGCTGCGTGGATGGTGTTGGCGAAGTCGCACCAGCCCGCACCGAGCTCGAGCACCGAGTCCCCCGGCCCGACCCACCTTCCGAGGTAGGCGCACAGGTGGCGCCAGGTCTTCTCGCGGTTGGCGTCCTTCGCGAGCCGGGTCTCGAAGTACCCCGGCTCGTAGACCCCGGCCCCCTCGTCCGGGGAGGCGTCGGCGCGCCCGTCCGCGAGCCCCTCCGAGGGGGTGGGCGCTGACGGGGGGTGGGAGGATGCCGACACGCGCCGGGACGCTACCAGCACGAGGCGGGCGGTCGCTCAGTCGACCGTATACTCTCGTCCGCCTCGGCCGGCCGGCCGCACACGCCTCGAGAAGGAGATGGGTGACCGTCACCGCGTTTCCCGTGGCCACCGTTGCCGGGCCCGACCGCCCGGCGGCGCTGCGCTGGCTCGCCGAGGTGGTCACCGTGGCGACCGCGCTGGGCTCCGTCTTCGTGTTCCTGGCCTACGCCGTGCGCACCGGTCTGTCGATGGGGTCAGCGGGTGCTGCCCTGGCCGCCGTCGCGATCACCCAGGTGCTGCCCGGCGCAGTGCTGTGGCGCGCTGTGCGGCCCCGGGGGGGATGGCTGGTCGAGGACCTGGCCGTGGGCTTCGCGCTGGGGACAGCCATGGCAATCGGGGCTCAGGTGCTCGCCGGGCTCACCCGCGTCCCATGGCTGTCCGTGGCGATCCCCCTCTGCGTTCCGGTGGCGCTGCTGGTGGTCCGCAGCAGCCGCCGCCGCGTGCTGCAGGCGCGGGCGTCGACGCTCCCATGGTGGTGGGGGCCCCTCGTAGGGGTCACCGCGGCGCCGGCCGTGCTTCAGCTCGTGCCGTACTTCCGCGCGCACCGGCTCGCCTGGCCACCAGGGGCCTGGCGCGTACACGTCGACGCCTTCCTGCACCAGGCACTCGCCGGGCAGCTGCTCACGCGGGGCCCGACCAGCTGGCCCACGGTGGTGGGGGAGGACCTCGGCTACCACTGGTTTGCCCACGCGTGGATCGCGCAGACCGCCCGGGCATCGGGTCTGGGCCTCGACGAGGTGCTGTTGCGGGTCATGCCGGCGGTCGTACCCGGCCTCATCGTCCTGTCGGTCGCTGCCGGAGCGGTGCGGCTCTCGGGCCGCCCGATCACGGGCCCCATGGCGGCGGCCGTCACCATGGCCGGGGGGCAGGTCAACGTCTTCGGCAAGGACACCTTCGGGCTTCCGCTGACGCCGTTGTCCCCCACCATGGCGCTCGGGGTGCCGACCCTGATCGCCCTCATCGTGGTCCTCGCCGTGCGCTGGCGGGGGGAGTCGCTGTCCGGGGCGTTCGTGCTCGTGCCGGTTCTGGCCGTCGTCGCCGCCGGAACGAAGGGGTCAACCTCTCCCCTCGTCGTCGCTGGCCTGGGCCTCGCAGCGGTGGCCATGGGGCTCTGGAACCGGCGAATGCTCTCTCCCGTGCTGCTCGACCTTGCCGTCGTCGCCGGCGCCCTCGTCCTCACCGTGGTCGTCGTGTTCCGCGGATCCAGCGCTGGGCTCGCGCTCGGCCTGACCGAGGCCGCTGCCCAGACTCCCCTCCATGGGTGGCTCGGCGGCCTGCCCAGCGCCACGCTGCAGCGCACGGCGCTGACGGTCACAGCACTGGCCATCCTCGGCCGCGCTGCTCCCATGGTGATGCTTCCCCTCCACCGCCCACACCGCCAGGACCCCGTCATCTGGCTGCTGATCGGGGCGGTCCTCTCCGGCGCCGGAGGGGTCGTCGTCTTCAGCCACCCGGGCGCCAGTCAGTACTACTTCGCCGGAACAGCGATCCCGCTCATGGGCATGGGGACCGCTCTCGCGCTCCTGGAGATGCACCGCCGCTTCGGCACGGCGGCGATGTGGCGGCTGGGCGTGGTCTCGGTGGTTGGGGGGGTGCTGCTCGCGACCGTCCCACCCGCCGTCGAGGGCGAGCTTGCCACCGGACAGTACGAACGAACATTCGCGATGCTCGGCTGGGGGCTCCTCGTGCTGCTCGGGACGGCGGCCGTGGGCCTCCTCCTCGTCCAGGGGGGGGTCAGAACCCGGATTCTGGCCGCCCTCGCGGCCGGTGCGCTGACCCTGACCGCGGCAGGGATCGCCGTCATCGTGAGATCGGGGGCCGGGCCGCTTCCCAGCCCACCGCAGCCGGTCGACATCACGGCCGCCTACGCCGTCACCCAAGACCAGATCGACGCCGCACGGTGGATCCGCGACAACTCCGACATCGACGATCTCGTCATGGTGAACCGCCACTGCACCGTCCCGCGGGAACCACGGGGAGGGTGCGACAGCCGACGGTGGGTGGTCACCGCGTTCACCGAGCGTCAGTCGCTCATCGAGGGCTGGACGGCCACGCCGACGGCCACCCGTATCGCGCCGGAGGGCCGGGACTCCATCACCGTCGACTACTGGCGGCCAGAGCTGCTCGAGCTCAACGACGGCTTCTTCGTAACACCGACTGCGGCTGCGGCCCGGCAGTTGCAGGACCTTGGGGTGCGGTGGGTGTACGTCGACGGCACCCGGCCCGCCGCGCCCACCCTGGCCCCCTATGCGCAGCTCCGCTTCGAGAACCGGGATGCGCGGGTGTACGAGCTGCCC
Source organism: Dermatophilaceae bacterium (assembly GCA_035633255.1). Lineage (GTDB taxonomy): Bacteria > Actinomycetota > Actinomycetes > Actinomycetales > Dermatophilaceae > DASQFD01. Next base: position 17,724 of record DASQFD010000086.1, read on the forward strand.
GAGCTGCGGTGACGCCGTCACGCTGATGCCCTCTCGGGACACCTGCCGTCCCGCGCCGACGGGGCGGGTGTGGCGGGTGGTGACCACCCAGCACACCCGCCTGTCGGCCGGAGGGCCGCGCCGCCGACGCCGGCGACGGCGTCGCCCATCGCGTCAGAGCCGGTCGAGCCCGAGCTCGCTGTCGTCGAGCCGGACGGCCTCGCCGGACCCGGGACCGAAGTCCGGGTAGGCGTAGTCCTCGTAGCTCGGCATCGCGTAGGCGGCCGCCTTGGCCTCCTCGGTCGGCTCGACCTTGATGTTGCGATAGCGCTCCAGGCCGGTCCCGGCGGGGATCAGCTTGCCGAGGATCACGTTCTCCTTCAGCCCGAGCAGCGGGTCGGACTTTCCCTCCATCGCCGCCTCCGTGAGCACCCGGGTCGTCTCCTGGAAGGACGCCGCCGACAGCCACGAGTCGGTCGCGAGCGAGGCCTTGGTGATGCCCATCAGCTCCGGGCGACCCGAGGCCGGCTTGCCGCCCTCCGCCACCACGCGGCGGTTCTCCTCCTCGAAGCGGCCACGCTCGGCGAGCATGCCGGGGAGGAGGTCCGCGTCGCCCGACTCGATGATCGTGATCCGGCGCAGCATCTGCCGGACGATGACCTCGATGTGCTTGTCGTGGATCGACACGCCCTGCTGCCGGTAGACGCTCTGCACCTCGTCCACGAGGTGCATCTGCACCTGGCGCGGGCCGAGGATGCGAAGGACCTGCTTGGGGTCGATGTTCCCCAGCGTGAGTCGGGTGCCCACCTCGACGTGCTGGCCGTCCGAGACCTGCAGCCGGGCCCGCTTGCTCACCGGGTACGCGTGCTCCTCGGAGCCGTCGTCCGGGGTGAGCAGGATGCGGCGCGCCTTGTCGGTCTCCTCGATCGTGACCCGGCCGGTCGCCTCGGCGATCGGCGCGACGCCCTTGGGGGTGCGGGCCTCGAAGAGCTCGACGACGCGGGGCAGGCCCTGGGTGATGTCGTCACCGGCCACCCCACCGGTGTGGAAGGTGCGCATCGTCAGCTGGGTGCCCGGCTCGCCGATCGACTGGGCCGCGATGATGCCGACCGCCTCACCGATGTCGACGAGCTTGCCCGTCGCCAGGGACCGGCCGTAGCACTTCGCGCAGGTGCCGACCCGGCTGTCGCAGGTGAGCACGGAGCGCACCTTGACCGCGTCCACGCCCGCCTGGGAGAGGCGGTCGATGACGACGTCACCGAGGTCGATGCCGGCCTCCGCGAGGACCTCGCCGTCGCGCACGATGTCCTCGGCGAGGGTCCGTGCGTAGACCGAGGTCTCGACGTCGTCGTGCTTGCGCCGCTCCCCCGTCTCCTCGACGTGCGCGATCGGCATCGACAGGCCGCGGTCGGTGCCGCAGTCCTCCTCGCGGATGATGACGTCCTGGGAGACGTCCACGAGGCGCCGGGTGAGGTAGCCGGAGTCGGCGGTGCGCAGGGCGGTGTCCGCGAGACCCTTGCGGGAGCCGTGCGTGGAGATGAAGAACTCCAGCACGGACAGGCCCTCGCGGAAGTTCGCGCGGATCGGCCGCGGGATGATCTCGCCCTTGGGGTTGGACACCAGCCCGCGCATGCCGGCGATCTGGCGCAGCTGCATCCAGTTGCCTCGCGCTCCGGAGGACACCATCCGGTAGATGGTGTTGGTGTGCGGGATGTTGTCCTCCATCTCGCGGGCGATGTGGGCCGTGGCCTTGGTCCAGATCTCGATGAGCTCCTGGCGGCGCTCCTCGTCGGTGATGAGGCCGCGCTCGTACTGGGTCTGGACCTTCTCGGCCTTGACCTCGTAGCCCTCGAGGATCTCGGCCTTGCGGGGCGGGGTCACCACGTCGGAGATGGCCACCGTGGTGCCCGAGCGGGTCGCCCAGTGGAAGCCGTGCTCCTTGAGCGCGTCGAGCGAGGCCGCGACCTCGACCTTGGTGTAGCGCTCGGCGAGGTCGTTGACGATCGTCGAGAGCCGCTTCTTGTCGACCTGCTCGTTGACGTAGGGGTAGTTCACCGGCAGTGCCTCGTTGAACAGCGCCCGGCCGAGCGTGGTGGGGACGAGCCACTCGGCGAGGAATCCGTCGGCGTCCGCCTCGACGCCCTCCGGGAGCTCGGTGAGCGAGCTCGGGACCACCCCGCGGAGCCGGATGCGCACGGGTGCGCCGAGCGTGAGCTCACCGGCGTCGAAGGCCATCCGCGCCTCGCTGGGCGAGGAGAACACCCGACCGGCGCCGACGCCGTCCTCCACCTCGGTGGTGAGGTGGTACAGGCCGATGATCATGTCCTGGGTCGGCATGGTCACCGGGCGCCCGTCCGCCGGCTTGAGGATGTTGTTGCTCGAGAGCATGAGGATTCGGGCCTCGGCCTGCGCCTCCGCCGAGAGCGGCACGTGGACGGCCATCTGGTCACCGTCGAAGTCGGCGTTGAACGCCGTGCAGACGAGCGGGTGGATCTGGATGGCCTTGCCCTCGACGAGCTGCGGCTCGAAGGCCTGGATGCCGAGGCGGTGCAGCGTGGGTGCCCGGTTGAGCAGCACGGGGTGCTCGGTGATGACCTCCTCGAGCACGTCCCAGACGACCGAGCGCTGGCGCTCGACCATGCGCTTGGCCGACTTGATGTTCTGGGCGTGGTCGAGGTCGACCAGTCGCTTCATGACGAACGGCTTGAAGAGCTCGAGCGCCATCTGCTTGGGCAGGCCGCACTGGTGCAGCTTGAGCTGCGGGCCGACCACGATGACCGAGCGACCCGAGTAGTCCACGCGCTTGCCGAGCAGGTTCTGGCGGAACCGGCCCTGCTTGCCCTTGAGCATGTCGGAGAGCGACTTCAGCGGGCGGTTGCCCGGGCCGGTGACCGGGCGGCCACGGCGGCCGTTGTCGAACAGGCTGTCCACGGCCTCCTGCAGCATCCGCTTCTCGTTGTTGACGATGATCTCGGGCGCCCCGAGGTCGAGCAGGCGCTTGAGGCGGTTGTTGCGGTTGATGACCCGGCGGTAGAGGTCGTTCAGGTCCGAGGTCGCGAACCGGCCACCGTCGAGCTGCACCATCGGGCGCAGGTCCGGCGGGATGACCGGGACGGCGTCCAGGACCATGCCGGAGGGCTGGTTCGTCGTGGTCTGGAAGGCAGCGACGACCTTGAGCCGCTTGAGCGCACGGGTCTTGCGCTGGCCCTTGCCGGTGGCGATGATCTCGCGCAGCGACTCCGACTCGGCGTCCAGGTCGAAGGTCTCCAGCCGCTTCTGGATGGCCGCCGCGCCCATGCCGCCCTCGAAGTAGAGGCCGAACCGGTCGCGCATCTCGCGGTAGAGGATCTCGTCGCCCTCCAGGTCCTGGACCTTGAGGTTCTTGAAGCGGTCCCAGACCTGGGTCAGCCGCTCCACGTGCTGGTCCGCGCGCCGGCGGATGGCGTTCATCTCCCGCTCGGCGGAGTCGCGCACCTTGCGGCGGGCGTCGGACTTCGCGCCCTCGGCCTCCAGGGCCGCGATGTCATCCTCGAGCTTGCGCGCGCGGGCCTCGACGTCGGCGTCGCGGCGGTTCTCGATCTCCTTCTTCTCCACCGAGATCTGCGCCTCGAGCGAGGGCAGGTCGGCGTGCCGCTGGTCCTCGTCGACGTGCGTGATCATGTAGGCCGCGAAGTAGATGACCTTCTCCAGGTCCTTCGGGGCCAGGTCGAGGAGGTAGCCGAGCCGGCTCGGGACACCCTTGAAGTACCAGATGTGGGTGACCGGGGCGGCCAGCTCGATGTGCCCCATCCGCTCACGGCGGACCGCCGCCCGGGTCACCTCGACGCCGCAGCGCTCGCAGATGATGCCCTTGAACCGGACCCGCTTGTACTTGCCGCAGGCGCACTCCCAGTCCCGGGTGGGACCGAAGATCTTCTCGCAGAAGAGCCCGTCCTTCTCCGGCTTCAGGGTGCGGTAGTTGATCGTCTCGGGCTTCTTGACCTCGCCGTGGCTCCACTGGCGGATGCCTTCGGCGGTCGCCAGACCGATGCGGATCTCGTCGAAGAAGTTGACGTCCAGCACGTGGTGTTCCCTTACTTTCGTATGCCGTCGAACGTGCGGTTTCGTTCGTGGTCGGCCCAAAGGCCAGGACGGGCGCCGCCCGCCGCGATGTCATCCCCGGGAACCAAGCCGGCTTGGCCCACGGGTCTGCGGTCAGACCTCCTCGACGCTGCTCGGCTCACGCCGGGACAGGTCGATGCCGAGCTCCTCGGCGGCGCGGAAGACGTCCTCCTCCGCCTCCTTCATCTCGATCGTCGAGCCGTCGCTGGACAGCACCTCGACGTTGAGGCAGAGGGACTGCATCTCCTTGATGAGCACCTTGAAGGACTCGGGGATGCCCGGCTCGGGGATGTTCTCGCCCTTGACGATGGCCTCGTAGACCTTCACGCGGCCGTTGACGTCGTCGGACTTGATGGTGAGGAGCTCCTGGAGGGCGTAGGCGGCGCCGTACGCCTCGAGGGCCCACACCTCCATCTCGCCGAAGCGCTGACCACCGAACTGGGCCTTACCCCCGAGCGGCTGCTGCGTGATCATCGAGTACGGCCCCGTGCTGCGCGCGTGGATCTTGTCGTCCACGAGGTGGTGCAGCTTGAGGATGTACATGTAGCCCACGGCGACCGGCTCCGGGAACGGCTCGCCCGAGCGCCCGTCGAACAGCGGGGCCTTGCCCGAGCCGTCGACGAGGCGGACCCCGTCGCGGGTCGGCCGGGTGCTGTCCAGCAGGCCGATGATCTCGCCCTCGCGCACACCGTCGAAGACCGGCGAGGCGACGCGCGTCCCGGGGGGCGCGGTGCGCGCCTCCTCGGGCAGCAGGGTGGCCCAGTCCGGGTCGCCCGCGACCTCCCAGCCACGGCTGGCGGCCCAGCCGAGGTGCAGCTCGAGGATCTGGCCGACGTTCATGCGGCCCGGCACGCCGAGCGGGTTGAGGACGACGTCCACCGGGGTGCCGTCCTGAAGGAACGGCATGTCCTCGATCGGGAGGATCTTGGAGATGACGCCCTTGTTGCCGTGGCGGCCCGCGAGCTTGTCGCCGTCGGTGATCTTCCGCTTGTTGGCGACGTAGACGCGCACCAGGTGGTTGACCCCGGCCGGCAGCTCGTCCCCGTCGTCCTTGTCGAAGACCTTGACGCCGATGACGGTCCCGGTCTCGCCGTGCGGGACCTTCAGCGAGGTGTCACGGACCTCGCGCGCCTTCTCGCCGAAGATGGCACGGAGCAGGCGCTCCTCCGGGGTCAGCTCGGTCTCGCCCTTGGGCGTGACCTTGCCGACGAGGAGGTCACCGTCACGCACCTCGGCACCGATCCGGATGATGCCGCGCTCGTCGAGGTCGGCGAGGACGTCCTCGGAGACGTTGGGGATGTCCCGGGTGATCTCCTCCGGCCCGAGCTTGGTGTCACGGGCGTCGACCTCGTGCTCCTCGATGTGGATCGAGGAGAGGACGTCGTCCTGCACCAGGCGCTGGCTGAGGATGATCGCATCCTCGTAGTTGTGGCCCTCCCAGGGCATGAAGGCCACCAGGAGGTTGCGTCCCAGGGCCATCTCGCCACCTTCCGTCGCCGGACCGTCGGCGATCAGGCCGCCCTGCTCCAGGCGGTCGCCCTCGGCGACGAGCACCCGCTGGTTGTAGGAGTTGCCCTGGTTGGACCGGCTGAACTTGCTGATCCGGTAGGTGCGGGTGGTGCCGTCGTCGTTCGCCACCGTCACGAGGTCCGCGCAGACCTCGGCGACGACGCCGGCCTTCTCGGCCAGCACGACGTCGCCGGAGTCGACCGCCGCGCGGTACTCCATCCCCGTCCCGACGAGCGGGGCCTCGGAGCGCACGAGCGGCACGGCCTGGCGCTGCATGTTCGAGCCCATGAGGGCGCGGTTGGCGTCGTCGTGCTCGAGGAAGGGGATGAGCGCCGTCGCCGCGGACACCATCTGGCGCGGCGAGACGTCGATGTAGTCGACCTCCTCGGCCGGGACGTACTCGACCTCGCCACCGCGGGTGCGGACCAGGACGCGCTCGTGGCCGAAGTGCGTGCCGTCGGCGCTCAGCGTCGCGTTCGCCTGGGCCTTGACGTACTCGTCCTCCTCGTCGGCGGACAGGTAGTGCACGTCGTCGGTGATCCGGCCCTGCTCCACCTTGCGGTAGGGCGTCTCGATGAAGCCGAACGCGTTGATCCGCCCGTAGGACGCCAGCGAGCCGATGAGGCCGATGTTCGGGCCCTCAGGGGTCTCGATGGGGCACATCCGGCCGTAGTGCGACGGGTGGACGTCGCGGACCTCCATGCCGGCACGGTCGCGCGAGAGGCCGCCCGGTCCCAGCGCCGACAGGCGGCGCTTGTGGGTCAGCCCCGCGAGCGGGTTGTTCTGGTCCATGAACTGGGAGAGCTGGCTGGTGCCGAAGAACTCCTTGATGGACGCCACGACCGGGCGGATGTTGATCAGGGTCTGCGGCGTGATGGCCTCGACGTCCTGGGTGGTCATCCGCTCACGGACCACGCGCTCCATCCGGGACAGGCCGGTGCGGACCTGGTTCTGGATCAGCTCCCCGACGTTGCGCAGGCGACGGTTGCCGAAGTGGTCGATGTCGTCGGTCTCCACGCGCAGGTCGACCTCCTCGCCCTTGCGCAGGCCGCGGATGGTCTCCTCGCCCGCGTGCAGGGCGACGAGGTACTTGATCGTGGCGACGACGTCCCTGATGGCCAGCGTGGACTCCGTCAGCTCCCCGTCGAGGCCGAGCTTCTTGTTGACCTTGTACCGACCGACCTTGGCCAGGTCGTAACGCTTGCCGTTGAAGTAGAGGTTGTCCAGCAGCGTCTGGGCGGCCTCGCGGGTGGGGGGCTCGCCCGGCCGGAGCTTGCGGTAGATGTCGAGCAGCGAGTCGTCCTGGCCGGTGGTGTTGTCCTTCTCCAGCGTCATCCGCATCGACTCGTAGTCGCCGAACTGCTCGAGGATCTCCGCCTCGCTCATCCCGAGGGCCTTGAGCAGGACCGTCACCGACTGCTTGCGCTTGCGGTCGACGCGCACGCCGACCATGTCCCGCTTGTCGATCTCGAACTCGAGCCAGGCGCCGCGGCTCGGGATGATCTTGGAGGTGTAGATGTCCTTGTCGGACGTCTTGTCCGGCGTGCGCTCGAAGTACACGCCGGGGCTGCGGACCAGCTGGGAGACGACGACACGCTCGGTGCCGTTGATGATGAACGTCCCGCGCTCGGTCATGAGCGGGAACTCACCCATGAAGACCGTCTGGCTCTTGATCTCACCGGTCTCGTGGTTCATGAACTCGGCGGTGACGAAGAGCGGCGCGTGGTAGGTCTGGTCGCGCTCCTTGCACTCCTCGACCGAGTACTTGACGTCCTCGAAGCGGTGGTCGCGGAAGGACAACGACATGTTGCCGCTGAAGTCCTCGATCGGGGAGATCTCCTCGAAGATCTCCTCCAGGCCCGACCGCTGGGGCACGTCGTCACGGCCCTCGGCCTTGGCGGCGGCGACGCGCGCCTGCCAGCGCTCGTTGCCGAGCAGCCAGTCGAAGCTCTCGGTCTGCAGGGCGAGGAGGTCGGGGACCTCCATGGGCTCGCGGATCTTCGCGAAGGAGAGGCGGCCGGAAACCGTCCGGGCGGCGGTGGTCATGGTCTGGGACGCGGTGCGCGAGGCAGCCAAGGAGGGTCCTTCCACGGGCCTTGACGTGACAATCAGATGATGCACGTCCCCGGACCCGCGACCGGAACGGCCCACGTCGGGCGCCCGCGTCACGGTGGCGGGGCACGGCGGAGGTCGCTCGAGGAGAGCGGAAGAGGTCAGAGGCAGCGCAAAGCAACAGCATACCCGGCAGGGGCGCGACCGTCCAACCCGCTCGGCGCCCCTGGGGGGCGGGCCGAACGCGGGGAGCCCGGCGCGGTCGCGGCGCTCGCACGCCGGTGACCCGAGAAGGATGGCGCTCCCCGCGCCGCACGTCAAGCACGCCCGACGAGCCGGGGGGCGCACCGAGGGGGCGGGGGGCGCACCGAGGGGGCGGGACCATCCGGTCCCGCCCCCTCGGTGCGTGGGGTCCCCGCGGTCAGCGGGAGCGGGTCACTTCAGCTCGACGCTCGCGCCGGCGCCCTCGAGCTGCTCCTTGGCCTTCTCGGCGCTGGCCTTGTCGACCTTCTCCAGGACGGCCTTGGGAGCGCCGTCGACGAGGTCCTTGGCCTCCTTCAGGCCGAGGGAGGTCAGCGCCCGGACCTCCTTGATGACGGCGATCTTCTTTTCGCCGGCCCCGGTGAGGACGACGTCGAACTCGTCCTGCTCCTCGGGGGCGGCCTCCCCGCCGCCACCGGCGGCCGGCGCACCGGCTGCGGCGACCGCGACGGGCGCGGCGGCGGTGACGTTGAAGGTCTCCTCGAACTCCGAGACGAACTCGGAGAGCTCGAGCAGGGTCATCTCCTTGAAGGCGTCGAGGAGCTCGGCGGTGCTGAGCTTGGCCATGGTGGCGTCCTTTCTTCGGTGCGGTGCCGTGAGTGGCGTGTGTCGGGTGCGGCCTGATGGAACGGTCACGGGGGGTGCCCCGCGGCCCGGATCAGACGTCGTCGCCACCC
>DASQFD010000087.1:0-7412 GCA_035633255.1 Dermatophilaceae bacterium
ACCATGTCGATGAAGTCGACGACGATGATCCCGCCGATGTCGCGAAGCCGGAGCTGCCGGACGATCTCCTCGGCCGCCTCGATGTTGTTCTTGGTGACCGTCTCCTCCAGGTTCCCCCCGGACCCGACGAACTTGCCGGTGTTGACGTCGATGACCGTCATCGCCTCGGTGCGGTCGATGACCAGCGAACCCCCGGAGGGCAGCCAGACCTTGCGGTCCATCGCCTTGGCGATCTGCTCGTCGACGCGGTACGCGGTGAACACGTCGTCCTCGCGCGTCCACCGGGTGACGCGCGCGGCGAGGTCGGGGGCGACGTCCTCGACGTACTCGCTCACCTCGGCCCAGGCCCGCTCGCCCGACACGACCAGCGAGGTGAAGTCCTCGGTGAAGACGTCACGGATGACCCGCACCGTGAGCTCGGCCTCGCCGTGCAGGAGCACGGGCGCCCCGCCGTTGCTGGCCTTCTTCGCGGCCGCCTTCTCCGCCTTCTTCCCGGTCTTCTCCCACGCCTTGGTGAGCCGCGCGACGTCGGCGCGCAGGTCCTCCTCCGAGGCGCCCTCGGCGGCGGTGCGGACGATGACGCCCGCGGAGTCGGGCACGATCTCCTTGAGGATCCCCTTCAGGCGGGCCCGCTCGGTGTCGGGGAGCTTGCGTGAGATGCCCGTCATCGAGCCCTCGGGCACGTAGACGAGGAACCGTCCGGGCAGCGAGATCTGCGAGGTCAGGCGCGCGCCCTTGTGCCCGATCGGGTCCTTGGTGACCTGGACGAGCACGGTGTCGCCGGAGCTCAGGGCGTTCTCGATCCGCTTGGCCTGGTTGACCTCGAGACCGGCCGCGTCCCAGTTGACCTCACCGGCATAGAGGACCGCGTTGCGCCCCCTGCCGATGTCGACGAACGCGGCCTCCATGGAGGGCAGGACGTTCTGGACGCGGCCGAGGTAGACGTTGCCGGCCATCGTGCCGGTGCCGGGGGTCTCGCGGGCGACGTAGTGCTCGACGAGGACGCCGTCCTCCAGCACGCCGATCTGGGTGCGGTCCTCACGGTCCCGCACCACCATGACCCGCTCGACGCTCTCCCGACGGGCGAGGAACTCCGCCTCGGTGATGACGGTCCGGCGGCGCCCCGCCTCCCGGCCCTCACGGCGGCGCTGCTTCTTCGCCTCCAGGCGGGTGGAGCCCTTGACCGCGGTGGGCTCGTCGCGCGCCTTGCGGGGCTCGCGGACGCGGGTGACCGTGCCGGGCGGGTCCTCCTGCTCCGACGCCGAGCCGGCGCCGCGGCGTCGGCGCCTGCGGCGGCGGGTGGGTCCGCCGTCCTCACCGTCGGCGCCGTCGGCGGACGGGTCGGTGTCGGCATCCTCGCCGGCGGAGTCCTCGGCCCGGTCCGCGCGGTCCCCGCCGTCGGTGGGCGCGCCCGCGTCGGCCGCGTCGTCGCTGGCCTCGCCCTCGCCACCGGCACGCGTGCGCCGACCACGGCCGCCACGGCGCCGGCGACGGCCGCCGGCCTCCGCGGCGTCCTCGCGAGGCTCCGTGTCGGCGTCAGCGTCGGCGTCCACGTCAGCGTCCACGTCGGCGTCCGTGTCCGCGGCTGACTCGTCGCTCCGGGGCTGCTCCGGAGCCGCGGCCGTGACCTCGGCGGGCTCCTCCGGAGCGGGCGCCGGCGTGGACACCGGTGCGGTGACCCGGCGCCGCCGGGGGGTGACCGGCTCCGGTGGCTGGAAGACCAACCCGAAGGTGGGGAGCAACGCGGGGGCCACGGCCTCCTCGGGCTCGGGCTCCGGCTCCGGCTCGGGCTCCGGCTCCGGCTCGGGCTCCGGCTCGGGCTCTGCCTCGGGCTGGGGCTCCGGCTCGGGCTGGGGCTCCGGCTCGGGCTCCGGCTCGACCTGGGGCTCCGGCTCCGGCTCGGGCTCGGGCTCGGGCTCCGGCTGGGGCTCGACCTCGGGCTCCGGCTCCGGGTCCGGCTCGGGCTCCGGCTCCAGGTCGGGCTCACCCGAGCCCTGCGGCTGCGGTGCGTCGTGTGCGTGCTCGGGCTGCTCCCCGCCGGGCCCGCCGGTCCCCACGTCCTCGCCCACGTCGCCGCCGGCGTCGCGGGCCTCGGCGGCGATGGGGGTGGTCTGGTCCTCCGAAGCCATGTCTGGCTCCTTCCCGTCACCCACGGGCCGGCGACCACACCGCCGGGCCCGGGGACGGGGCCGACTCGCCGACCGCGTGGTGCACGGTCGTCGATCGCGTCGGGCGGCACCCGACACGGAAGTCGTCTGCTGCTCCCGTCCGGCTCGCGCGGGCGGCGCGTCACCGGTCAGGAGCCGCCGGCACCCTCGTCGGCGGCCAGTGGGTCGGCCACCCCCGCACCTGCGCCGAGCAGCGGGCCCTGGGCCAGCCGGGTCACCAGGGGTGGGACCGGCGGCGAGAACTCGGTCACTGCGCGCAATGCGGTCAGGATGTCGTCGGGGCGTACGGACGGTGTGGTGTGCCGCACGACCGCTCGCAGTATCGCACAGGACCCCTCGGACGTCGGGACGACGCCCAGCGCCAGCACGGCCCCACGCGCGTCGAAGGTCCGGGGCCCGTTCTTGAGCACTCGGGTCACCTCGACCGCCGGTGCGGCGAGGAACCGCTCCACGACCGGCCGGGCCTCCTCCGGCGTCACCCCCCGCAGCTCGATGCGCCACTCGCTGCCCTCCAGCCGGTCGGCGAGCGAACCGGGCCCGGCCTCGACCACCTCCACCACGTCAAGGCCCGGGGGGAGCGCCGCGTCGAGGGCGGCTCGCACGGCGTCGGGGTCGCACCGCTCGGCCAAGGCCAGCTCGACGTACTCCGCCTCGCTGGCCACTCCGGTCGCCGCGGCGTTCGCGTACGAGATGCGGGGGTGAGGGTGGAAGCCGGCCGAGAAGGCCATCGGCACCTGCGCCCGGCGCAGCGCCCGTTCCAGCGCGCGGGCGAAGTCCCGGGTGGAGGTGAACCGCATCCGCCCCCGCTTGGCGTAGCGCAGGCGCAGCCGCTGCACCACCGGCGGGGGCGGGGGTCCCTCGGGGACGTGCGAACGGGCCACGGCCGACCAGCCTAGGAGTCGGCACGGCCCGCTCCCTAGAGTGCCCGCCATGACCGCCCTCGACCGCACCCGACTGGCCCGTCTGCTCGAAGCCGAGCAGACGGCATACACCGCACGTCATCCGCGCAGCCGCGCCCGGTACGCGGAGGCGACCAACCTGTTCGGCCGGGTGCCGATGACGTGGATGAACATGTGGTCGGGCGGGTTCCCGCTCTACCTGGACTCCGCGCGGGGCAACGAGGTGACCGACGTCGACGGGCACACCTACGTCGACTTCGCGCTCGGCGACACCGGGGCCATGGCGGGCCACTCCCCCGCCCCGACCGTCGCCGCGGTGACCCGGCGGATGGGTGAGCTGGGCGGCATCACGACGATGCTGCCGAGCGCGGACGCGCAGGAGGTGGGTGCCGAGCTGACCAGGCGCTTCGGTATGCCGCTCTGGAGCTTCACGCTGTCGGCCACCGATGCCAACCGGTGGGCCGTCCGGCTGGCGCGGCTGGTGACCGGGAGGCCGAAGATCCTGGTCTTCGGGTACTGCTACCACGGGTCGGTGGACGAGACGTTCGCCATCCCGGGGCCGGCCGGGAAGGCGCAGTCCCGCCCGGGGAACGTCGCCCCGCCGGTGCCGCTCGACCTCACGACCCGGGCCGCGACGTGGAACGACCTGGCGTCGGTGGAGCGGGAGCTCGCGCACGGTGACGTGGCGGCGATCCTGACCGAGCCGGCGCTGACCAACATCGGCATCGTGCTCCCGGAGCCGGGCTTCCTGGAGGGGCTGCGGGAGCTGGCGACGCGGCACGGAGCGCTGCTCATGATCGACGAGACGCACACCTTCTCCGTCGGGTGGGGCGGGGCGACGACCGCCTGGGGGCTGGAGCCGGACCTCTTCGTGATCGGCAAGTCGATCGGCGGCGGGATCCCGAGCGGCGCCTACGGGATCACGCAGGAGGTGGCCGCGGCGATCACCCGGCACACCGAGACCGGCGAGGCGGACATCGTCGACGTCGGCGGGGTGGGCGGCACGCTCGCCGGCAACGCGCTGTCCACGGCGGCGATGCGGGCCACGCTCGGCGAGGTGCTCACGCCCGAGGCCTTCGCGCACATGGTCGAGCTGGCGACCCAGTTCACGCGCGGGGTACAGGCGACGCTGGACGAGCTCGACGTGCCGTGGTCGGTCGCCCAGCTCGGGGCCCGGGCGGAGTACCGCTTCGCGCGCCCGGCCCCGCGCTCCGGCGAGGAGTCCGCGGCGGCGGCCGACGGCGACCTCGACGCCTACCTGCACCTCGCGATGTGCAACCGGGGGATCCTCATGACGCCGTTCCACAACATGGCCCTGATGTGCCCCGAGACGTCCCGGGAGGACGTCGACCGGCACACGGCGACCTTCCGCGAGGTGGTGGGGGCGCTCCACGCCTGACGCCCGCGGCAGCGGGGGCGCTCTGCGCCTCAGAGCCTGGTGTCGGAGTCGTCCACGGGACGGAGGCGCCTACGGGTGACGGGGTTCGGCGACCGGCTGCGACAGCGGCCCGAGCCCGGGCTCGGGGACCGGCGAGGCCACCGCCGGCCGGCTCGGCGGCACCCGCGACTCGCCCGACTCCAGCGCTCGCACCCGCGCCTCCTGCTCCACGTCGGCGAAGACGATGAGCGTCATGCCGGGCTCGAGGGGCAGGTCCGCGGGCGGGTTGGGCACGAAGTGGCCCTTGGCCGGGCGCCGGACCGCGAGCAGCTGGGCGCCGGTGCGCCCGGCCACGTCCGCCTCCCCGAGGGTGCGGCCGGCGAGCGCGGACCGCGGGCCGACCCGGACCTGCGCGATGTTGTAGGCGAGGTCGTCGGAGCGCATCACCTGGTCGAGGAACTCGGCAACGTCGGCGTGCAGGGCGAAGATCGCCATCCGCCGACCGCCGTTGACCTGCGGGTTGTAGGCACGGGTCGCCCCGGCCTGCACCAGCCGCGCCGACGACGCCTCGGTGCGGGCCCGGGCGATGATCACCAGGTCCGGACGCAGCGCCCGGGCGCACAGGGTCGCGTAGACCGTGTCGGCGTCGGTGTCGAGCGCACAGATCAGCGCGCGGGCCCGCTCGATGCCGGCTTCGCGCAACGTCGCCTCGTCGGAGGCGTCCCCGACGAGGTGCCCCACGCTGGCTCCCGACACCCGGGCCGGGTCGACATCGACCACCACGATGTCCTGACCACCGTCGACGAGGTGCTGCGCGGCGGCCCGACCGACGCGGCCGAAGCCGCAGATGATGACGTGGTCGGACATCTGGGCGATGGTGCGGTCCATGCGGCGCCTCCACAGGTGCTCGCGCAGGTGGCCCTCGGTGAGCGCCTCGAGGATGACGCCGAGGTTGTAGAGCACGGTCCCCACACCGACGAGGATGAGGACGAGGGTGAAGGCCATGCCGGCGGGGCCGAGCGGCCGCACCTCGCGGAAGCCGACCGTGGCCACGGTGGTCACCGTCTGGTACAGCGCCTCCAGCCAGCCGAAGCCGAGCACGACGTAGCCGAGCGTGCCGAAGACGGTGACGGCCGCGAGGGCCGCCACCGCGACCTGGATCCGGTGGACGGCGCTGCGTCCGCTGTCCGAGCCGAGCAGGATCGCACGCCGCCGACTGCTCAGGCTCGGGCCCACGGTGGCATCCTCCCACCTCAGCGGCTCGCAGGGCCCCGTCCTGCGGGACAGTGCTGGCATGACGACGACGCTGCCGGTGCCGGCCCACCCCGAGTCCGTCTTCACCTACGGCGCCCCACGGCTGCTCTTCGGCGCCGGCGCGGCCGGCGAGGTCGGCCACGAGCTCGCCGTCCTCGGCGCCCTTCGCGTGCTCGTCGTCACCGACGCCGGCCTGGCCGAGACCGGGTCACCCCAGCGGGTCGCCGACGCCATGGCCCCCTTCGGCGTCGAGGCCCACGTGTGGGCCGGCGCCCACGTCGAGCCCACCGACGCGAGCCTCACCGAGGCGATCGGGTATGCCGTCCAGTCCGGCCCGTGGGACGCGTTCGTCGCCGTCGGCGGCGGGTCCGCCATCGACACCGCCAAGGCCGTGGCCCTGATGACGACCAACCCGGGCACCCTGCTCGACTACGTCAACGCACCCGTCGGCGGCGGTCGCGCCCCCGAGCGACCGCTGAAGCCGCTCGTCGCGGTCCCCACGACCACCGGCACCGGCTCCGAGGCCACGACGATCTGCGTCCTGGACGTCCTCGCCAGCCGTGTCAAGAGCGGCATCAGCCACCCGGCGCTGCGCCCGGTGCTCGCCGTCGTCGACCCCGACCTGAGCGCGACCCAACCGCCGGAGGTGACCGCCTGCTCCGGGATGGACATCCTCTGCCACGCCCTGGAGTCGTGGACGGCCCGGGTGTACACGGCATACGAGAGGAAGGCGCCGCACGAACGGGTGCCCTACTGCGGCGCCAACCCGGTCTCCGACCTCTTCGCCGAGCGGGCGCTGACCCTGCTCGCGGGCGCGTTCCGGCGGGCGGTGCACGACGGTGACCGGGACGCGCGGGAGCGGATGGCGCTGGCGGCGACCTTCGCCGGGCTCGGCTTCGGCAACGCCGGGGTGCACGTGCCGCACGCGTGCGCCTACCCGGTCGCCGGGCGGGTGCGCGGCTTCCGGCCGGCCGGCTACCCCGGCGACGAGCCGCTCGTGCCGCACGGGATGGCCGTGTCGCTGACCGCGCCGGAGGCCTTCCGGCTCACCTTCGACGCCGACCCGGCGCGGCACTTGGCCGCGGCGCGGCTGCTCTCGCCCGGCGCGGAGGTGGCGGGCCCCGAGCGCGACCACCTTCCCGCTGTGCTGGGTGCGCTCATGCGGGACGTCGGTATGCCGTCCGGCCTCGCCGAGGTCGGCTACGGCGCGGGCGACGTGCCGGCCCTGGTCGAGGGTGCGCTCGCGCAGCAGCGGCTGCTGGCCACCGCGCCGCTGCCGGTCGGTGAGGCGGAGCTGACGGCGGTGGTGGAGCGCTCCCTGCACCTCTGGTGATTTTCCTGCCAATAGGCAAGTTCCTCACGCCCGGCTCCTCGGCTGGACGTGCCGCACGACCGACGACGGGGGGCAGTACCGCTGCTGGGGGTCGCGGGCCTGGGTGAGGACGCCCCGCTGCCGGTGCGTGACCTCATCGCGTGTCGTGGGGCTCGCGGTCGCCCCGGCGGTGGTCCGGGCCCTCCCGGCGTGACGAACCTGCCTATTGGCAAGAACGTCACGGCGTGACGAACCTGCCTATTGGCAAGGTGGGTTATCCATTTCACTGCCACCTGCGCGTAGAGTCATCGTGTGCCGTCGCGCGGTCTGCACTATCCGGGTTCGTATGCGGAGCTGAGGGCGTGGTTCCCCGACGACGAAGCGTGTATGGACTACCTGGA
>DASQFD010000088.1:0-3633 GCA_035633255.1 Dermatophilaceae bacterium
CGCTGCCTGAGCGCGCGACCACACGTGGCCGTGATCATCATCGGGGCCAACGACGTGACCCACATGGTGCCGCGCGCACTGGCCGCCCGACGGCTGGAGACGGCGATCGCCCGACTCGTGGACGCAGGCACCGCCGTGGTCGTCGGGACCTGCCCGGACCTGGGGACGGTGCGGCCCGTCGGCCCGCCGCTGAAGTGGGTCGCCCGCGAGAGGTCGCGGTCGCTGGCGGCCGCACAGCGCCGTGCCGCCATCCGAACCGGGGCGCACCCCGTGAGCCTGTACGACCGGCTCGGCCCGGAGTTCGAGGCGAACGCCGAGGCCTTCTTCGGCCCCGACCGATTCCATCCCTCCAGCATGGGCTACCGCCGGATCGGCGCCACGCTGCTTCCTCCGGTGCTGGCAGCGCTGAACCTCCAACCGGCCCGTCGGCAGCGGGAGATCACCGCCTCCTCGTCCTGACGCACCGCCGGCGCTGGTCTCACAGGGTTCGGCGCAGGACCACCAGCCCCTCGACCGCGCTCCGGCAGGCCTGGGCTGAGGCCTCGCTGTGCGCCTGGATCACCTCCTCGGCGAGGTCCTGGGCACAGACGGCCAGGACATCCCCGGCGGCCGGATCGGCCAGCTCCGGGAGCATTCGAGTGGGCCGCCCCGCCAGCCCGGACGCCGCGTCGGCCAGGTCCTGGGCGAGGTCGAACACCGCCCGAGCGCGGCTGCGACCGTCCGGGAGGACCGCCGCCAGGCGCACCAGGGACAGCGACCGCAACCTGTCGCAGGTGCGCGTGGCTTCGAGGATCAGGCGGTCAGGATCCTCGGACGCCGGGGTCGGATCGAGCAGGCTCACCCGGGCACGCTATCCGGTACGGGGGTGCGCATGGACCGCACCCTCGCAGGAGCGTTACGGTAGGACCAGAACGCCGTCCAAGAGGAGATGCCCATGACCCTGCACCACTCCGAAGAGACCCACCAGCTGCTTGTCGATCGCGTCCCCGAGGTGACCGGCAAGCCGATGAAGGAGTGGTTCGCCGTGGTCGAGGACGGTCCGTCCTTCGCACGGTTCGACGACCGCGTCAACTGGCTGCGCGACGAGCATGAGCTCTCGCACGGCTACGCGACCGCGATCATCCACGAGATGGACAAGGTCAAGGCCGCCCGCCGCGTCCAGTAGGACCGGCACCGCACCGACGCCAGGGGGCGCCCATCACACGCGCCCGAGACATGCCCTGCAGCCCCGGCTGCGGGGCATGTTCGCGTTCCCGACCCCGATGCCCCAGCCTGACCCGAGGTCTGGTCTATCGTCGCCGCCATGCTGGCCGGTCGGCCCCGCGCGAGTTGGCCCATGTGCGCCCCGATCTCGTGTCGTTCGAGTAATGGCTGGTAGCCCGCCACCGCAAGGGGTTAGGCACCGACCCCGCGAGCTGGGAGCGTCTCGTCAACGACTTCGCGACTGGCTGACGGCATCCCACACCGGTCGCTACCGGCCCTTCCGCCGCGTCAGGCCCGGGTGTAGCGTGCGCCGCGGTGGCTGGTCGGCCGCCGATTCGCCCGGGTCCGGCCCGGGCTTGACCCCATCGGAGGCCTCACGTGGCTCATCGCCCTTCTTCCGTCCGCACCCTCGCCGTGACCGCCTCGGTCTTCGCCGTCGTCGTCGCCTCGGCCACACCGACCGCGGCGGAGACGGCCCCCGACCCCTCCCGGTTCACGGCGACGCCGGTGACCTCCGTCGAGTCCCGCTTCGAGGTGCCGAAGTCTGCGACCGGCAAGGTCGCGAAGAGCGACCCGGAACTGCTGAAGCGGTCGGACGCAGCCCCGGTGAGCGTCATGGTCAAGCTCGACCTGGACCCCGTCGCGTCCTACGCGGGCGGCGTGAGCGGCCTGGAGGCGACGAGCCCGGGCGCCACTGGGAAGCCCCTGAAGCGCAACACCGCCGCGGTCGCTGCCTACACCAAGCACGCTGACAAGGTCGTCGGTGCAGCCGCCCGCGACATCGGCCGAGCCGTTCCCGGGGCGAAGGTCGGCCGATCGTTCACGACGGCCTTCGGGGGGCTCGCGGTGGTGGTGCCGGCCAACCAGGCCAAGGACCTGCTGGCCGTCGACGGGGTCGTCGCGGTGCAGTCGGACACCCTCGGGCAGCTACAGACCGACGCCTCGCCGCAGTTCGTCGGGGCGACGACGGTGTGGCCGTCGCTCGGCGGCTCGAGCACGGCGGGGGAGGGCGTCATCGTGGGCGTCCTCGACTCGGGGATCTGGCCGGAGCACCCGTCCCTGGCGGACCCGGGGATCGACGCGCCGGACGGCGCACCATTTGCCTGCGACTTCGGCGACGGCAGTGTCGGGGCGCTCGGCGCGGCGTTCGAGTGCAACGACAAGCTCGTGGGCGCGTACGCCTTCGTCGACACCTACCTCGCGGTCGTCGGTGCCGCGCCCGGTGAGTACTGCGACGCCAACGGGTGCACCGCGCGCGACGCCGACGGCCACGGCACCCACACGGCCACGACCGCTGCCGGGAGCCCGGTGGCGAGCGCGCCGGTCCTCGGCGTGGACCGCGGCCCGGTGAGCGGCATCGCCCCCGGGGCCTCGGTCATCGCCTATCGCGTCTGCCTCGACGAGGGGTGCTTCGGCTCCGACTCGGTCGCGGCGGTCGAGCAGGCGATCGTGGACGGCGTCGACGTCATCAACTTCTCGATCAGCGGCGGCAGCAACCCATTCACCGATCCCGTCGAGCTCTCATTCCTCGACGCGACAGCGGCCGGGATCAGCGTCAACGCCTCCGCGGGCAACTCCGGCCCCGGAGCGGGCACGACCGACCACGGCGGCCCGTGGACGACAACAGTCGGCGCCTCGACCTCGGACCGGCACTTCCAGGCGACGCTCACCCTGTCCGCCGACAATGGCGACACCTTCGCAAAGGTGGGATCGACGATCACGCAGGGGGTGGCCGGCCTTCCGGTCGTCCTCGCGTCGCAGGTCGCGGGCTACACCGGCGGCGACCTGTGCCTCCTTCCCTTCGCTGGGGAGTCGCTCACCGGCAAGGTCGTCGTCTGCCGCCGCGGGAACAACGGCCGGGTTGAGAAGGGCTACCACGCGTCCCTGGGCGGCGCGAGCGGGATGATCCTCTACAACCCCACGATGAGCGACACCGAGACGGACAACCACTTCCTGCCCGCCGTCCACCTCGAAGGCCCGAACGAGGACATGCTCGACTTCCTCGCCACCCACACCGGCGTGACAGCCACGTGGGAGGCCGGCGAGCCGGCCAAGGTGCGGGGCGACGTCATGGCGGGCTTCAGCTCGCGCGGCCCACTGGGTGACTTCCTCAAGCCGGACATCACCGCCCCAGGCGTGCAGGTGCTCGCCGGCCACACTCCGACCCCGCTGACCTACAACGGCGGGCCTGCCGGCGAGCTCTTCCAGGCGATCGCCGGTACCTCGATGTCGAGTCCGCACCTCGCCGGCGCCTCGGCGCTGGTGAAGGCGGCCCACCCGACGTGGACGCCCGGACAGGTGAAGTCCGCGCTGATGACCTCCTCGACCCAGGACGTCCTCAAGGAGGACGGCACGACGCCGGCGGACCCGTTCGACCGGGGAGCCGGAGCACTGCGCGTCGACGCGGCCGTCGGCGCGGTGGCCACGATC
>DASQFD010000089.1:0-2969 GCA_035633255.1 Dermatophilaceae bacterium
TCCATACACGCTTCGTCGTCGGGGAACCACGCCCTCAGCTCCGCATACGAACCCGGATAGTGCAGACCGCGCGACGGCACACGATGACTCTACGCGCAGGTGGCAGTGAAATGGATAACCCACTAGGCAAGTTCGTTCCGGTCCGGTCACGAACTTGCCTATTGGCAGCACAGTGACCGGTCGCGTCGGCCCGGCGTATCGTCGCGGCATGCCGGGGCCGGGCCGTCGCAGCGCCGCGGGGTCCCACCGCATCCCCCGTGTGGTCGCCGCGGTCGCCGCGGGCGCCGCCGCCACCCTCCTAGCCCTGACCGGCGCCGCCTGCACGGCGGACGAGGCCGCCCGCCCGCCCGGACCCGAGCGGCTGAGCTGGGCCGAGACCCGGCTCCCCGACAGCATGGCGCCGTTGACCCTCGCGCCCGTCGGGAACGCCCTCCTGGTCGGTGCGCGGGCCCCGCAGGGCGCCGAGGTGCGCCCGAGCCTGCTCCTGCTCGACCGGGCCGACCCCACCCGCGTCGACCGCCGGCTGCCGGTCCGACCGGTGAGCCCGACGGCATACCAGGTGCGGTGGCTCGCCGTGACCACCCGCGCCGGCCGGATCACCGCGGTGGGCGGTGCGCCCGCGGGCGCGCACTCGAACACCCGCTGGTCGACCTGGGCGGGGACCCTCGAGACCGGGGTGCGCGAGCAGCCGCAGCCGTTCGAGACCTTCGGGGGGTGGGGCGCCGGCGCCGTCACCGCCCTGGTCGCGACCCCCGAGCGCGACCTCCTCGTCGGCAGCTGGGCGGGCACCACCGGGGACGACGTCGTCACCTGGCGCCAGTCCGCCGAGCGGTGGGTGCGCACCTCCCCCGCGGGCACCCCGCTCGCGAGCACGCCGTCGCTGCTCACCGGCGCCCGCGGCGCGACCGCGTGGGGGCGGGGAGTGCTCGTGGTCGGGTCCACGACCTCGCTGCAGCCGGGGCGCGTGGCGCAGCGGCCGGCGGGCTGGCGTGCCCCGTCGACCGCCGGCCCGTGGAGCCGCGTCGACCTCGACTCCGGTGACGCCGCCGGGGAGGCGCACGCGGCCGCGTGCGACAGCGAGCGGTGCCTGGTCCTCGGGCAGGTGGGCGGGCGGCTCGCCGCCTGGGACGTCAACGACACCGGTGCCCGCCGCCTGCCCGGTATGCCGTCCTGGCCGGTCGGTGAGCGCGACCTCCTCCCGCCCCCGCTCCTCCTCCGGAGCGGACCGGTCGCGGTGGTGCCGCACGACGGACGCGCGCACGTGCTGGTGCTCGGCCCCGACGCGGTCACCGACCGCGGCGGACCGGAGGCGGCGTCGGTGGCGTCGGTGGTGGCCACGGGGGACCGGCTGGCAGTGGTGGCCGCGGACGGCGAGGAGCGCACCCGGCTGTGGACGACGGCATACCGCAGCTGAGTGGCAGACCAGCCCGGCGCAGCCGAAGGTCACGGAGTTGCGCGGTCGTGCGGTCGCGCGTTCGCGCGGTCGCGCGTTCGCGCGGTGCAGCGCAGCCCGGTGTCGAGCCGTGACGCCCGCGCTGTGCGGGCGTCTTCAGCCGGCGCGGGGCTCGAGCGACGCGGCGACCGCCGCCTCGACGTGCAGCCGCGTGGTGGGGAACACCGGCACCGGGCTGTCCTCCGCATGGACGAGCAGCTCGATCTCCGTGCACCCCAGCACCACCCCCTCGGCGCCGGCCCGGACCAGCCGGTCGATCACGGCGGCGTAGGCCCGGCGCGACTCGGCGCTGACCACGCCGAGGACGAGCTCGCGGTAGATGACCGAGTGGACCTGCGCCCGGTCCGCGGCGTCGGGGACCAGCACCGTGAGCCCGGACGCCGCCAGGTGCTCGCGGTAGAACGGCTCCTCCATCGTGAAGGCCGTGCCGAGCAGGCCCACGGTCGACAGGCCGGCCCGGCGCGCCGCAGCGGCCGTCGCGTCGGCGATGTGCAGCAACGGGAGGCCCACCGCGGCCTGGACCTCGTCGGCCACCTTGTGCATGGTGTTGGAGCAGAGCAGCAGCAGCTCGGCGCCTGCTGCCTCGAGGCCGCGCGGCGTCGGAGAGCAGCGCGGCAGCGTCGGCCCACCGTCCGTCGCGCTGAAGCACCTCGACGTCGGCGAAGTCCAGCGAGCACAGCACGATCCGCGCCGAGTGGAGGCCGCCGAGCCGGTCGCGGACCAGCTCGTTGGCGAGCCGGTAGTACTCCGCCGTCGACTCCCAGCTCATGCCGCCGACGAGGCCGACGACGCGCGGCCCACCGGCCGCAGGGAGCGGCGCGGCCGGCACTCTCGTCTCGTGGCTCACCTGGCGGTGACGCGGTCCAGCCAGGCGAGCAGGTCGGCGGTGACCTCGTCGCGGTTGGTCTCGTTCAGCACCTCGTGGCGGGCACCGGGGTAGAGCCGGACGCTCACGTCGGCCAGCCCGGCGTCCCGGTAGCGCTGCCCGACCAGCTCGACGAGCTGCCCCCCACCGGCGAGCGGGTCGTCGGTGCCGGAGAGGAGGTACACCGGCAGGTCGGGACGGATCGCGCGCGATGCCTCCGGGTCGCTCGTGCGCGCCGACCCGCTGAACATCGCGGTGAGCCCGGCGTCCTCGAAGACGAAGCCGCAGTCCTCGTCGGCGACGTAGGCGTCGACCTCCGCCTCGTCCCGGCTGAGCCACTCGTAGCCCGTGCGCCCCGGCTCGAACGCCGCGTTGAAGGCGGACAGGTCCGCCCCGGCGTCGGGGTCCATGTTCGAGACCAGCACGTCGAGGGCGGTGGTGCCGGACAGGGCGGCGGCGTCGAGGTCGCCGCTGTGCTCGAGCAGGAAGTTCTGCAGGGCGAAGGAGCCGAGGCTCAGACCTCCGGAAGTAGTGCCGGGCTGACTGTTGAGATTTAGGCCGGTGTGACCTGGTAGGTGATGGTGCGGGGGTCGCCCGGGATGCGGGCCGGGGTGTGGTTCAGCTCCTCGGCGAGCAGCTGGAGGGCGCGGG
>DASQFD010000090.1:0-4621 GCA_035633255.1 Dermatophilaceae bacterium
CCGCGTCCACCCGGTGCCGGAAGGCCGCCCGCCCGGCTGCGTCGAAGGTCAGCCACGCCGTGGCGAGGTCGCTGGCCGGGTCGCCCGCCGTCACGTCGCCGAAGTCGACCAGCGCGGCGAGCCGCCCGTCGCGCACCAGCACGTTGTGCGGGTGCGGGTCGCCGTGCAGCCACAGCGGCGGCCCCGGCCAGGTCGGCGCAGCGAGCCCGTCCCGCCAGGCGTGCTCGACCCCCGCGGCCACCGCCCCCCCGAACGCCCGCTGCGCGAGGGTGAGGTCGGGGGGCACCTCGCGCGCCCGCTCGGCCAGCGGCACGCCGCGCCACGGGTTGGCGGGCGCCTGCGGCGGCGCCGGCCGGTGCAGGGCCACCAGTGCGGCGGCCAGCGGCCGGGCGTATGCCGTCCGCTCCCCGACCGGCACCGCGGCCAGCACCTGCCCCGCAAGCCAGGGGACGACGTTCCAGGACCACGGGTAGCCCGCACCGGGGCGGCCGCGGAACACCGGCACGGGCGCGGCGACGCCGGACGGCAGCCCGGCTGCGAGCAGCGGCAGCCAGGCGGCCTCGTGCTCGACCAGCGGAGCGGACACCGCCCGCAGCGGCAGCCGCACGGCGAGGTCGTCGCCCAGCCGCAGCATCGCGTTGTCCCAGCCGCGGGCGACCTCCACCAGCGGGAGGTGCGCCGTCGGCCCCGGGTACTGCGCGCGCAGCAGCCGACGCACCAGGGCGACGTCCACGCGGACCTCGGCGACCGGCATACCGGTCACTGCCGGCCCCTCCCCGCCCGCCGGCCGGGGTCAGTCCGCGAGGAAGCCGAGCAGGTCCACGCGGGTGAGGACGCCCACCGGCTTACCGTCGTCGACGACGAGCAGCGCGTCGGCCCCCTCGAGCTCGTGGCGGGCCACCGCGACCGGCTCCCCGGACCCGACGAAGGGCAGGCCGGGCCCCATGTGCCGCTCGACCGGGTCGGAGAGGTGGGCCTTGCCGGTGAAGAGCGATTCGAGCAGGTCCCGCTCGCTGACCGCCCCCGCCACCTCGCCGGACACCACCGGCGGCTCGGCCTTGACGACCGGCATCTGCGAGACGCCGTACTGCCGCAGGATGTCGACGGCGTCGCGGACCGTCTCCGTGGGGTGGGTGTGGACGAGCGCGGGCAGGTCACCGGACTTCGCGCGCAGGATGTCGCCCACCGTGGTGTCCCCCTGGGCCCGCAGGAAGCCGTAGGAGCTCATCCAGTCGTCGTTGAAGATCTTGGACAGGTAGCCGCGGCCGGAGTCCGGCAGGACGACGACCACGACGGCGTCCTCCGGCAGCCCGCGGGCCACCTCCAGGGCGCCCACCACCGCCATGCCGCACGATCCGCCGACGAGCAGCCCCTCCTCCCGGGCCAGCCGCCGGGTCATGGCGAAGGAGTCGGCGTCGCTGACGGCGACCACCTCGTCGACCACCGACGGGTCATAGGCCCGCGGCCAGAAGTCCTCGCCGACCCCCTCGACGAGGTAGGGGCGGCCCGTCCCGCCGGAGTACACCGAGCCCTCGGGGTCGACGCCGACGATCCGCACCCGGCCGCCGGGGCGCTCGGCACTCACCTCGCGCAGGTAGCGCCCGGTCCCGGTGATCGTGCCGCCTGTGCCCACGCCTGCGACGAAGTGGGTGACCCGGCCGTCGGTGTCGCTCCAGATCTCCGGACCGGTGCTCTCGTAGTGGGAGGCGGGCCCGTTGGGGTTGGAGTACTGGTCGGGCTTCCAGGCGCCCGGGGTCTCGGCGACGATCCGGTCCGAGACGGAGTAGTAGGAGTCGGGATGCTCCGGCGGCACCGCGGTCGGCGTCACGACCACGTCGGCGCCGTAGGCACGCAGGACCGCCCGCTTGTCCTGCGACACCTTGTCCGGGCAGACGAAGACGCACCGGTAGCCGCGGCGCTGCGCCACCAGGGCGAGGCCGACGCCGGTGTTGCCGGACGTCGGCTCGACGATGGTGCCGCCGGGTCGCAGCTCCCCGGACGCCTCGGCGGCGTCGACCATCTTCACGGCGATGCGGTCCTTCACCGACCCGCCCGGGTTGAGGTACTCGACCTTGGCGAGGACGGTGGCACCGATGCCCTCGGTGACTGTGGCCAGCCGGACCAACGGGGTGCCCCCCACGAGGTCGGCGATGTGCTCGGCATACTTCATCCGGCCATCCTAGGTAGCGGGCACGATGAGGCCACAGTCGCGAACGGGCTACCGTGCGGTCAGGCGGCCACGGCGGAGCCAGGGAGGTCAGCATGGGACGGGCTCGACGGGCGCGGAAGATCGCCGCCACCGCGGCATACGGCGGCGGCGGGCTGGCGGCGGCCAGCGCGGCGTTCGGGGCGATCTCCTACGGCGTCATCCAGGTGGAGGGAGCGATCGCGCGTCGGGTCGTGGGGACGCCGATCGACTCCGCGCCCGAGGACGACGGCGTCTACGGCGCGGGGCTCGGGGAGCCGATCCGGCTGCTCCTGCTCGGCGACTCGACCGCCGCGGGGCTCGGAGCGGACGAGCCGCACCAGACGGTCGGCGGGATCGTCGCCAACGGGGTCGCGGCCCTCACCGGCCGCCGGGTCCGGCTGAGCAACGTCGCGGTCGTCGGTGCCGAGTCCGGGGACCTCGAGCGGCAGGTCGCAACCGCGCTCGTGGAGGGCGGGCCCCCCGATGTCGCGGTCGTCATGGTGGGCGCGAACGACGTCACCCACCGCATCGACCGGTCCACGGCGGTCCGGCACCTCGAGGAGGCGGTGCGCCGGCTGCGGGAGGTGGGCTCGGAGGTCATCGTCGGCACCTGCCCGGACCTGGGCACCATCGAGCCGGTGCCGCAGCCACTGCGGCTGCTGATCCGGCGGTGGAGCCGCGACCTCGCGGCCGCGCAGACCGTCGCGGTGGTCGAGGCCGGCGGCCGGACCGTCTCCCTCGGTGACCTGCTCGGGCCGGGGTTCGAGCCCTCGCACCGGGAGCTGTTCGCCTCGGACCGCTTCCACCCCAGTCCCGCCGGCTACGCCCGCGTGGCAGCCGCACTCCTGCCCTCGGTGTGCGCGGCGCTCGGCGTGTGGGGAGCCGACACCGCCGACCGGCCACCGGAGCCACGTCGCGGCGAGGGCGTGGAACCGGTGGCCGTCGCGGCCGGGCACGCCGTGCGCGAGCCCGGCACCGAGGTCAGCCCCACCGAGGTGGCCGGGGAGAGCCGTGGGCCGCGGGGGCGGTGGGCGGTGCTGTTGCGCCGCCGCCGCGACCCCGTGCCTCCACCCGTCGACCCGGCGGAGGAGCCGGCGGAGGAGCCGGCACCGGAGCAGAAGGGGACGGGTGCCCCGCCCGGTGCCGGTGCCCTCGGTGCCGGGATCGCCGACGGCGGCACGGGGCTGGCCGCGACCAGTCGGGAGTCCTGAGGCCGGGCGACCGCACGCCCGGCAGCACTCCCCGGCAGCACGCCCGAGCGCACTCTCGGCAGCGGTCCCCGGCAGCACGCCCGAGCGCACTCTCGGCAGCACGCCCGAACGCACCCCCGGGCAGCGTTCCCCCTCGGGCTCAGCCGTCGGCGACGATCGCGTCGAGCTCGACCTCGACCATCCAGCGGTGATCCAGCAGCCCGGCGACCACGACCATGGTGCTGGCCGGCCGGATGTCCCCGAAGACCTCGCCGTGCACCTCCGAGACGGCGTCGGCGATGTCGCGGTCGGTGATGTAGTGCCGCGTCCGCACGACGTGCTCCGCCCCCCCACCGAGCTCGGCCAGGGCGGCGAGGGCGATCTCCCAGCACTTGCGCGTCTGCGCACTCGGGTCCGGGCTGACGTGGCCGTCTGACCAGATCGGGGCCGTGCCCGAGACGGCGACGTGCTGTCCGTCGCGGACCGCCCGACTGAATCCCACCGACGACTCGTAGGGAGATCCTGACGATGCGCGGCTTCGTGTGTTCATGGGTTCATTCTGTCCCTCGCCGCGGCCCGGTGCGCTGTGACCCCGGCCGCGCACGCGGTGACCCCGGCCGCGCATGCGGTGACCCCGACCGCGCACGCGGTCACCCGACTTGCGCCGGCTGTGCACCCACGCAGCACCCGCCGTGACCAGACCGCGCACGCTGACGGTGCGGCCGGGTGTTCAGCCGGTCCTTGACCAAGCGTTCGTGGCTCGCCAGAGGCAGCGGTAGCCCGCGCCGCCCGCATCCCTCTCGCTGAGGGCGTCAGGCGCTGAGGGCGTCAGGCGCTGAGGTCGTCGAGCCAGTCGGGGATGTCCATGTCCTCCCAGGACTCCTCGGCATCGGGCCCCTGCGGCTCCCACGCCGGGTCGTCCCAGGGCGCGGGTGGCACCCAGTGGGGCGGCGCCATGGCAAGCGGCAGGGAAAGGGCCTCGCGAGGAACGTCCTCGCTCCGGTCGGCGGCCACGGGTGCGGCCTTCCGATCCGCCTCCTCGGCGCGCCATCGATCCAGGGCGTGGTCGTAGGAGCCGGGCCGCAGGTCCCACTCCACGGCGCGGGTCGCGGCGCCGTGCTCACCCCCACCGCGCGCGGTGACGGTGGCGTGCAGCCGGTCGCGGTGGACGACCGTGTGGTGGCGCCCGCAGAGCAGCGCGGCGTTGCCCACGTCGGACGGCCCACCGTCGGCCCAGTGCCGA
>DASQFD010000091.1:0-28227 GCA_035633255.1 Dermatophilaceae bacterium
GAGCGCCTCGCCGGTCACCACCAGCCGGACCGGGCCCGGTGCGGGCGGCCGCCCCAGCGTGCGCGCCTGCACCTCGAGCGGCTGGGCCGAGCCGGGGAGCCGGACCCGGACCAGCGCGTCGTGGCCGAAGTACTCCGAGACGACCACCTCCCCGCGGACACCCCGCCCGGCTGCGGGCAACAGCGAGAGCTGCTCGGGGCGCAGCACCGCGACCCCCGGCGTGCCGAGCGCCGGGGCGGCCGCGGGGAGGGTCGAGCCGACCGGGAGGGTCGAGCCCACCGGGAGGGTCGAGCCGACCGGGATGACCCCGAGGGCGGTGTGCGCCCCCTGCAAGCACAGGGTCGCCGGGAGCTCGACGCACTGGCCGACGAAGCGCGCGACGCGCAGGGCCGCCGGCGCGGCATACACCTGCTCCGGCGAGCCGTGCATGAGGACCCGACCGTCGTCCAGCACGGCGACCGCGTCGGCGACGGACAGCGCCTCGTCCTGGTCGTGGGTGACGACCACCGCCGTGGTGCCGGAGCGGGCCAGGGCCTCTCGGACCTGGGATCGGACGCTCTCGCGCAGGCCGGCGTCGAGCGCGGCGAAGGGCTCGTCGAGGAGGACCAGGCGGGGCTCGGGCGCCAGGGCGCGGGCGAGCGCGACGCGCTGCTGCTGCCCGCCGGAGAGCTCGGCCGGCCGCCTGAGCTCCAGACCGGGCAGGCCGACGAGCTCGAGGACCTCCGCGACCCTCGGTGAGCGCCGACGGGCCGCCCGGGGCAGGCCGAACGCGACGTTCTCGCCCACGCTGAGGTGCGGGAAGAGCGCGCCCTCCTGCGGGACCAGGGCGACCCCACGCCGCTCCGCGTCGACGCACCGGCCCGGTGAGGCGACGACCTGCCCGTCGACGTGGACCGTTCCACCATCGGGGTGGACGAACCCGGCGACCGTCCGAAGCAGCGTCGTCTTGCCGCACCCGGACGGTCCCAGCACCGCCGTGGTCCGCCCGCTCGCCACCTCGAGGTCGAGCCCGCGCAGGACGGCCCTCCCGCCCAGGGTGACCTCGAGACCGGCGACGGTCAGGGTGCTCATGTGGCGCTGCTCCCGTCGGCGCGGGTGACCCGCATCAGCGCGACCGTCGGCACGACGGCGAGGAGGACGAGCGCCAGGCCGTACGGCGCGGCGGCCCCGTGCGCCCCCACCCCGACCTGGGTCCACAGGCTGGTCGCCAGGGTGTCCACCCCGGTCGGTCGCAGCAGCAGGGTCGCGGGCAGCTCCTTCATGCAGGTCAGGAGGACCAGCGCCGCGCCGGCGGCGACACCCGGCGCGGCCAGCGGCAGCGTGACCCGCCGCAGCACCTCCAGGCGCCCGGCGCCGAGGGACCGGGCGACCTCCTCCACGCGAGGTGGGCTCTGCGCCACGGAGGAGCGGACGGCACCGACGGCGGCGGGCAGGAAGAGCACGGCGTAGGCGAGGACGAGCAGCGGTGCCTCCTGGTAGGCCCACGGCACGACCCGGACCCCGAGGAAGACGAGCGCGAGGGCGACCACGATGCCGGGAAGGGCGTGACCGGCATACGTCGCCTGTTCGACGGCGGTGGCGAGCCGGCCACGGTGGCGCGCGGCGAGGATCCCGACCGGCACCGCGCCGAGCGTGCACGCGAGGGCACCGAGGAGGGAGAGCCACGCCGTCGCGACGACGCCCTCGAGCAGCCTGCCGGTGTCCAGCCCGCCGGACAGGCCGGTGGCGAACCACCACAGCAGCGAGCCCACGGGCACCAGCAGCGCGAGGGCGACGACCAGCCACCCGGCCGCGAGGAGCAGCGGGCGGAACCGGCCGAGGCGCACGCACGCCGGTGCCCGCGCCGCTCCGGAGCCGAGCCGGGCGACGTCGCGCCGGCGCACCCGCGACTCGGCGACGGTGATCGCCACGGTGAGCACGACCAGCAGCACGCCGAGGACCGCAGCGGGGGTGCGGTCGAAGCTGGAGCGGTAGGAGGAGTGGATGACGCGGGTGAAGGCGTCGTAGCGCAGGATCGACACGGCGCCGAAGTCGCTGAGCGTGTAGAGGGCGACGAGCAGTCCGCCCGAGGCGGCGGCCGGCCCGACCTGGCGCAGGGTCACCGTGCGGAACACCTGCCAGGGGGTCCGCCCGAGCGAACGCGCCACCTCCTCCAGCCCCGGGTCGGCACGGCGCAGCGCGGCGAGCACCGGGAGGTGGACGAACGGGTAGCAGCACAGGGTGAGGACCAGCACCGCGCCGGCGAGCCCCGCCACCTGCGGCGCCGCGGACACCCACGCGAACGCGGCGACGTAGCTCGGCACCGCGAGCGGCA
This sequence comes from Dermatophilaceae bacterium, assembly GCA_035633255.1. Taxonomy (GTDB): domain Bacteria; phylum Actinomycetota; class Actinomycetes; order Actinomycetales; family Dermatophilaceae; genus DASQFD01. The sequence goes on from DASQFD010000091.1 coordinate 2,315, forward strand.
GCGGCGCGAGCGCGGCGAGCACGGCCCGGCCGGGCAGGTCGGTGCGGGTGGTGAGGAACGCCAGAGCGACCCCGAGGACGAGGCAGGCGGCGGTGACGAGGAGGACGAGGAGGAGGCTGCGCCCGACCAGCAGCACCGTCCGCTCGCGGAGCAGGATCCCGGCGACGCGCACGGGGCCGGCCTCGGCGGCGCGCACGAGGAGGTAGGCCAGCGGCAGCAGCGCGACCCCGGCGACGAGGAGCGCCGGCAGCGTCAGGAGCGGTGGTGCACCCGACCCGGGCCGCACCCGACGACGCCCGCTGCCGGTGCTGGCCGTGGCGGTGCCGGTGCTGGCCGTGGCGGTGCCGGTGCTGGCGGCGGCGGTGCCGGTGCTGGCGGCGGCGGTGCTGGCGATGCCGGTGGCGGTGGGCTGCGTGCTCAGGTCAACCCCACCTCGTCGAGCAGGGCCAGCGTGGTCTCCAGGGAGTCGAGCGAGCCGAGGTCGACGCTGGACGTCGTCAGCTCGCCGAGGGGCGCGAGGTCGTGGGTGGTGGACGTGATGCCCGGGACGACGGGGTACTCGGCGGTCTCGTCCGCGAAGTACTGCTGACCCTGGTCCGAGAGCAGGAAGTCCACGGCCCGTTGCGCCTCCTGCCGCTGCTCGCTGCCCGCGAGGAGGCCGACGCCGGCGACGTTGACGAGCGCGCCGGGGTCGTCGGAGTCGAGGAAGTGGGTGCGGGCGGTGACCGCGTCGGCGCCCTTCTCGGCCACCCGCTCGTACCAGTAGTAGTGGTTGATCAGGCCGAGTGACACCTCGCCCCGGTCCACCGCGTCCAGCACCAGGGTGTTGCTGTCGTAGGCCTGCGGTTCGTTGGCCTTGAACCGCTCGAGCCAGGCCTTCGCGGCCTCCTCACCCTGGCTGACCCGCAGCGCCGTGACGAAGGCGTGGAAGGAGGCGTTGGTCGGTGCGAAGGCGACCTTGCCCCGGTACGCCGGCTCGAGCACGGCGTCGATGCTGGTCATCGTCGGCACCTCCGGGGCCCGCTCCGGGTGGTAGGCGATGACCCGCGCCCGGGCGGACGTGGCGACCCACCGGCGCTCCGGGTCGGAGAAGCCCGGCTCGACCTTCTCGGTGGTGGCGGCGGGGAGGGCCTGCAGCCGACCGGCCTTGGCGAGCGCTCCCAGCGCCCCGGCGTCCTGGGAGAAGAAGAGGTCGGCCTCGGTCCGGTCGCCCTCCTCCAGCAGCTGGGCGGCGAGCTCGCTGGACCCGCCGTAGCGGACCTCGACGTCGACGCCGGTGGCCTGCTCGAGCTTCTCGAGGATCGGCGAGACCAGCTCCTCGTTGCGTCCGGAGTAGACGAGCAGCGCGTCGTCGGTGGCGGCCGACGGGCTCGCCGAGGCGGGTGCCTCGTCCTGGCCGCCGCAGGCGGCGGTCGAGAGGGCGAGCAGCGAGGCGGTGCTGAGGACCAGCACGCGGCGACGAACGGACATGCGGAGGGACTCCTCGGGACGTAGGTTAGGTAACCCTAACCTAGCCTCCGGGCGGGTCCCGAGCGGCTAGGGTCGGCGCCGTGACCTCCCCGCCGGACCGCCCCCTCGCCTCCCTGCTGCGCCGGGTGGCCGCCGCGGTGGGTGGCTGGGTCGGCGGACGGGCCCGGCCGGGCGCCGAGGGGTCGCGACCAGGACCTGGTATGCCGGCCCCGCGCCCCGGACGAGCGGGCCCCGGCGGGCCGGGCACGGCATACCCGGGGGACTTCGAGGGGGTTCCCGACCTGGCCTACGCACCGCGCCCCGACGGTCGCCCGGACCCCGGCGAGATCGTCTGGACGTGGGTGCCGTTCGAGGAGGACCACACCTCGGGCAAGGACCGGCCGGTGCTGCTCGTCGGACGGGACGGGTCCTGGCTGCTCGCGCTGCAGCTCACCAGCCAGGACCACGACCGGGACCTCGAGCAGGAGCGCCGGGCCGGGCGGCTGTGGGTGGACATCGGCAGCGGCGCCTGGGACGCCCAGGGCCGGCCGAGCGAGGTGCGCGTCAACCGGGTGGTGCGGGTGCACCCGGAGGCGGTGCGGCGGCAGGGGGCGGTGCTCCCCCGGGAGCGGTTCGAGCAGGTGGCGGCCGCCGTGCGCGCCGCCGCACCCTGACGCCGCTCCTGCCGCACCCGGGGGCTCAGGGGGTCACAGGGGCGGACGGACGCGAGAGCCCGTCACCTCCGAGGAGGTGACGGGCTCGTGCTCGCGGTGTTCGCCGGGTCAGAGCGAGGCGGCCCGCTTCGCCATGGCCGACTTCTTGTTCGCGGCCTGGTTCTCGTGGATGACGCCCTTGCTGACGGCCTTGTCGAGCCGGGTCGACGCGTGCCGCAGGGCCTCGCGGGCCTCTTCGGCGTTGCCGGAGTCCGCGGCCTCGCGGAACCGGCGGATGGCGGTCTTGACCTCGGACTTGACGGCCTTGTTGCGCTCGGTCGCCTTGGTGTTGGTCTTGATCCGCTTGAGCTGGGACTTGATGTTCGCCACGGGTTGTCTGTTCTTCCTTGAGGTCGGTGGGTGCCGGTCGAGGGCGGCAGACGCGGCTCGGGACCGGGCGTGGGGCACCCGTGGGAGAACCGCTCTGGATGATGCTCGTGCGCGCACGACCTGGACGCGCACGCGACTGACCAATCTACCAGCGGCGCGGCGGCCGCTCCAACATGGCCACCCGCACGGCCGGCCCGGAGAGCCCGTCGACCGGCCCGGCGAGCCCGCTGGCCGGCCCGGCGAGCCCTCGCACCCCGGCGAGGCTCACCCGGCGGCGCGCTCCCGGGTGATGGTGAGGACGGCCCGCTCCACGGCATACACGGGGTCCCGCCCCCCACCCTTGACCTCCACGTCCGCGGCCGCGACCGCCTCGATGCAGCGCCCGAGCGCCTCGGCCGACCAGCCGGTGAGCGCCCGGCGCGCCCGGTCCACCTGCCACGGCGCCAGGCCGAGGTCGCGGGCCACGTCCGCGGAGCGGCCCCGACCGGCCGAGCCGACCCGGACCAGCTGGCGCAGCTGGGTGGCGAGGACGGCCACGACCGGCACCGGGTCGACCCCCACGGCGATGGCGTGCCGCAGCAGCCGGAGCGCCTCGCCGGGCTCCCCGGCCACCGCGGCGTCGGCCACCTTGAACCCCGTCGCCTCGACCTTGCCGCCGTGGTAGGTCAGCACGGTCGGCTCGTCGATGACGCCGGTGGTGTCGGCGACGAGCTGCGCGCACGCCGACGCGAGCTCGCGGACGTCCTTGCCCACGGCGTCGACGAGCGCCTGCACCGCCTCGCCGGTCGCCTTGCGGCGGGCCCGGCGGAACTCGTGCATGGCGAAGTCCACCTTGTCGCGGTCGCTCTTGAGCGCCGGCGCCTCCAGGACGCGCGCCCCCGCCCCGCGCATGGCCTCCAGCACCTTCCGGCCCCGGCTGCCCGACCGGTGCACCACGACGAGCGTGACGTCGGGGTCGGGGGCGCCGAGGTAGGCGAGCAGGTCGGACTGGAGCTCCTCCCCGGCCTCGTCCATCGCGGAGACGACCACCGCCTTGGCACCCCCGAAGAGCGACGGGCTGGTGTGCAGCCCCAGCTCACCCGCCGCATAGGCGGCGGGGTGCACGCTCACCACCTCCAGACCCGGCTCCGTCACGCGCAGCTCGTCCAGCGTGGAGGCCACCGCCCGCTCGGCGAGCAGCTCCTCCGGCCCCGAGACCAGCACCAGCGGCGGGACGCGACGGTGCGGGGGGGCGGCCCCGGAGGCGTCGTCGTCGGTCACGGCGGCCAGCCTGCCACGAGGCGATGACAGCCGCCGGGGCCCGTGCCATGATCACCGCAGCCACGACCCGAGGACTTCGATGAGCACCCTCCCTCCCCCGAAACCCTTCCGCGGACCGGAGGTGCCCACGGCTCCCGATCCGTACCCCCTGCGCCCCGGTGCCTGGCCTCGGGGGCGATGGGTTTCGGGCCGGCGGGCTACCTCGGGACGGGTCCCCGGGGCACGCGCCGGGAGCGCCGTCTCCCCTGCTCGGCTCGCCGAAGCCGTCCGGAGCGCGGTGGACGTCGACTTCGTCAGCGTCGAGGGCCTGAGGTGCGGTGGCGTGCCCGCAGTCGAGCCGGATGCGACCGCGGTCTGCCGAGGCACCGTCGACGGGATACCCGACTGGATCGGCCTGGTCCGCTTCACCGGGTCGGCGGGGGACTTCGTCGTCGTCGGGACCTTCGACGACGAGTTCGCCGACTGAGGACACCTCGTCGTGCGGTGCTCAGTCCGGACGACGGCCGCGGGTGCCGTGACGGCCGGGCGGGTCAGGGCGCCGAGCCGTCGCGCACCGCGGCGGGCCCGTCGTAGAGGGCGGTGAGCACCCGCTCAGGGGTCAGCGGCGCCACCACGGGGCAGGGCCGCTCGGGACGGAAGGCCCGCATCGCCTCGCGGAGGGCGAACCACGCCCCGATCCCGTACACGAACGGCGGCTCTCCGATGGCCTTGGACCCGTACGGGGCGCACGACCCCTCCGAGCCGGCGAGGAACTCCACGACGACCTCCGGCGTGGACAGCACGTCCGGCACCTTGTAGGTCGCGAGCGTGTCGGTCAGCAGCCGGCCGTCCGCGTCGTGACGCACCTCCTCGAGGGTGACCCAGCCGAGGCCCTGCACCACGGCGCCCTCGACCTGTCCCCGGTCGACGGCGGGGTCCAGGCTCCGCCCGACGTCGTGCACGACGTGGACGGCCTCCACCGCGTAGGTGCCGCGCAGGCAGTCGAGCACGACCTCGACGAGAGCGGTGCCGGCGACGTGGTAGGCGAACGGCTCACCGCGCAGCAGCCCTCCGCCGCGCTCCAGGTGCACGCCCGCGGTCCGGTGGTGCCCGTGCGCGGTGAGGTCGACGCGCGCGTGCCGTGCCGCGGCGACGAGCCGGTCCCACGTCCAGCCGGTGTCCCGGCCGTCGCCCTCCAACACCCGCTCGTCGCGCAGCACCAGACCGTCGCCGTCGTCCCGCCCCAGTCCTTCGGCCGCCACCGCGAGCAGCCGGTGGCGCAGCGCGGCGCACGCCTGCTCGACGGCCCGCCCGTTGAGGTCGGCCCCGGTGCTCCCCGCGGTGGGTGAGGTGTTGGCCACGCGTGCGGTGCTCGTCGCCTCGACGCCGACGCGCCCCGGCCGGACCGAGAGCGCGCGGGCCACGACGGCGCGGATCTTCGTGTCGACGCCCTGCCCCATCTCCACCGCACCCGTGGCGACACCCACGCTGCCGTCGCCGTAGACCTGCACCACGGCGCCGGCCTGGTTGAGCTCCGCGCTCGTGAAGGCGACGCCGAAGCACACCGGCACCCACGCGTGTCCCCGCCTGCTCCACCGGTGGGTGGCGTTGTGCGCGGCGGTGCGGGCGCGCACCTCCTCCGGTGGGCACCGCTTGTCGAGGGCCGCCCACGTCGCCCGGCCGTGGACGTCGGAGAGGACCTGCCCGTGCGGCCGGACGACCCCGTCCGAGACCAGGTTGACCCGCTGGAGGTGCTCCCTGGTCACACCCATCTCGCCGGCGAGCAGGTCCAGCGCCGCCTCGATCGCGAAGACCGCCTGCGGCGCCCCGAACCCGCGGAAGGCGGTGTTCGGCGGGAGGTTGGTGCGGCACAGGTGACCGGTGGCCCTGACGTGCGGCACGGCATACGCGCCGGTGCAGTGCAGCAGGCTGCGCTCCATCACCCCCCCCGAGAGGTCGGCGAAGGCCCCGGCGTCCTGGACGAACGTCACCTCGTAGGCCACCAGCCGGCCGTCCGCGTCCGCGCCGATCCGGACGTCGGCGGAGTACGGGTGCCGCTTCCCCGTCATCCGCATGTCGTCGTCGCGTCGGAGCACCAGCCGCACCGGCCGGCCGGTGTGCCGGGCGGCCAGCGCGCACAACGCGGCCCACGGCGTGGCCTGCTCCTCCTTGCCACCGAACGCCCCGCCGAGCCGCGGGGCCGTCACCTCGACCTGCTCCTCGGTCAGCGCGCACACGCGGGCGACGGCCCGCTGCACGCCGGTCGGGCTCTGCGTCGCGCAGTGCACGACGAGCCGGCCCCCCTCCCCCGGGAGGACGAGCGCGGCCTGGGCCTCGAGGTAGGCGTGCTCCTGGGCGCCGGTCTCCACGTGACCGGACACCACGACGGCGCACCGCTCCCAGGCGGCGCCGACGTCGCCGAGCTCCACGCGCATCGGCGGCACGATCCGGTCGCCCCGCCGCAGCGCCTCCGCGGCGTCGGTGACCGGCGGGAGCGGCGTCACGTGCACCGCGACGGCCGCCGCGGCCGCGCGCGCGGTCGCGGGACCGTCGGCCACGACGAGGGCGACCGGCACACCGATGTGGGAGAACATGTCGCTCGCCAGTAGCGGCTGGTCGTCCGCGACGAGCCCGACGAGGTTGGCGCCCGGCACGTCGCGCGCGGTGAGCACGGCCACGACGCCCGGCAGCGCGGCGGCGGCCCCGGTGTCGACGCCGCGCAGCCGTCCGTGCGCCACCTCGGCGCCCACGACGTGGGCGTGCAGCGTGCCCTCCGGGAGGGGCAGGTCGGCGACGAAGCGGACGTCGCCGCGCGCGAGCGCCAGCGCGTCCGGCGCGCTCACGGCAGCAGCTCCGGGGTGAGCACGCCGGGCACCATCTCGTCGAGCGCGGCCGCGAGGAGCTGCCGGACCAGCAGCCGCCGGTATGCCGCGCTGCCCCGCACGTCGTCGATCGGCGCCACCTCCGTGGGCGCCAGGGCAAGGACGGCGGCGAGGAGGTCGGGGTCGAGCGGCCGACCCTCAAGCCGCGCGGCCACCGCGCGCAGCACGCGGACCGTCGGGCCGACGCCTCCGGCGGCCACGGCGACGGAGGAGAGCACCGGACCCGCCACGTGCGCGGCGACGGCGACGGAGGCGGTCGCGATGTCGAGGTGGCGCCGCCGGGAGGCCCGCTCGAACACCAGCCGGCGTCCGGGCTCGGCACGAGCCAGCAGGACGGCGTCGACGAGCTCGCCGGGACGGAGGTCGGTGGCGCGGTGGCCGGTCCAGAAGTCGGGCAGCGCGAGCTCGCGCTGCCCCGCCGGGCCGGTGAGGCGGACCGTCGCACCCACGACGGCGAGGAGGCAGGCGAGGTCGGCTACTGGGGAGCCGCCGGCGAGGTTGCCCCCGACCGTGGCCCGGTGGCGGATCTGTGCGGAGCCGAACAGCTCGAGCGCCTCGGTGAGCCCCGGCCACTCGGCCCGGGCGACCGGGTCCTGCCGCAGCGCCTCGACGGTCGTCGCCGGGATCACGAGCACGCCGAGGTCGCCGCGGGTGACCCGCTCGTCGCCGGGCCGCGTGGTTGCGCCCAGGTGGAGGACCGCGCCGGCGTGCCGCGCCGGCCCGCCGCCGCCGAGCGTCGGCGGCCCGGGATCGGCGAGCGTCGGCGGCCCGGGATCGGCGTGGGCGTCGGTGCCACCGGCCACGACGCGGGTGCCCGGACCGGGCGCCGGCATGGTCAGCGGGCCCATTGTGCCGGTCAGGGCGTGCAGCCGTGCTGGGACCTGGGTGAGGTAGGGCGGCACCACGCCTCGCTCCGCCAGCCGTCGGAGGGCCGGCACGTCGAGGGCGGCGGGGCGGTCGGCAGGGGTGCCGCCGGGGTCGGTAGGGGCGCCATGGTGGTCGGGAGGGGCGTCAGCGGGGCCGGTGGTGGGCGCCTCGGCCACGAGCCGGCGCACGGCGCGGACGATGCCGACGTGGCCGGTGCACCGGCACAGGTTCCCCTCGACCGCGGCGAGCGCCGCGCCGAGTTGGCCCGGCGCACGCGGGTCGAGGAGGTGACCGGTCAGGGCCAGGACCACGCCGGGAGTGCAGAAGCCGCACTGCACGCCGCCCTCCTCTCCCAGCGCCCGCTGCACGCACGTGGCCCCGTCGGCGAGCCGCAGCCCCTCGACGGTGACGACGTGGCGGCCGTGCACGTCGGCGAAGGGCACGAGGCAGGAGCAGACCGCGACGTAACGCACGCCTCCCGCGGACGCCTCCCCCACCAGCACCGTGCAGGCTCCGCAGTCACCTTCGTGGCAGCCGTCCTTGGCCCCCGTCAGGTGCTCCCGGTGTCGCAGGACGTCCAGCAGGACCTCCTCGGGGTCGGCCCGGACCGGCTGCGGGCGGTCGTTGACCAGGCACGACGCGAGTCCCGGCCCGTGACCGCCCGTGCCCGCCATGCCCCCAGCCTGCTCGCGCCCGGGTCACCTCGCCAGCGCGCCCGCCCGTGGGGCGGCGCACACTCCCCCGCCATGGCGCCGGGTGCCCCAACGGCGACCGGGGAATCAGTCGAAGGTCAGGCTCGCCGTCGCCGCCGCCTCCAGCCCCAGGCCGTCGAGCCGCGCGCGCACCGCCTCGACCGGCAGCTCCAGGCTCTCGGCCAGCTCGTCAGCGGTGAGCCCCAGCGACACCCCGTCGCGCAGGTCCTCGTCCTGCTCCCCGCTCCACGCGTGCCCGGCCGTCACGGCGGTGCGGCTGGACGGCGCCGGGGCCGGTGCCTCCGCGACCGGCCGGTGCTCGGCGGCCCCCGTCAGCCCGCGCAGCGCCGGCTCGGCCACCGGCAGCGGCGGCGGCGCCGTCTCGTCGAGCCGCCGCAGCGCCCCGAGCACGAGGTCGCGGTCGGTCGTGGGCCAGAAGGGGGGCAGCGAGCGCTGGAGGAAGCCGGCATACCGGGCGGTGACCATGCGCGGGTCGAGGAAGGCGACCACGCCCCGGTCCTCCGCGCGCCGGATGAGCCGCCCGGCCCCCTGGGCCAGCCGCAGGGCGGCGTGGGTCGCGCTCACGGCCATGAACCCGTTGCCGCCCCGCCGCGCGATCTCCCGGCTGCGCGCCGAGGCCAGCGGGTCGTCCGGACGCGGGAAGGCGATCCGGTCGATGAGCACCAGCTGGCAGGACGACCCCGGCACGTCGACGCCCTGCCACAGGCTGATCGTCCCGAACAGGGACGTGGCGGGCTCCCGCGCGAAGCGCCGCACCAGCGTCGCCAGCTGGTCCTCCCCCTGGCAGAGGACCGGCAGCTCCTCCCCGAGCCGCTCGCGCATCGCCTCGGCCGCGAGGGAGGCCGCGCGCGTGGAGGAGAACAGGCCGAGGGTCCGACCGCCCGCCGCCCGCACCAGCGCCTCCACCTCGTCGAGGAGCTCCGGGGAGGGGCCGTCCCGCCCGGGCGGGGGCAGGTGGCGGGCGACGTAGGCGATGCCCTGGCGCGGGTAGTCGAAGGGGCTGCCCACGTCGAGCCCGGTCCACTCGGGCGCGTCCTCGCCGCGCAGCCCCAGGGTGCCGGCGACGGCGTCGAAGGTGCCGCCCAGCTCCAGGGTCGCCGAGGTGAGCACCAGGGTGCGGTCGGCGAAGACGCGCTCGCGGACGAGGGCGGCGACGCTCATCGGGGCCACCCGCAGCACCGGACCGCGGCGCGGGTCCCGCGCGACCCACACGACGTCGAGCTCGCGCTCCTCGAGCAGCCTGGAGGACACCTCGTGCAGCTCCTCCACGGCGGCACGCGCCACCTGGCGGGCCCCGTCGACCTGCTCGCCGGGGGGCGGCTTCAGCTCGGAGAGGACGGTGCGGGTGGTGTCGCGCACGCGCGCGAGCGCCAGAGCCAGGGACTGCGGTATGCCGGTCAGCCGCCCCTCCGGCGCCCCCTCCAGGACCGACTCCAGCATCACCGCGGCGTCCTCGACGGTGTCGCTGGCGTCGGCGAGCCGCCCCGCCCGCCTGGCCGCGGCCCGGACCGCGCCGGCGGTCAGCTCGTCGGTGATCGTGGAGGTGACCCGGTCGACGAGCTCGTGCGCCTCGTCGACGACCAGCAGGTCGTGCTCGGGCAGCATCTGGCGGCCCTCGAAGGCGTCGATGGCCATGAAGGAGTGGTTGGTGACGACGACGTCGACGTCCTTGGCCGCCTCGCGGGACCGCTCGACGAAGCACTCGGCTAGCGCGGGGCACCTGCTGCCCAGGCACTCGTGGGCGCTGACCGACACCTGCCGCCAGGCCCGCTCGGGCACGCCGGGGACGAGCTCGTCGCGGTCACCGGACTGGGTCTCCAGGGCCCACTCGCGCAGCCGCACGACCTCCGAGCCGAGCCGGGACGTCGCCGCGTCGACGGATCCGACGCCGAGCAGGGCGCCCTCGTCCGGGTCGTCGGGGAAGCCACCCTCGAGCTTGTGGGCGCAGAGGTAGTTGCGCCGGCCCTTGACCAGGGCGTAGGTGGGGCGGCGGCCGAGCAGCGGCGCGAGAGCCTCCGCCAGTCGAGGCATGTCACGGTCGACGACCTGCGCCTGCAGGGCCAGGGTGGCGGTCGCGACGACGGCCGTCGTCCCGGTGTCGACGGCGTGCCGGACCGCGGGGACGAGGTAGGCCAAGGACTTCCCGGTGCCGGTGCCGGCCTGGACGAGCAGGTGCCGTCCGGTGGCGATCGCCTCCTCGACGGCGTGCGCCATGGCGACCTGGCCGGGGCGCTCGGAGCCGCCGACCGCAACGACCGCCGCGTGCAGCAGCTCGTCGGTCGTCGCCACTCCCCCACCCTACGGCGGCCGGGTGACCCCGCCCGGCCGTCCACAGCCCGTCCGGGACTCGGCGTGCTCCGCCGACCACGTGTCCGTTGGGCACGAGACGGTGGCGCCCTCGGGCGGACAGCTCGGCCGACTGAGGTCAGGCAGGGTCCACGCGCAGGACCGCCACGCGGTCCGCCACGGCGGCGAGGTGCTCGGCGTCCGTTCGGTCGACGAGCCCGACCAGCTTCATCATCCTGGCGCCGACCGGCACGTGGTCCGGGTAGGTGCGGAGCAGGGCACGCTTGAGCTCCAGGTCGCTCACCTCGGTCAGCCGCACCGGCTCGTGCTGCCGCCCGCGGGCCAGGTCGCCGAGGCCGCTCGCCTTGGCGTTGCGGACCCAGTCGGACTCCGGGACGGCGGCGACGACGTAGCGCGCCCCCTCGAACTCGACCGGCGACACCGGCGTCGAGCGCGGCGCACCGGTGCGACGGCCCGGCAGCGTGAGGACGCGGACGGGCCCCGGCGAGAAGCCCACCTTCTGCAGAAGTCCCATGACGCGCGTGGTGACCAGGAACCATCCCGGGTATGCCGTGCGGCTGGCTGTGGTCACGGTGGCGCCTCCTCGTGCCGTCGACGCCGGCCGCGAACGCGCACCGGCGCCGCCTACCACCCCAGTCTGGCGCTGGGGACCAGCCCCGACCGGAGCCGGTGAGCGACGTCTCACCGCACTTCCTGCGGCCTGCCGGCACCACCGCGGTGGAAGGATCGGGTCGTGACCCCTTTCCCGTCAGATCTGCAGATCGCGACCTCGGTGACCCCGCGGCCGCTGCGCGAGGTGGCCGCGTCGCTGGGGATCGACGAGGCGGACCTCGAGCCCTACGGGCGGGACGTCGCCAAGCTCGACCTCTCCCTGATCGAGCGGCTGGCCGACCGGCCGCGCGCGAAGTACGTCGTCGTGACCGCCATCACCCCGACCCCGCTCGGCGAGGGCAAGACCACCGTGGCGGTGGGGCTCGCGCAGGGCCTCGGGCTGGTCGGCCGCCGGCCGGTCGTGGTGCTGCGGCAGCCGTCGATGGGCCCGACCTTCGGGATCAAGGGCGGGGCGGCGGGCGGTGGCTACAGCCAGGTCGTCCCGATGGAGCGGTTCAACCTCCACCTCACCGGTGACTTCCACGCCGTCACCGCCGCGCACAACCTGCTCGCCGCGATGGTGGACAACTCCCTGCACTTCGGCAACGAGCTCGGGTTGGACGAGCGCGAGATCACCTGGCGGCGCGTCCTCGACGTCAACGACCGCGCGCTCCGCGACATCGTCGTCGGGCTCGGTGCCCGCGTCGACGGCGTCCCGCGGCAGACCGGCTTCGACATCACCGCGGCGAGCGAGGTGATGGTCATCCTCAGCCTGGCCACCTCGCTGCGCGACCTGCGCGCCCGGCTCGGGCGGGTCGTCGTCGGCTACACGACCAAGGGTGAGCCGGTCACCGCCGAGCAGCTCGGCGCCGCCGGCGCCATGACCGTGATGCTCCGCGAGGCGCTTCATCCCAACCTGCTCCAGACCCTCGAGGGCCAGCCGGCCCTGGTGCACACCGGGCCGTTCGGCAACATCGCGACCGGCACGTCCTCTGTGGTGGCCGACCTCATCGCGATGCGCACCGGGGACGTCGTCCTCACCGAGGCGGGCTTCGGGGCGGACATGGGGGCCGAGCGGTTCTTCGACGTGAAGTGCCGCGCGAGCGGGATGGCACCGGACGCGGCGGTGGTCGTGGCGACGGTTCGGGCCCTGAAGGCGCACTCCGGGCGCTTCGACATCCGGGCCGGGCGGGCGCTGCCGCCGGAGCTGCTGCAGGAGAGCCCCGACGACGTGCGTGCCGGCTTGTCCAACCTGCGGGCCCATCTCGACATCGTGCGCCACTTCGGGGTGACGCCGGTGGTGGCGATCAACGCCTTCCCGCAGGACCACGACAGCGAGCACGCCGTCATCCGCGACCTCTGCGACGAGCTGGGCGTGCGGTGCGCGGTGAGCCGGCACTTCACCGAGGGTGGGGCGGGCGCCGTGGAGCTGGCCGAGACCCTGATGTCGGCGCTGGCGGAGGAGCCGTCGGACTTCCGGGTGCTCTACCGCGACGACATGCCGCTGCTCGACAAGATCCGGACGATCGCCCGCGAGGTGTACGGCGCCGAGGGCGTCGACCTCTCGCCCGTGGCCGCCAAGGCGCTCGCCGAGTACGAGCGGCTCGGCTACGGCACCCTGCCGGTCGTCATCGCCAAGACGCACCTGTCCATCTCGTCGGACCCGGCGCTGCACGGCGCGCCCCGTGGGTGGCGGCTGCCGGTGCGCGAGGTCCGGGCCGCGGTCGGCGCCGGATACGTGTATGCCGTGTGCGGCGACATGCGCACCATGCCCGGTCTGTCCCGCCACCCGAACGCCGAGCGCATCGACATCGACGAGCACGGTGACACGGTCGGCCTGAGCTGACCGCGCCCGCCGGGTCGCGCTCCCCGACCCCACCTCAAGGCATACCCGCTCTCCCCGTGCACTTTCCTGCCAATAGGCAGCTTCGTGACGGGCGCAGGCGTGCGGAACCTGCCTATTGGCAGCTTCGTCACGGGTGGTGGGTTCGCTGGGAGGATGAGCGGGTGAGGACGAGCCCGTGACGACCCCCGTGGTGCGGCCGGCCCGCCCCCACCCCCTCGCGGACGCCGCGCTGGCCGAGGGGGCACCGCTCGATGCCGACAGCCTGTATGCCGTGTTCACCACCTGGGCGCAGGAGCGCGGCCTGCCCCTCTACGCCCACCAGGACGAGGCGGTCATCGAGTGGTTCTCGGGGCGGCACGTCGTGCTGTCCACCCCGACCGGCTCCGGCAAGTCGCTCGTGGCCACGGCCGCGCACTTCGCCGCGCTCGCCGCGGACGAGGTCAGCTTCTACACCGCCCCGATCAAGGCCCTGGTGAACGAGAAGTTCTTCGCCCTCTGCGAGGTCTTCGGCGCCGAGAACGTCGGGCTGCTCACCGGTGACGCCTCGGTCAACCCCCGGGCCCCGGTCATCGCCTGCACCGCGGAGGTCCTCGCGAACATCGCGCTGCGCGAGGGCGCGGCCGCCGACGTCGGCACGGTGGTCATGGACGAGTTCCACTACTACGCCGACCCGGAGCGCGGCTGGGCGTGGCAGGTGCCCCTGCTGGAGCTGACGAGCGCACGGTTCCTGCTCATGTCGGCGACGCTCGGTGACATGTCCCGCATCACGAGCGACCTGCAGCGGCGCACCCGCGTGCAGGTCGCCGAGGTGACCGGCACCGACCGCCCGGTGCCGCTGAGCTACTCGTGGTCGCTGACCCCCCTCCCCGACATGGTCGAGGAGCTGGTGACCACCCACCGGGCCCCGGTCTATGTCGTGCACCCGAGCCAGGCGGGGGCGAGCGAGCAGGCCCGGTCGCTGCGCGGCATACCGCTCGACCGGGAGCGCAAGGCGGAGCTGGCCGCCCGGCTCGGGCCGGTGCGCTTCGGCCCCGGCTTCGGCCGCACCCTCTCCGGGCTGCTGCGGCGGGGCGTCGGGGTGCACCACGCGGGCATGCTCCCCCGCTACCGGCGCACGGTCGAGCAGCTCGCGCAGGCCGGCCTGCTCACCGTCGTCTGCGGCACCGACACCCTGGGCGTCGGCATCAACGTCCCCATCCGGACCGTGCTGATGACGCAGCTGAGCAAGTTCGACGGGCACCGCGAGCGGCTGCTCAAGGCGCGCGAGTTCCACCAGGTCGCCGGGCGGGCCGGGCGCGCCGGCTTCGACACCAGCGGCGAGGTCGTCGTCCAGGCGCCCGATTACGTCATCGAGAACGAGCGGCTGCTCGCCAAGGCCGGCGAGGACCCCAAGAAGCGCCGCAAGGTGCACCGCAGCACCCCGCCGGCCGGCACCGTGGTGTGGACGAAGGCGACCTTCGACCGGCTCGTCGCGGCGCCGCCGGAGCCGCTGGTGTCGCGGATGCGGGTGGACGACGCGATGCTCCTCAACGTCGTGGCGCGGCCGGGCGACCCGGTGCGGGCGCTCAGCCGGCTGCTCCGCGACAGCCACGAGGACGCCGCCGGCCGCGCCCGGCTGGCCCGGCGCGCCATCCGCCTCGCCCGCAGCCTGCTCGACTCGGGCGTGCTGGTGCGGCTCCCCGAGCCGGACGCCGAGGGCCGCACCGTGGCGCTCACGGTCGACCTCCCCGACGACTTCGCGCTCTACCAGCCGCTCTCGCAGTTCGCGCTCGCGGCCCTGGACCTGCTCGACGCGGCGGCGGACACCCATGCCCTCGACGTCGTCTCGGTCGTCGAGGCCGTCCTCGACGACCCGCGGCCGCTGCTGCTGGCCCAGCAGTGGGAGGCGCGCGGTGAGGCGATCGCCGAGATGAAGGCCGACGGGGTGGAGTACGAGGAGCGGATGGAGCGGCTGGAGGAGATCACCTGGCCGCGCCCGCTCGCCGAGCTGCTGGAGCCGGCATACGAGACCTACCGGCACACCCACCCCTGGCTCCCGCTCGACGGGCTGTCGCCGAAGTCGGTGGTGCGGATCATGTGGGAGCAGGGCATGGGCTTCACCGACCTCGTCGGGCGCTACTCGCTCGCGCGCTCCGAGGGCGTGGTGCTGCGCTACCTCAGCGACGCCTACCGCACGCTGCGCCAGACGGTGCCCGACGCGCACCGCACGCCGGCGCTCGCCGAGCTGGAGGAGTGGCTCGGGGAGACGATCCGCCAGACCGACTCCTCGCTCCTGGACGAGTGGGAGGCGCTCACCGACCCGGAGAGCGTGCGCGCCGCCGCCGCCGCCGCCCACGAGCCGCCCCGGCCACCACGCCCGGTCACCGCCAACGAGCGCGCCTTCGCCGCGATGGTGCGCGGCGCGATGTGGCGCCGCGTCGAGCTCGCCTCCCGCGACGACGTCGACGGCCTGTATGCCGTGTCGCAGGCGACCGCCGCCCGCACCGACCCGGCGCGGCCGGTCCTGGCGACGCGGGAGGCGTGGGACGAGGGGCTGGCCGCCTACTGGGCCGAGCACGACGACGTCGGCACCGGGCCGGACGCGCGCGGTCCGGCACTGTTCCAGGTCGCGCCGGGACGGGCGGAGGTGCCGGGCCTCGAGGACCTCGGCGAGCGTCGGGTGTGGGTGGTCCGCCAGGTGCTCGACGACCCGGCCGGCGACCACGACTGGGCGGTCGGCGCGGTCGTCGACCTCGACGCGAGCGACGAGGCGGGCGAGCCGGTCCTCGTCGACACCGGGCTGGCCCGGCTGTGACGCCGCGCTGACACCAACTCGCGGCGGCCGGCGTGCGGCCGTGCGGCCGGCCGGACGCGGACGATTGCGTCGGACGCTGACACAACCGCGTCCTCTGACGGTTTCCGCGTCCGGTCAGGCGGCCGTCGAGTCGGCGGCGTTCTGCCACGGAGGACGAGGCGGCGTGGCGGTACCGTCGCCGGATGGCCGTGGGCTCGGAGCCGGGTGCGGGGACGGACCGTTGGGATCGACAAGACTGGTGGGGTGTGGTCGTCGACGCGCCCGACCCGGCCGCCCTCGCCCACTTCTACGCGGCGTTGCGCGGCTGGCGGATCCATTACGTCGACGCGAACGAGGCGTCCCTGGACCCGGGCGAGGGCGTCGCCTACCTCAACTTCCAGCGCAGCCCGGAGCACGTCCCGCCCGTGTGGCCGCCGCAGCCGGGGCGCCAGCAGATGATGCTGCACCTCGACTTGGAGGTGACCGACCTCGAGGGCGAGACGGAGCGGGCGATCGCGCTCGGTGCGAGCCTGGCCGACCACCAACCGCAGTCGACGGTCCGCGTCCTGCTCGACCCGGCCGGCCATCCCTTCTGCCTCTACACGTCCTGAGCACCACCGCCGGCCCGCCGGTCACGGGCCCCGGTCACCGACCCGACGGACGAGCCGCGTGTGCCGTGCGCTCGCACGACCGCCGAGGCGCCTGCCAGGGCACCACGTCCCCGACCCTGACACCCGATCGGCGTCGGGCTCAGGGGTGCAGTGCGAGTCGGTACAGCACGCCGTCGTCCCCGGAGGTGGTCCAGAGGCTGCCGTAGGCCACCAGCAGGCTGCCGGCGGTGAGGTCGGCGTCCGGGATGACGCGCTCGAGCGCCCTGCCGCTGGCCGGGTCGATCTTGGTGATGGTGCCGTTTCCGGCTCGGAGCCAGATCGCTCCCTCGGCCGCCACCAGCTCACCGGACAGCCCAGCAGTCAACCGGGGGTAGACGGCCGACACACGCAGGTTGGCGGCCAACCGGGTCAGCCCCTCGGCGGTGTCCACCCACACCTCGCCGTCGAGGAGCGCCGCCGAGCGCGGCTCGGGGAGGTCCACACGGGCGGTGACGGCCGCCGTACCCGGGTCGAGCCGGAGCAGCCGGGACTCGGTGGCGCACGTGGCGACCACCGAGTCGTCCTCCGCGTCGACCTGCGGGCAGCGCGCCCCCAGGGGGCGACTGGTCACCACCGTGCCGGTGGCAGCGTCGATCCGCCGTGCGGTCGTCCCGTTCGCCGACAACACCCACAGGCTCCCCGCGGTGACGGGCAGCTTCAGCTGGTCGAAGACCTTGTCAGCACCCACCCTGCGGGTGACCCTCACCGTGTCGGGATCGACCTCGACGACGTCGGTCGCCTGGTCGCCAGCCGAGCACGCCCACACCGTGCCCTGGACGACGCCGATGCCCTGGCAGTAGTGGTTCGGGTCGACGGCCGTGTCGGTGCGAACCGCCCCGGTCACCCGGTTGGTGCCGGGGTCCACCCGCACCACCCGGCCGTCGTCGGTCTTCACCCAGACGGCACCGGCGACAGCAGCGAGCCCGTCGCCCTCGTCCACGCGGATCTTGGCCTGGATCCGCTCCGCGTACCTGCTGGTGACCGCGGGCGAGAGCGTTCTCGTCACGGGGGCGGCCAATGGCGCCAGCGAGACGGCCGGCGCCGGTGAGGGGGCCGGCGTCGGGGTGCCGGTCGCGCATCCCGCGCTCACCAGCAACGCTGCCGCGCCCACACCGAGCCTCAGTGGCGACCGACGGCGCTCCGCCATACCGCCACCCGACGTCGCGGGCCTCCTCCGCACGGCGCTGTCACGCTCGGCGGAAGAGCGCGTCGACGTCGATCTCGACGTGGCGGCCGATGACGACGGTCGGGACCCGCATCCCCAGGCCGGAGCGGTCGAGTCGCCCGGTCACACGGACCTGGACCTGCCGGTCGTCCGCACCGGACGGGGTGACCCGCAGCTCCAACGGGGAGGAGGCACCGCGTGCGGTCAGCCGTGCCTCGACGGTCCAGCCAGCCTCGGACGGCGTGACCCGGTCGGCCTCCACGACGACGGTCGGATGGGCGGCGGCGTCGAGGAGGTGCGGCTTCCGCAGGTCACGGTCCCGGCGGGCGTTGCCGGTCGTCACGCCGGCCACCTCGAGCTCCATCCG
Source organism: Dermatophilaceae bacterium (assembly GCA_035633255.1). Lineage (GTDB taxonomy): Bacteria > Actinomycetota > Actinomycetes > Actinomycetales > Dermatophilaceae > DASQFD01. The sequence continues at coordinate 20,207 of DASQFD010000091.1, forward strand.
GGCTCGCACCACGGCGCCGTGGGTATCCGTCACGACCGTGCCGGCCCGGACGGGGAAGGTGCCGTGGACCGTGGCGAACAGCTTGTCGCGGACCGTGAAGGCCGCCCTGCTGGCCTCGGGCACGACCGTCCACGTGCCGCTCGCGACCGGACGGACGCCAAGGGTGTGCGGGTGGCTGACACCGGGGGACGACGACGGTGTGGGGTGCATGGTTCCTCCTCTGGTTGGGTCGGTCGAGCGGTCACTGCCGCGATGGCCGTGGCCTGCGGCAGGTGCTGGCGTTGCCAGCCCTCGGCACGACTCCCGCCGAGTGCCCTTCGTTCACCGTCGCGGCGAATGCACCGGGCGGATGGGCCGGGTCGAGTCCACGAGGTCGAGGCAGAAGCGCGCCAACTGAGCGCGCTCCTCGGCCAGCGCCATCAGCTCCGGCGTGGGCTCGCTCGCCAGGTGCTCGAACGGGTACGCGGACAGCCCGCTGAACAGGGACATCTGCAGGGCATGGACCCGCTGCACGACCTCGCCGGGGACGCTCATCCCCTCAGCGGTCAGACCTGCGACGAAGGCCGGGACGATCGCCGCCTCAAGAGGTGCCAGCTCCGACGCCGCGCGGCGGCCGAGCTGGATCTCGCCGACGAGGAGCTGGGCGAGGTCGAAGCCCACTGGCTGCCGGCCGAGGAAGCCGAAGTCCAGGAGGACGAGGTCGTCGCTGCCGGCCACCCGCAGCAGGTTGTTGACGGACGCGTCCCCGTGCGAGGTGCCGATGGGGGCGGCCTCGAGCTCGTCGAGCCAGTGCGGGACCTGCTCCACGGCAGCCAGCATGCGCGGTCGAAGCGGACCGAAGCTCGGTGCCAACAGGGGGTGCCGCGCCAGCGCGTCGTCCCGCAGGGCCGGCACGACCTGGTGCTCGAACCGCCCACTGGCGTACTGCCGGGGGGTGTAGTGCACGGCCACGTCGCTCACGGCTCCGGCCACGCCGGGACTGGCCGCGAAGCGACCCAACCGGAAGGCCGCCTCGGCGTGGTCCGCGACGCTCCACCGGCGCTGCACCACCGGGACGGCCTCGAGCCACAGCGCGGCGCTCAGGTCGTCGATGTCCCGCACGGCATACGCCCTCGGCATCCGCAGGCCGAGGGGGAGGTGGGCGGCCAGCTCGCTGCGGTACACGTCCGCCTCGGTGCGCCACGGCACCGCCGCGGCGACGGACCGCACGTCCTCCGGCACCAGCTCGAACAGCGGCGAGCGGGTGAAGGAGCCGATCGTCTTGACGAACAGCCGGAACGGCCGCTCCCCCGACGGCGTGCGAGCGGTGCCGCTCACCCAGTGCCGGTCGAGGGTGAGGATCGCCGGCACGTCGTAGTCGACGCGGTCGACGCGGCACCCGGTCACGGTGACGTCGTCACTGGGCTCCCCCAATGAGGCGGCGACGATCTCCTGCAGCTCCGCGACCGTCACGGCCGCAGCACCGAACGAGACTGGATCCGACATGCCCACCCTCCCCACCTGGAAAGCAACTTTCCTAGCGATGACGGTAAAGTAGGTTTATGACAGTCGTCAAGGGACTTTCCGATGAGCCGGCGCCGCTGCCGGCGCTGGTCGGGTTCGTGTTCGGGCGGGTGCGCGTGGTCCTCGACGAGGAGGACTGGGGCGGGTTGCGGCAGTCCCACATCCGGGTGCTCTCCTCAGTCCCGAACGAGGGGGTCAGCGTGACCGCCCTCGCCGATCGGGTCCGGATGACCAAGCAGGGGGCGGGACAGTTCGTCGGCTGGCTGGCCGACCGCGGCTACCTGACGGTGAGCCCGGACCCTACCGACCGCCGAGTGCGCGTGGTGCGCCGCACCCCGACCGGCACCCGCGTGCTGCGCCGCTTCGCGCGTCGGATGCAGGACCTCGAGACCGAGTGGGCGGACCAGGTCGGCCACGCCCGCTACGCGCAGTTCCGCGAGGTCCTGGTCGACCTCGCCCAGGGCGAGAGTGAGCGCCAAGGTTTCTCGTGACCCGGTGACCGACCCCTGCCCGAGCGCGAGCCGCGTGACGTCACCGACGGCGCGCCGCGTCTCACCGCTCCCAGCCGCCGGCCGGCTCTGGTGTCCGAGGGTGGCGGTTGTCACTGCCTCGCTGGCCCTTCCAGTACCAGGAAGCGGCGCATCACCCGGGTGAGCCGCCGCATGACCAGCCACGTCGTCGCGGCAGTGATGAGGGCGGTGTTGACGGCGGTCACCAGGACGAACGGCACGCCCCAGCCCCGCAACAGTGGGGCCAGGTGCCACAACGCGAGCGTGGCCGTCGGCCAGATGCCCAGCCAGGTGACTAGCGCCATCCGGGTGCGCGGCGGGTGCATCGACGCCAGCACCACGGCCGGCTCGAACCATGCCTCGAGACCCGGACAGACGCCGGTGCTCCGGCTCGCCCTCGGCGACCTCCCGCATGCGGGCGTGCACGTCGGCCCGGTCGGCACTGGCGTCCCAGGGTGGCGTCCCAGGCTGGCGGCCTTCGGCTGGCGACGGGGGCGACCCGCGGCGCTGCGGTCGGCCACCGGCGTGCCAGCGTGCCACCCCGACTCACCCGGCTCGTTCCTCGCTCCGGCACGCACCGCATCCGCCGGCACACCCTCACCCGGCCGCGGCGACCAGCGCGAGCAGGGCGGGCACCGTGGCGCCGAGGGTGCCCGGGATGCTGTCGCCGCGCTTCGGGTAGTAGCCCAGCCAGTCCGCGACGGCCATCGTGCTGCCGCCGAGCACCATGTAGGCGCAGCAGTAGAGGACCAGGGCCCGTCCCGCGTCCTCCTGCCCGGTGTGGAGCAGCACCAGGCCCACCATCGTCCCCAGGCCGATCAGCAGGTTCCGGAAGCCGAGAGGGAAGGCCCACATCAGCACGGCCGGGACGTTCTCGGGGGGTGTGCTGAGGAACCTCTGCACCCGGGGCCGCCGGAGGAGGAAGCTCTCCAGCGGGAAGACGGCGACATAGACCAGCGCCTGCAGGAGCGCGAAGGCCTGCGCGACCGCGTTCATGACGGTCCGGGCCCGGAGAAGGTGACGCCGTGACGTCCTGCGACCTCGAGGACGAGCGGGACGACGTCCTCGAGCGGTCGCCCGTGGGGGACGTGCCGGTCCAGGTCGGCGAAGAACGCACCCATGGCGTCGGTGAGGGTGAAGACGAGGAACCCCAGAGACGGGCTGAGCGGCGAGAGGGTGTGCAGGGCGTACGGGGGCACGGTCAGCGACGAGCCGGGTCCCAGCTCGTACCCGGTGTCGTCGACGTGCGCGCCCATCCGTCCGTGCAGCACGTAGTAGGCCTCGAGCCAGGCGTGCCGGTGTGGTGGCACGGTGTGCCCCCTCGGCACGTCGATCTCGAACAGCTCGTAGAGCCCCTCGGTCTCGGCCGCACCGATCTTGACGGTGTGGACCGCGTCGAGGGCCGCGAGCTGGGTCCCCTGACCAGAGGCGCTGTGGTGAGGCAGCATTCGCGTTCCCTCCCGATCGGCCGGCCCGCGTGCCGGGCGAGGCACGCTGTCCTGCGGACGCTAGGCCGGTCGACCGGTGCCGCCCATCCCCCGACCAGGGGTTCCGTCCGGGTCGGGTCATCCCCGGATCAGGGGATTGCGCAGCCGTGACGCGGCCGGATACTGGCCCCATGTGGGAGGTGCGAGCCCAGCGTGCCCAGCGCGAGATCGCCGCGCTGGCCACCAGCGGGCTGGACCTGGCCGAGCTGCACGCGGCGGTGCTCGCCGTCGTGCACCGCACCGTGCCGTTCCCGCAGGCGTGCTGGGCCGCGGTCGACCCGAGCACCATGCTCATGACGTCGGTCACGAACTGGCCCCCGTGGCCGGTGCCCGAGGAGTATGCCCTGCGCTTCGCCGAGAGCGAGTACGCAGGGTCGGAGCCGAACCCGTTCACTCAGCTGTCGCGGCGATCCCGGCCCGTGACCCGCCTGTCCGATGCGCCGCACCGGGAGACGGTCCGCAGCGTCCGGCTCAACGACCTCCTTCGGCCCCAGGGTCTGGAGCACGAGCTGCGCGCGGTGTTCCTCGTCGACGGGTTCCCGTGGGCGGTCGGCACGCTCTTCCGCGAGCCGGGCCCGGACTTCAGCGAGCGTGAGGTGGAGTTCCTCGCGGCCGTCGCCGAGACCGTCGCCGGCGCCACCCGGGTCGCGCTGCGCGAGCCCGGCCGCGCCGCCGGGGTCGGTGGCGGACCGGTGATCGTGCTGGTGGGCCCGCACGGCGAGCTGCGAGCCGCCACCCGCGCGGCCGAGTCCTGGCTCGCCGACACGGAGGCCGCGGCACCGGGCCGGTTCGCCATGACCCTGTATGCCGTCGCTGCCAGCGCGGGCGCCGCCCCCGCGGGCACGGCGCGGACCAGGATGCGCGACGGCGCCGGGAACTGGGTAGTCCTCCAGGCCAGCCGCCTCATCGCCGGCGACGCACCCGAGCAGCTGGTGGTGACGGTCGAGCCCGCCACGACCGCGGAGCTGGTGCACCTGCTGCTCGCCGCCTACGGGGCCACCGCCCGAGAGGGCGACGTCTGCCTGGAGGTGCTGGCCGGACGGAGCACCCAGGAGGTCGCCGACCGCCTGTTCATCTCGCCGCACACCGTGCACGACCACCTCAAGGCACTGTTCCTCAAGGTGGGCGTCCGCAGCCGGGGCGAGCTGGTGGCCAGGCTCCAGGGCTGAGCAACGCACCGGGGCCAGGTCGGTGACCAGGCCACCAGCGGCTGGGCACCGTGCCTCCGGCACCGGCATACCGAAGGCGCCTCGATCCGGGGGCCCGGCTCCGCGGCATAAGGGCCGCTGGCCGGCACCGCGCGGCGGCGGCCCCATCACGTCGCCAGTGCGGCGACACGCGCCGCCCTCGCGGCCGCCGTCAGGAGCGGTATGCCGTCAGCTCACCGGCGAGGTCGGCGTTCACCCGGCCGGTCAGCCGGGTGCCCTCGGCGATGTGGTCGCTGGTGAGCACCTCACCCTCGGCGTGCATGCGGCTGACCAGGTCGCCGCGGTCGTAGGGCACGAGGACGTCGACGGCGATGTCCGGCTGCGGCAGCTCGGTGGCGATGAGCTCGCGCAGCTCCTCGACCCCCTCGCCGGTCCGCGCGGACACGGCGATGCAGTGCTTCTCGTGCCGGCGGATCCGGTCGAGCACCTCGGGGTCGGCGACGTCGGCCTTGTTGACGACCACCACCTCCTTGACGTCCGCGGCGTCGACGTCGGCGAGCACCGCCCGCACCGCGCTGATCTGCCCCTCGGGGTCGGGGTGCGAGCCGTCGACCACGTGCAGCAGCAGGTCGGATTCGGCGACCTCCTCCAGGGTGGAGCGGAACGCCTCGACCAGCTGGTGCGGCAGCGCCCGGACGAAGCCGACGGTGTCGGTCAGGGTGTACTCGCGCCCGTCGGCGGTCTCGGCGCGGCGCACCGTCGGGTCGAGGGTGGCGAACAGCGAGTTCTGCACGAGCACCCCGGCACCGGTGAGCCGGTTGAGCAGGGAGGACTTGCCGGCGTTGGTGTAGCCCGCGATCGCGACGCTCGGGATGCCCTGGGCGTGCCGGCTGCCGCGCATGGTGTCGCGGTGGGTCTTCATGCCGGTGATGTCCCGCTTCAGCCTGGCGACGCGGGTGTTGATCCGCCGCCGGTCGAGCTCGATCTTGGTCTCACCCGGTCCGCGCGACCCCATCCCCTGACCGCCGGCGGCCTGCCCACCGGCCTGCCGGGACATCGACTCACCCCAGCCACGCAGCCGCGGCAGGAGGTACTGCAGCTGGGCCAGCTCGACCTGGGCCTTGCCCTCCTTGCTCTTGGCGTGCTGGGCGAAGATGTCGAGGATCAGGGCCGTCCGGTCGATCACCTTGACCTGCACGACGTCCTCGAGCGCGCGGCGCTGGCTCGGGCCGAGCTCGCTGTCGCAGATGACCGTGTCGGCGCCCTCGGCGACCACGAGGTCGCGCAGCTCCTGGGCCTTGCCCTTGCCGAGGTAGGTGGCGGCGTCCGGGCGCGCGCGCCGCTGGACCACGCCGTCGAGCACCACCGCACCGGCGGTCTCCGCGAGCGCCGCCAGCTCCCGCAGCGAGTTCTCCGCGTCCAGGAGGCTGCCCTCGGACCACACGCTGGCCAGCACCACTCGCTCGAGGCGCAGCTGGCGGTACTCGACCTCGGTGACGTCCTCGAGCTCGGTGGACAGCCCCGGGACCCGCCGCAGGGCGGCCCGTTCCTCACGGTCGAGCTGGTCGCCGTCCAGCGGTGCCAGGTGCTCGGTGTCGCCGGGCAGGCGGATGTCGGAGTCGGTGGTCTGCTCGGCGAGCGCCTCGGCGCGGGCGGCGAGCACGTCGTGTCGTGTCGTCATCTCAGTCATAGGCTCTCACCCGTCAACGGCGGGAGCCACGGAAATACTCCCCGCCTCGTGAGGGGCCGGTCGCCGTAGGTTGTGCCCGTGGAGCAGCACGCCGCCGGCACCGAGCACTACTTCACGGCCGCCCCGGCCAGCGCCGACGAGCGCCGGCGGGTGCGCGTGCGCCTCGCCGGGCGCGAGCTCGAGGTCGAGGTGGCGCCCGGCATCTTCTCCCCCGGTGGCGTGGACAGGGGCACCGCGGTCCTGCTCGCCTCGGTCCCCGACCCCCCGCCCCACGGCACCCTGCTCGACCTGGGCTGCGGCTGGGGGCCGCTGGCGCTGACCCTGGCGCTGCGCTCCCCGGCCGCCACCGTGTATGCCGTGGACGTCAACGAGCGCGCCGTCGACCTCACGGCGGTCAACGCCTCCGCGCTGGGGCTGGGCGCGGTGCGCGCGAGCGGGCCGGACGGCATACCCGAGTCGGTGCGCTTCGACCGGATCTGGTCCAACCCCCCGGTGCGCGTGGGCAAGGCGGCACTGCACGACCTGCTGCTCACCTGGCTGCCCCGCCTGGCCGCCGGTGGCGTGGCCCACCTCGTGGTCGCCAAGAACCTCGGGGCCGACAGCCTGGCGGGCTGGCTGCCCGGGGCGCTGGGAGAGGGGTATGCCGTGCGCCGGCTGTCGACGTCCGGCGGCTTCCGGGTGCTGGAGGTCGCCCGGGAGGGCTGACCCACCCTCAGTCGGCCAGCGTGGGTGGGCCCTCCAGCGCGCCCAGGTGGATCGTGCCGTCGGCGACGAGGACGGCGGGCCCGGCGAGCTCGACCCGGTCACAAGGGAGCGGGCGGACCCGGAGCCGCCCACCGGGGACGTCGACCGTCCACTGTCCGGACGTGGTGTCGGCGCCGGCCCAGAAGGCGGTGGCGAGCGCGGCGGCGCAGACGCCGGTGCCGCAGGACCGGGTCTCGCCGACGCCGCGCTCGTGCACGCGCAGGGCCAGGTGGCCGGGGCCGAGCGGGCGCACCACCTCGACGTTGGTGCCGTGCGGCGGCAGCGGGTGGACCACGGGAGCGCGGGAGAGGTCGAGCGCGCCGAGGTCGACGCTCTCGGGCAGCGCGACCACGGTGTGCGGGTTGCCGAGGTCGAGGCTGAGCGCCGAGAAGGGGTCACCCTGACCGCCGTCAAGGTGCACGAGGCTGTCGAAGCCCTCCGCGTGGGCGCGCTCCGGGTCGGCCAGCCGCCACGGGCCGAGGTCGACGGCGAACTCCCCCCCGCCCTCGACCCGGACCTGCTTGGGCCCCGCGCGGGTGGCGAGGGCGAAGGAGTCCCCCCGCTCCAGCCCCTCCCGCAGCAGGTAGGCGGCGAGCACGCGGGCGCCGTTGCCGCACATCTCGCTGAGCGAGCCGTCGGCGTTGCGGTAGTCCATGAACCAGCGGGCCTCGCCGGCCTGGGCGCGCACCGCGGGCTCCTGCGCGGCCGCGGTCGGCACCACCCGGATCACCCCGTCGGCGCCGATGCCGGCACGGCGGTCGGCGATGCGGGCGACGGCTGCGGCCGGGAGGTCGAGGACGCCGTCGAGGTCGGGGAGCAGGACGAAGTCGTTCTCCGTCCCGTGCCCCTTGGTGAACGCGGTCTCGTCAGCCACGTGGATCATTGTCGCCGACGGGCCGCGCCTGGCCGGGCCGGGCGGGCGGGCCGCACCGGCCGCGCC
>DASQFD010000092.1:0-12756 GCA_035633255.1 Dermatophilaceae bacterium
TTCCGGCCGGTGGGCGGGCTGGGAGCGGCGCGGCAGGTGGTGGGGGGCCTCGTCCGCCGGTGAGGTCGGCTGACCGCCCCGGCTGAGCCGCCCCGGCGGACCGCTGAGCGCGTAACTCGACACCGCCTATCCCCGAGCACCCCGCGCCCGCCCGTCACGATGCTGCCAATAGGCAAGTTCGTTCCCACGGGGCCTCGGGGCTGCCCTTCATCCGGAGGAGGCGTCTCGCCTGATCTGGGAGGGCCACACCTTCCCCGTCCTGGGGCTCGTCAGCGGCTAGCGCCGGCGTGAGCCGGCTGCCGGCGTCCCGTCGACCTCGTCCTCGTCCTCGGAGCCGACAGGTGTCGAGACGCGGGGTCACGCGGAATCACGGACCGCGCAGTCAGCGCCCTGCGGAGACCACACGGACCTCGGCGTCATGCCCGGCCCGGGCGAGCCTGGCGTCGCAGGTGTACAGCGGAGCGCGAAGGGCCTCGGCCAGTGCCACGTAGCAGGCGTCATAGGCCGTGAGCTGGTGCCGGAGGTGCCAGATGCGGTCAGCGAAGGGGCTGACCGGGTGACGGGTGATGGTCAGGGAGCAGTGGTCACGCAGGGCCTGTTCCGCCTGTCCTCGGTCCAGCTTGCCCCCCAGGCTCAGACCGCGAAGCGCCGCGAGCACCTCGACGTCCACGAGCGAGGGGGCGTCCACCTCGCCGGCCAGCGCGCTCAGCAGATCCTCGTGAGGCTCCTGACCGACGAGCGCCTCGACCATCGCCGAGGCGTCCACCACGATCACCGGCGACCGGCCTGCACCGCATCGACGATGTCGGCCACGCTGGGTGCGGAGGAGCGGTCACGATCACGCAGTCCGGCGACGACCTCCGCGTTCGTCGGGTGCGTCGCCACCCGGGTCAGCTCCGCCGCCACGTAGGCGGAGAGGGACTTGCCTTCGGCAGCCGCTCGCGCCTTGAGCGTTGTGGCGACCTCGTCAGGCACGTCGCGCACGTAGAGGGTGGTCATGCAGGTGGATGCTAGCAACCTGCAAGCGCTCGGGCGTGGGGTGTCGGGGGAGAGCCTCACCACTCCCGCAGCCGGCCGCCCCTGGCGAGCTCGGGGTCGGTGCAGGAGGCGAGGTCGAAGCAGCACGGTCGCCTCTTCCCGCCGCTCATCTTCGAGATGCTCACCTCGACCCGCCGCTGTCGCGTCGCGGGGTTCGCCGTCGCCCGGACCCAGCGGACCCACTCCCACCTGGCCATCGGAGTGATGTCCTGCCAGATGTCCCGGAGGGCGGGGGGCGCCGCGTCCAGCGCGGCAGCCAGGTCGTCGGGCAGGTCCGGCTCGGGCCAGTCCGGCGCGACCTCCAAGGTCAGCTCGGCGGTGTCCCCGGGGTGAACGTCCGCGGCCTCCTGGACGTGGCGGTCGACGCGGACCCAGTGCCCCCGGCGGCCGTCCGGCTCCACCACGGTCTCGAACGGGTGAGCGTCGATCGTCGCGTGCACGGCGACCTGCCCCCGCGACGGAAGCTGCTCGCTGGCCGCCTCCGGGAGTCGCACGAGTCCGACGTCGTCGATGCTGGACAGTTCGGCCCGGAACCGGACCGGTGCGGCCTGCCTGGCCCGTGTCGTGCTCATGACCTCGACCTCCATCCGTCCCGCGCGCCGAACCGGCGCCGCGATGCTGGGGCTCTGAAGAGCGTCAGCCTACTGTCGGGCCGGCCCACCATCGTGGCTGCGACCACGACCACGACCACGACCACGGTCGGCGGCGGCACAGGAGGTTCGGGCGGCTGGACCTGCTGGCCGGTCACGTGGTCGTGGTGTGTTCGACCAGTCCCGTTCACCGGGCGGCTGCACCGGGCTGGGAGTGTCGCCCCCATGCCTACCGGACGTCGCGCCGCCGCCCTTGCCGCCCTCGTGGTCGCCACCACCGGCCTCACGGCATCCGCAGCGCTGCCGGCCGTGGCCGGGACCGGCACACCGGTGTCTGGTGACGGTGGCGGGCAGCCGGCATACACGTTCGCGGTCATCGGCGACGTGCCCTACGGCGCTGCGCAGGTCGCCGCCTTCCCCTGGTGGATCGACCAGATCAACGCCGCGGAGCCCCGGCTGACCTTCCACGTGGGGGACATCAAGAGCGGGTCGACGCGCTGCGACGACGACTACTACCGGCTCATCAAAGCGGACTTCGACCGCTTCCAGGGCCCCTTGGTGTACACGCCCGGCGACAACGAGTGGACCGACTGCCACCGGGTCAGCAACGGGCAGTACAACCCGCTGGAGCGGCTCGCTTTCACCCGGTCGGTGTTCTTCCCCGACCCGCGCCGCAGCCTGGGCCAGGACCCGGTCCGGGTGAAGTCACAGGTCAACGAGGGCTTCCCCGAGAACGTGTCGCTGAGGCGCCAGAGGGTGGAGTTCGCGGTGCTCCACGTCGTCGGCAGCAACAACGACCTGCAGCCCTGGACCGGCATCGGTCAGAGCACCGCGACCCCGGCGCAGGTCCGCGAGCAGCGGGCGCGGATGGCGAACACGCTCGCGCTGGTTCGCCGGAGCTTCGCCGACGCACGGCTGCGCGGTGACCGCGCGGTGGTCCTGCTGCAGCAGGCCGACATGTTCGACCCGACCTACACGCCCACGGCGGGCGACATCTCGGCCTTCCAGCCGCTGGTGCGCGTGATCGCCGCGGAGGCCGCACGGTTCGACGGGCCGGTCTACCTCTTCAACGGCGACAGCCACCTCTACAACGCCGACCGACCGCTTGCGGCCGGGTCGCCATGGCTGGCGACCTACGGGGTCACCGTCCCCGCGGACAACGTGCAGCGCGTCACGGTCAACGGGTCGAGCAACAACGTCGACTGGCTGTCGGTGACAGTCAACCGCCGCGGCTCGGACGTCCTCACCTGGCAGCGGGTGCCCTACGCGAGCACCGCGGGATAGCGGGTGGGCGTCCGCCCGGCTCGTGTCCGCGCGGCCGGGGAGTGGTGTGGCTCATCGGCGTCCGGAATGCCCTGTCGGCCGCTGACCGCTCGACGACAACGGGGCCTTTCGGAGGTGCGCACGACGGTGGCCGCCGTGACCTCCGGGTTCCGGGACGCTGCCGTCCGCGACTTCGTCCCGATCCTCGTCGGGCGGCAGGCCCGCACCCGCTCTCGGCCACCGTTACCGCTAGCCCGCCCGGACCGTCCTGGATCCTACGGTCGGGCCGACCACAGCGCCGCCTCCAGGGCCTCCACCGAGCCCTGCATCGGCCCGAGGTCCGCCGGGCCGATCACCGGGCTCAGCCCGCCGTCGCCGAGGCGGGCCAGCACCACCGGCAGCCCGGTCGCTGCCACGGCGGCCGCGACATCGGCCGGCATCTCGTCGCGGTGCAGCAGCTCGAACGGCACACCGAGCCGGGTCACCATCGCGTCCCAGGCCGCCTTCCGGCGCAGCGGCGAGTGGGTGATGTCGCACAGCGAGCAGTGCCGCAGGTGCAGCGCCTTGCCGACGACGTAGCTCACCTCGCCGAGCAGCGTCCCCTTCGCGTCGTACACCCCCACGTATGCCGTCGCCGGCCCCGGTCCGGTCACGCCCGCTCCAGCCCGAGATGCTCGACGAAGGGCTCGAAGTCGCGGTCGGCGAAGAGGAGCGAGTGGCCGTCCCGGATGCACGCGGTCGCGATGACGACGTCAGCCGTCCTGCGGATGGTGACGCCTCGCCGTCGCAGCATCCGGTAGTGCGCTGCGCCGCGCACGGCGGCGGCGGCACCCAGCATCTCCACGACGGGCAGGGCCAGCAGCCGGTCTCGAGCACGCCGGAAGTCGGAGTCGGCGCGGAAGCCCTGCAGCACCTCGAGCAGGATGAGATCGCCGATCGCGACCGGCTCGATGCCCAGGAGGGCGTCGAGCCGGTCCGCCTCCTTCGAGGGGTTCCCTGAGAAGTAGTCGATCCAGACGCTCGAGTCGATGACGATCACGGTCGGTCGGTGCGCATGGCGTCGAGGTCGCCTTCCCACCGCAGCGCCCCCCGAAGCTCCTTGATCCTCGCCTGCTCGGCGAGTCGGACCACCGTGCGGAGCGCCTGCTCCACGGTCGCCTTCTTGGTGGTGGCGCCCGTCGCCTGCTGCGCCCGCGCCAGGAGGTCGTCGTCGATGTCGATGTTGGTCCGCACGTGGTGCCCCGATGTGTAGGGAACAACTTCTGTTTACACCATGCTATACCGGCGCTGTCAGCGACGCCACGGCCTCCTGCAGCACTCCCAGCCGAAGGGAGGCGCGGTCGCGGGCCGGCCGCACCTGCGCCACGTCGCCCCCGGGCACCGGCTCGACCACCTCGAGGTAGGCCTTGAGCTTCGGCTCGGTGCCCGACGGCCGCACGACCACGCGGGAGCCGTCGGCGAGCACCCACCGCAGCCCCTCCGTGGGCGGCAGCCCGTGGTACCCCCGCGCGAGGTCGTCCCACTCGGCCACGTCCGACCCGCACGCCGCGGCGACGCCCGCCGGGCCGCCGGCCCGCAGCCGCGCCATCACCGACGAGGTCAGCGACAGGTCGCTCACCCGGACGTTGTGCGCCCCGGTGAGGTGGACCCCGTGCGCGGCCGCCACCTCGTCGAGCAGGTCCTCGACGCCCCGCCCGTCGGCCCGCAGGCCCGCCACGCACTCGGCGACGAGCAGCGCCGCGCTCACCCCGTCCTTGTCCAGCACGACGTCCGGCGCGGCGCAGTAGCCGAGCGCCTCCTCGTAGCCGTAGCGCAGCCCCTCGGCCCGCGCGATCCACTTGAAGCCGGTCAGGGTCTCCTCATGCCGCACCCCGGCCGCCGCGCACACCGCGGCGAGCAGCCGTGAGGAGACGACCGAGCTCGCGAAGCACCGCCCCGGCCCGATCCGCCCCCGCCGCAGCAGGTGCACCCCGAGCAGCACCCCGAGCTCGTCGCCGGTGAGCATCCGCCAGCCGCCCCGGCCCGGCACCGCGACCGCGCACCGGTCGGCGTCCGGGTCGTTGGCGACGACGAGGTCCGGCCCGGTCTGCTCGGCCAGCTCGAGCGCCGCGTCCATGGCCCCCGGCTCCTCGGGGTTCGGGAAGCCCACGGTCGGGAACGCCGGGTCCGGCTCCGCCTGGCTGGGCACCACCAGCGGCTCGGGGAACCCGGCCCGCGCGAACGCCGCGCGCACCGTGCCGGTCCCCACCCCGTGCAGCGCCGTGTGCACGACATGCACCTCGCGCGGCGACGCCGGGTCGAGCACCCCGGCGACCGCGTCGAGGTAGGACTCGTGCACGTCGTCGGGAAGCGTCTCCCAGCCGTCGTCCGGCCGCGGCACCAAGGCGACCGAGCGGACTGCGGCGATGTGTGCGGCGACGCCGGCGTCCGCGGGCGGCACGATCTGCCGCCCGTCGCCGAGGTACACCTTGTACCCGTTGTCCTGCGGCGGGTTGTGGCTGGCCGTGACCATGACCCCCGCGTCGGCGCCGAGGAGGCGCACGGCATACGCGAGCACCGGCGTCGGCAGCGGGTGCGGGAGGACGGCCGCCCGCCCACCCAGCCCGGTCACCACCGCGGCCGTGTCCCGCGCGAACACGTCGGAGTTGCGCCGGGCGTCGAAGCCGACCACGACAAACGGCTCGCGGGTGCCCAGGTCGTCCTGCAGGTATGCCGTGAGCCCGGCCGCCGCCCGGATCACCACCGCGCGGTTCATCCGGTTCGGGCCGCCCGCGAGCGCTCCTCGCAGCCCGGCGGTCCCGAACGTCAGCAGCCCGGACATCCGGTCGGTGAGCTCGGCCGCGGCCGCGACGTCGCCGCCGTCGGCGACCGCCGCCAGCGCCGTCAGCTCCTCGCGCGTCTGCGGGTCGGGGTCGTCGTCGGCCCACGCCCGGGCAGCCTCGAGCACCCCGGGGTGCAGCGGCTCGCCGCTCGCCGGTGACCCGAGCGGACCCCCGTGGACGGCGGTGGAACCCATGGCATGCCTCCTGTCGCTCGTCAGATCCGGGCGACGACGTCGGCGAGCAGCCGCCCGCAGCGCTGCGCGGCAGCCTGCCCGGCCGCGAGCACCTCGGCGTGGTCGAGCGGGGTGGGCGAGATGCCGGCGGCGGGGTTGGTGACCAGCGAGATGCCGAGGACGTCCAACCCGCTCTGGCGCGCGGCGACGGCCTCGACCGCCGTGGACATCCCCACGAGGTCGCCGCCGATGACCTTCGCCATGTGCACCTCGGCTGGCGTCTCGTACTGCGGCCCGCGGAACTGCACGTAGACCCCCTCCGGCAGGTCCGGGTCGACCTCGCGGGCCAGGTCGCGCAACCGCGGGGTGTAGAGGTCGGTGACGTCGACGAAGGTCGGGCCCTCGACGGGGGAGACCCCGGTGAGGTTGATGTGGTCGGCGATGAGGACCGGGGTGCCCGGCGCCCACTCCGGCCGCAGGCCGCCGCAGCCGTTGGTGAGCACGACGGTGCGGCAGCCGGCGGCTGCGGCGGTGCGGACGCCGTGGACGACGGCGCGCACGCCCCGGCCCTCGTAGAGGTGGGTGCGCGTGCCGAAGACCAGCGCCCGCCGACCGGTCTGCCCGACGGCGACCGAGCGGAGAGTGCCCGAGTGCCCGGCGACGGCGGCGGCACCGAAGCCCGGCACGTCCTCGTTGGCGACGGTGGTGAGCGTCTCACCGAGCAGCTCCGCGGCCGGTCCCCAGCCGGAGCCCAGGACGAGGGCCACGTCGTGCGCCGCGACGCCAGTCCGTTCCCCGATCACGTCGGCCGCGGCCGCGGCGAGCTCGAACGGGTCGCCGTCGGTGCCGTCACGGGCGGGTCGGGCCTCCGGGTCGCTCACCCGGGCAGCGTATCCGCAGGCTCGCGGGCGGCCGGAGCGCACCGGGGGGTCAGGGGGCGACGGCCAGGGCCCGGTCGCCGCGCGGCGCCAGTCGCACCCGGTCGCCGGGCCGGCGGGGTCGGGCTCGATGCGCATCCCCTCCGGTCGGACGAGCACCACGGCGTCACCGGGCCCCGCCGACCCGGGCAGCAGCGGCACCCGCCCCCCGAGGCCCCGCTCTACACCTGCAACGTCACGCTCACCCACGACGGGCAATTCCGCACACGTCCGCCTCGTTCCGCGCACGACTGAAGTAGGGCGACTTCCTGCGGTGGATCCTGTCGTGCTGGCCCGCGCGCGGCGTCGCCACTGCCCCACCGGCTCCGGTGCGTCCCGCACCGGGACCGCTGCAGCGGCCGAAGGCCGCGGCGTCCCGCCGGTGCAGGCACCCGACGGGCGCCGCACGACGATGTCTCGCCTTCCGGTCGACAGGGGACCTGCGCTGCCTGCACGCTGTGACCCACCCGAACCGGTGGAGGTGGTCGCGTGGACGTCGTCGGCATCTGGCGTTATCCCGTCAAGTCGCTGCAGGGCGAGCCGCTCGAGACGGCGGTCGTCGAGCGGGACGGGCTCGAGGGCGACCGCCGGTGGGGCATCCGCGACGGCCTCACCGGCCGCATCCTGACGG
Organism: Dermatophilaceae bacterium; assembly: GCA_035633255.1. Lineage (GTDB taxonomy): Bacteria > Actinomycetota > Actinomycetes > Actinomycetales > Dermatophilaceae > DASQFD01. The sequence goes on from DASQFD010000092.1 coordinate 7,435, forward strand.
CACGGCGCCGACCGGAGCTGCTGCAGGCCAGCGCCGCCTTCGGTGACGGTCATCCCGTCATCACGCTGCCGGGCGGCCAGGTCGTGGAGGGGGCCGGCCCGGCGACCGACCGGCTCCTCTCAGAGTGGCTCGGGAGCCCGGCTTCGCTCGTCACCTCGGTCGAGGAGGCACCTGGACGAGCGGAGTACTTCGAGGACGCCACCGACGACACCAGCCGGGCCATCGAGTTCACCATGCCGGAGAGCCGCTACGTCGACACCGCGGCGCTGCTGCTGCTGACCACCGCGTCGCTGCGGGCCGGGGCCGCGCTCCACCCGGACGGGGCATGGGACCCGCGACGGTTCCGTCCCAACGTGCTCGTCGACGCCGAGGGCGAGGGGTTCGTCGAGGACACCTGGGTCGGGCGGAACCTGCACGTCGGCGTTGCCGTGCTGACGCCGACCGAGGGCTGCGTGCGTTGCACCATGGTGACCCGGCCGCAGCCCGGCCTCGGGGGGGACCGCGACGTCTTCCGCACGCTGGCGCGGCACCACGACGGGAGGTTCGGCGTCTGGTGCGACGTCGCCGTCCCGGGCTCGCTCGCGGTGGGGAGCGACGTCGCGCTCCGGGCCGCCGAGCCGCTCCTCGGGGTCTGAGGGAGGAAGCCGGGGCCCGCCCGCCCGCGCCGCCACCCGGAGCCGGGGCCAGCGGGCGCCCGACCCGGAGTGCTCGGCGGCCGCGGCCGCGACGTCGCCGCCGCCGGCCAGCGCCGTCAGCGCCTCGCGCGTCTGCGGTCGGGGTCGTCGTCGACCCACGCCCGGGCAGCCTCCGAGCAACCCCGGGTGCAGCAGCTCCCCGCTCGCCGGTGACCCGGGCGGACCCCCGTGGACGGCGGTGGAACCCATGGCCGGCTCCTTCTCTCGTGGGGTGCGCTGGCCTCGCGCTGGTGGTGGCGTCTCGTGCTGGTGCGGTGGGCACTGGCTGGTGCGGTGGGCACTGGTGCTGTTCTGGCGTTGGCGGTGGGGGCGCCCCGGGTCAGATCCGGGCGACGTCGGCGAGCAGGGCGCCGGGGGAGTGCAGGGCTGGGGAGTGGAGGGCGCCGGGGGAGCGGGCGCCGGTGAGCGGAGGGCGAGCCAGCGGAGTGGAGGGAGCCGAGTGGGTGGAGGGCGAGCGGGGCTCAGCCTCGTGCGACAGCCAGGGCCGCGTCACCGCGGGGCGAGAGCCGCACCCGGTCACCGGGCCGGTATGCCGTGACCTCGGTGTTGCCGATCTGCACCGTGACGAGCTCGCCGGCTCCCGTGCGTGCCACCACGCGCCCCGCCGACCCGAGGAACGACGCGCTCACCACGGTGGCGTCCCCCGCGTCGTCGCGGGCGACCAGGACCCCCTCGGGGCGGACCAGCACCACGGCCTCGCCCGGCCCCGCCGACCCGCGCAGCAGGGGGACCGTGCCGCCAAGGACGTGCGCGGACGACCCCGCGGCGTGCGCGGCCGACCCCCCGGCGTGCGCGGCCGACCCCCTGGCGTCCGCGCGCTCGACCCGGCAGGCGAGCCGGTTGGCGATGCCGACGAAGTCCGCGACGAACGCCGTCGCGGGGGCGGAGTAGAGCTCCGCCGGCGGGGCGAGCTGCTCGAGCCGTCCGGCGTTCATGACCCCGACCCGGTCCGCGACGGCCAGCGCCTCCTCCTGGTCGTGGGTGACGAACAGCGTCGTCGTGCCGACCTCGAGCTGGATCCGGCGGATCTCGTCGCGCAGCTGGCCGCGGACCTTGGCGTCGAGCGCGGACAGCGGCTCGTCCAGGAGCAGGACCTGAGGCTCGATGGCCAGCGCCCGGGCGAGCGCGACGCGCTGCTGCTGGCCGCCGGAGAGCTGGTGCGCGTAGCGGTCGGCCTGGTCGGCGAGGCCCACGAGCGCGAGCACCTCGGCCGCCCGTCCCCGCCGGTCGCCCCGCTTCCGGCGGCGCAGCCGCAGCCCGAACTCGACGTTCTGCCGCGCGGTGAGGTGGGGGAAGAGGCTGTACGCCTGGAACACCATCCCCATGTCCCGCTGGTTGGTCGGAAGGCCGGTGACGTCCCGGCCGCCGACCTCCACCGTCCCGGAGTCGGGGTCCTCCAGCCCGGCCAGCAGCCGCAGCGCCGTGGTCTTCCCGCAGCCGGACGGCCCGAGCAGGGCCACCAGCTCACCGGGCTCCATGGCCAGGGTGAACCCGTCCAGGGCCCGGACGTTCCCGGCATACACGCGGGTGAGGTCGGTGAGGCGGACCGCGACGCCGCGCCGCGTCTCCTCCGCGGCACCGGTCGGCGCGCCCGGGACGGTGCTCATGCGGACTCCTTGCCGGAGGGGTGGCGGCGGCCGAACGGCGAGGTCCCGGCCGGACCGCCGCCGACGAACGACATCACGAACAGGACGACGACGGCGAAGACCAGGGCCGCCAGGCCGACCGCGACGCTGATCTGCGAGTCCGACTTGCCGAGCTCGTACATCGCGACCTGGAGGTTCTTGCGGCTGAAGAGGTTGGCGATGGTGAACTCCCCGAGCACGAGCGCGACGGAGAGGAACGACGCCGAGAGCACGGCGGTCCGCAGGTTCGGAAGGACGACCCGGACCATCACCGTCGGCCAGCCGGCGCCGAGGGACCGGGCCGCCTCGGAGAGGGTGCGGACGTCGATCGCGCGCAGGCCGGCGTCCAGGGACCGGTAGGCGTAGGGCAGGACGAGGACGACGTAGGCGAGCGAGAGCCAGAGCGTGGACTCCCCCAGCAGGTAGAACACCCACTCGTAGACCGGGGTGAGCCCGACGACCAGGACGATGGCCGGCACGGTGAGCGGCAGCAGGCAGATGAACTCCACGGGCCGGCTCAGTCCGGGCAGCCGCAGGCGCACCCACGTCATCGTCGGGACGAGCAGGGCCAGCATGACCACCACGGTGAGGACGGCCAGCCCGATCGACGCCCCGATGCCCTCGCGCAGCGCGGGGTACTGCTCGGTGACGGTGCGGACGTCGACCAGGGTGCGCCAGGTCCGGGCGCTCCGCCCCCCTTTGGGCCCGCGGGTCGTGAACTCCAGCATGCTGAGCAGCGGCACGGCGAAGAAGGCGAGCGTGAGGGTGACGACGACCCGCCGGAGCACCGTCTGGCGGCGCCGGACCCGGGCGCGCGGCCTGCGGGCGCCGCTCATCGGCGCAGCCACCGGCTCGAGCGGCGGTCCAGCACGGTGTAGAGCGTCATGACGACGGCGACGACGAGCACCATGGCGAGCGCCATCGCCTTGCCGACGTTCTCCTGCCCCAGGATGACCTCGGAGCGGAAGGTCCCGGCGATCTGGAGCGGCACGAGCGGGTTGGCCTGCGAGACCAGGGCGGCGGCGGTGGCGTAGGCGCTGAAGGAGTTGGTGAAGAGCAGCAGCGTCGCGCCGACGAAGGACGGCATGAGCACCGGCCCGGCGACTCGCCGCCAGTAGGTCCACGTCGTCCCACCGAGCGTCTCGGTGGCCTCCCGCCACTCCGGCCGCAGGCCCTCCACGGCAGGGAGGAAGACGATGAGCATGAGCGGGACCTGGAAGTAGAGGTAGACCAGCATGAGGCCGCGGTCCCAGTCGTAGAGCCACAGCCCGCTCGACTGCACCCCCACCCCCTGCAGCCAGGTCGTGACCAGGCCGCTGGCGCCGAAGGTGGCGAGGAACGCGAAGGCGAGGGCGACGCCGCCGAACTGCGCGAGCACCCCGCACAGGGAGGTGACGAAGCGGCCCAGCACGCCGCCGCGCCGGGCCGTGCTCACGGCGTACGCGAGGACGGCGCCGAGGGCGGCACCGGCCACCGCGGTCACCGTGGAGAGGACGACCGAGTGGCGCAGGGCGCTGGTGAAGCTGGGGGAGGTGAGCGCCTCGAGGTTGCCCAGGGTGGGCCGGTTGCCCGTGCCGAGAAAGGCGCCGACCACGACCACGAGGGTCGGCACGAGGAGGAACGTCGCGGTGTAGAGCAGGAACGGCACCACGCCGAGGACGGCGCCCGGCGGCCGCAGCCGCCGGCGCGCCGTCCCGCGGGGCGCGGCGCCCGTGCCCGCGTCCACCGGGTCGGTGTCCACCGGCTCAACGTCCACCGGGTCAGCCAACGGCGTTCGCCCAGGTCGTCGCCAGCACGGCCTTGGCGGCGTCGGTCTGCTCGGTGGTCGGGACGACGGGCTCACCGGTGACCTTCGGCAGCTTCGCGGCCGCGGCGGCGTCCACGGTGCCGTCCTTGGTCATCTGGTCGAGCAGCACCGGGGTGGCGCCGCCGCGCAGCCAGCCGTTCTGGCCGTCGGGCGAGAAGAGGTACTCCTGCCACAGCCGGGCGGCCGCCGGGTGCGGGGCGTCCTTGTTCACCGCCTGGACGTAGAAGCTCGCCAGCGCGGCGTTCTCGGGCACGAACTGCTTCCAGGACGGGAGCTTGGTGGCCGTGCCGACGTGGTTGTAGGACCAGTCGAACACCACGGGGGTCTGGCCGGACTCGATGGTCGCGGGCGTGGGGTCGACGGGCAGGAAGTTGCCGGCCTTCTTCAGGTCGGCGAACCACTGCACGCCCTTGGCGGGGTCCTCCGGCGTGCCGCCCTGCGCGATCGCCACCATCTGGACGCCGGCGAAGGCGGCGCCCGCCTCGGTCGGGTTGCCGTTGAGGGCGACCTTGCCCCGGTATGCCGGCTTCTGCAGGTCCGCGAGCGAGGTCACCTCGGGCACCTTGGCCGAGTCGTAGCCGACCGCCATGATGCCGCCGTAGTCGTTGACCCAGGTGCCCTTCGGGTCCTTGAACCGCTCGGGGATCGCGTCGAAGGACTCCACCTTGTAGGGCGCGAACATCGCGGTGTTGGCCAGCGCCACGGCCGGGCCGAGGTCGAACACGTCGGGCGCCTTGCTCTGGCCCTTCAGCCGCTGCGCGGTCGAGATCTCGTCGGCACTGCTCGCGTCGGGCTGGTCGCTGACCACCTCGAGGCCGTACTTGGTCTTGAACGCCTCGATGATGGCGCCATAGCCGGCCCAGTCCGGCGGCAGGGCGATCACGTTCAGCGTGCCTTCCTTCTTGGCGGCTTCGACGAGCTTGTCCATGCCGCCGAAGTCGGCGGCCGACGTGGCCGTGGCGGCGTCGGTGGCCCCCGACGACGAGGACGAGGAGTCCGACTCCCCCGACGGGGGGGAGCACGCGGCGACCGCGACCGCGGTGGCAGCGGCCAGCGCGAGGGCGCTGACGCGGACGAGGGATCGGCTCATTCGGGACCTCCGTGCGGTTGGCGGACGGTTCCCCGTCCCGTGTGGGGCCGGCACCCGGCCCCGACCGCACTCTAGGGCCGGGGGACGTGGGGCCCCGTGACCTGT
>DASQFD010000093.1:0-9463 GCA_035633255.1 Dermatophilaceae bacterium
CCATCGGCGAACTCGTCCGCCGGCTCCTCCCCAAGCGACGACCCCGGGCCAACCCACGCGTCGTCAAACGCAAATACACCCGCTGGCACGTCAAACGATCCCGTCACCGTCACTGGCCCCAACCAGACCGCTCACCCGAAGGAGCCGTGGTTACCTAATTGAACGGTATTGGGGTTAAGAGCGGCAAGGATGCCTTAGAGTTCTGAGGTGCGGCTGACGAAGCGCGAGCGGCAGATCGTCGCGCTGCTCCGCGCCGAACCGCTCCTCGACGCGGCCGGAATCGCCGACGCCTCGGTGCGACGAAGACGGCCGTCGCGGTGCACCTGTCCAACCTGACCCGCAAGGGCGCGGTCCTCGGTCGCGGCTACGTCGTGCGCCCGGAGAGCTCGTCCGTGGTGGTCGTCGGGGGCGCCAACATGGACATCAAGGCCAGGTCCCACGCTGCGGCGGTGCTGCACACCTCGAATCCCGGCACCGCGGTGACCAGCCCCGGTGGGGTCGGCCGCAACATCGCCGAGAACCTCGCCCGGCTCGGGACGCCGGTGCAGCTGGTCGCGCCGGTCGGGACCGACCGCTTCGGCGACGAGCTCGTCGTCCATGCCCGGGCGTGCGGGATCGGCGTCGACCACCTCGTTCAGGGCCGGCTCCCGACGGGCACCTACCTGGCGGTCCTCGACCGCGGGGGGGACCTGCTCGTCGCCGTGTCCAACATGGCGGCCACCGAGCAGCTCGCGGTGGCGGACCTCACCGGCGTCCATGACCTGGTCGCGCACAGCGACCTGCTCGTGCTCGACGGGAACCTGCCCGTCGCACCGCTCGGCTGGCTGCTCGACGTGGCGGCGGCCGCGTCCGTGCCGGTGGTCCTCGAGCCGGTGAGCGTGGCCAAGGCGGCCCGGCTCGCCCCCGTGCTGGCGCCGGACCGCCCGGTCCTCGCCGTCACGCCCAACGTCGACGAGCTGGAGGCCCTCGTCGGCGCGCCCGTGCACCGCAGCGCCCCCGCACTCGCGCGCGCCGCCCGGTCCCTGCACGACGTCGGCGTCCGCCACGTCTGGGTGCGGCGGGGCAGCCGGGGCAGCCTGCTGAGCACCCGCGCGGACGACGGCCGCACGTCCACCACGGCCGTGGCCGCCCCGCACGCCGAGGTCGTCGACGTGACCGGCGCGGGGGACGCGATGACCGCGGCCTTCGTCCACGCCCTGCTGCGGGGAGACGCCCCCCCGACGCCGCGCGCTTCGGCCAGATGGCCGCCAGCCTCACCGTCGCCAGCGGCGAGACGGTGCGGTCCGACCTCACCCCCCGACTCGTCGACGCCGCCCTGCGCCACCTCCGGGAGACCCGATGACCAGCCCTGCCCACGACGCACCCGTCGCCCCGCCGGCGATCGCCCTCTCGGAGGAGGTCGCCGCGGCGCTGGCCGCGGGCGGGCCGGTCGTCGCGCTCGAGTCCACGATCATCAGCCACGGCATCCCCTACCCCCGCAACGTCGCGATGGCCCGCGAGGTTGAGGGCATCGTCCGGGACGGCGGCGCCACCCCGGCGACCGTCGCGGTCCTCGCCGGGGTGCCCCGGGTCGGCCTGGGCTCCGACGAGCTCGAGCTCCTCGGCTGCGACCCCCGCGTGGTCAAGGTCAGCACCCGCGACCTGCCCCACGTGGTCGCGACCGGCGGACACGGGGCCACGACGGTGGCCGCGACGATGCGCCTGGCCGCGCTGGCCGGCATACCGGTCTTCGTCACCGGTGGGCTCGGGGGGGTGCACCGGGGCGGGGAGCTGAGCATGGACGTCTCGGCCGACCTCACCGAGCTGGGGCGCACCGACGTCACGGTGGTCTCGGCCGGGGTGAAGTCCATCCTCGACGTCGGCCGCACCCTGGAGGTCCTCGAGACGCTCGGGGTGCCGGTGGTCGGCTTCGGGACCGACGACTTCCCCTCGTTCTACAGCCGCTCCAGCGGGTTCCGGGCGCCGTTGCGCGTGGACACCGTGGGTGAGCTCGCGGACCTGGTGCGGGCCAAGCGGGCGCTCGCCATCCCGGGTGCGGTGGCCGTGGCGAACCCGGTCCCGGAGGCCGACGCGCTGGAGCCGGGGGAAGTCGCCGGACTGATCTCGGCCGCGCTCGCCGAGGCGGACGCCCGGGGGGTGAGCGGGCGGGACGTGACGCCCTTCCTGCTCCGGCGCCTCGTCGAGCTGTCCGGGGGCCGGACGCTCGAGGCCAACGTCGCGCTGGTGCGCGCCAACGCCCGGCTGGGCGCCGCCCTCGCGGTGGCCCTCGCGTCGCCGCCGTGACCGGCACCAACCGCTGCGGGTCGGTCGCCGGCGGCCCACCGGTCACGGGCTAGTCTGCGGGGGGACGGCTGGCGCGCCGGTCGCGCCGCCACTCGGTCCACCGAAGTCGACACCGAGGACCCCCGAGGTCCACCGATCCACGCCCAAGGAGACCATCGTGGCCAGCATCGAGGCCGTAGGCGCCCGCGAGATCCTCGACTCGCGCGGCAACCCCACCGTCGAGGTCGAGGTCGCCCTCGACGACGGCACGATCGCCCGTGCCGCCGTCCCGAGCGGCGCGTCGACCGGGGCGTTCGAGGCGGTGGAGCGCCGCGACGGCGACAGCGCCCGCTACGGCGGGAAGGGCGTGGAGAAGGCCGTGGACGCGGTCATCGACGAGCTGGGGCCGAAGCTGATCGGCTTCGACGCCGCCGACCAGCGCCTGGTCGACGCCGAGATGCTCGCCATCGACGGCACGGCGAACAAGGCCAAGGTAGGTGCCAACGCCATCCTCGGGGTCTCGCTCGCCGTCGCGAAGGCGGCGGCCGACAGCGCCGGCCTGCCGCTCTTCCGCTACGTCGGCGGGCCCAACGCCCGGCTGCTGCCGGTCCCGATGATGAACATCCTCAACGGCGGCTCGCACGCGGACTCCAACGTCGACATCCAGGAGTTCATGATCGCGCCGATCGGCGCCGCCTCCTTCCGCGAGGCGCTGCGCTGGGGCGCGGAGGTCTACCACGCCCTGAAGTCGGTGCTCCAGGCGAAGGGGCTGGCGACCGGGCTCGGCGACGAGGGCGGCTTCGCGCCCAACCTCGAGAGCAACCGCGCGGCCCTGGACCTCATCCTCGAGGCGATCGAGAAGGCCGGCTACGTCCCCGGGGAGCAGATCGCGCTGGCCCTCGACGTGGCCGCCTCGGAGTTCCACGACGAGGACGGCAGCTACGCCTTCGAGGGCGGGTCCAAGACCGCCGGGGAGCTCGTGGACTACTACGCCGAGCTCGTCACGTCCTACCCGCTCGTCTCGATCGAGGACCCGCTCGACGAGGATGACTGGGACGGCTGGAAGGCGCTCACCGAGCGCCTCGGCTCCTCGGTGCAGATCGTCGGTGACGACCTCTTCGTCACCAACCCCGAGCGCCTGGCCCGCGGCATCGAGACCGCGACGGCCAACTCCCTGCTCGTCAAGGTCAACCAGATCGGCTCGCTCACCGAGACGCTCGACGCGGTGGAGCTGGCGCACCGCGCGGGCTACCGCTGCATGATGTCGCACCGCTCGGGCGAGACCGAGGACGTCACGATCGCCGACCTCGCGGTGGCGACCAACTGCGGCCAGATCAAGACCGGCGCCCCCGCCCGGTCGGAGCGGGTGGCGAAGTACAACCAGCTGCTGCGCATTGAGGAGGAGCTCGACGACGCGGCGGCGTATGCCGGTGCCGGCGCCTTCCCGCGGTTCGCCCACCGCACCGACGGCTGACCGAGCGGTCGAGCGCATGAGCACGGGTCGAGGGGCCGGTCGGGGGCCGGGGTCGCGCTCGCCGCGACGCCCGGCCACCGGCCGCCCGGGCACCCCTTCCAGCCGGGGCACCACCTCCGGCCGGGGCGCCGCGGCCCGGCCGAGCTCGGGGCGCCCGGCCGCCGGCACCTCCGGTGCGGTGGGTGCATCCCGTGCGACGGGTGCCGCCGGTGCGGCCGGCGCGGCGCTGCACGGGGACCCCGAGGCGGCCACCTGGCGCACCGTGCTCGGGGCGCCGGTGAGCCCGCGCACCTGGCGCGGGCTGGCGCTGTTCACGGTGCTGGTCGTCCTCGTCGTGCTGCTGGGCTCCACCGTGCGCGCCTGGGTGCAGCAGCGCTCGGAGATCTCGGCGATGCGTGAGCAGGTGGTGTCGCAGGAGCGCTCGGTGACCGCGCTGCAGCAGGAGCAGTCCCGGTGGCAGGACGACGCCTTCGTCGAGCAGCAGGCGCGCCAGCGCCTGAAGTTCGTCAAGCCCGGCGAGCGCCCCTACACCGTCCTCGACCCGCCACCGACGCAGCGGGGCACCGCCACCTCCGTCGCGACCTCCGCCGACGCCGCCGACCTGCCCTGGTACGGCGCGGTCTGGGAGTCGATGCGGCTCGCCGACGCACCGGCGTCGCGGCCGTGAGCACCCCGCCGAACGACCCGGCGGTCGCCGAGGCCGACCTGCGCGCGGTCGCCAGACAGCTGGGGCGCGAGCCGCGCGGCGTCGTCGCCGTCGCGCACCGGTGCCCGTGCGGCGAGCCCGACGTGGTGCGCACCGCCCCCCGCCTGGCGGACGGCACGCCGTTCCCCACGACCTACTACGCGACCTGCCCGCGGCTCACCGGTGCGGTGAGCACCCTCGAGGGCGACGGGCTGATGGCCACGATGACCGTGCGGCTCGGCACCGACAAGGGACTGGCGCGCGCCTACGCCGCCGCCCACGAGGACTACCTCGCCCGCCGGGCCGAGCTCGGCGCCGTGCCGGAGCTGGCGCACATCTCGGCCGGTGGCATGCCGACCCGCGTGAAGTGCCTGCACGTCCTCGTCGCCCACAGCCTCGCCGTGGGCCCGGGCGTCAACCCGCTCGGGGACGAGGCCCTGGCCGCGCTGCGCCCGTGGTGGGAGAAGTCACCGTGCTCGCAGCCGCCGGACCAGGAGGTCGGACCGGAGGCGCCCGGGGAGGTCGGCCCGTGACCCGTGTCGGGGCGGTCGACTGTGGCACCAACTCGATCCGGCTCCTGGTCGCCGACGTGGGGGAGGACGGCCGGCTCCGCGACGTCCTGCGCCGCATGGAGATCGTGCGGCTGGGCCACGGGGTGGACCGCACCGGCGAGATCGCCCCGCAGGCCATGGCGCGCACGCTGGCGATGACCAGGGAGTATGCCGGTCAGTGCCGGGAGCTCGGTGCCCGCCGGGTGCGCTTCGTGGCCACCTCCGCCTCGCGGGACGCCCGCAACGCCGGGGACTTCGTGGCCGGGGTGGAGGAGGCCTTCGGGGACCTCGCCGTCTCCCCCGAGGTGGTGTCTGGGGACGCCGAGGCGGAGCTGTCCTTTCGGGGCGCGACCGGGGACCTCGTCGCCTCGGGGGTGCCGGGGCCCTACCTCGTCGTCGACATCGGCGGCGGGTCCACCGAGCTGGTGCGCGGCACCCACCACGTCGAGGCCGCCCGGTCCGTCGACGTGGGTTCGGTGCGGATGACCGAGCGCCACCTGCGCGACGACCCGCCCACAGCGGCCCAGGTCGAGGCCGCGGTGGCCGACGTCCGGACGGCGCTGGACCTGGTCGAGGACGCGGTGGACCTGCACGGCATACGGACCGTCGTCGGGCTGGCCGGCAGCGTCACCACCCTCACGGCCCACGCGCTGGGCCTGCCTCGCTACGAACCGGAGCGCGTGCACCTGGCCCGGCTGGACGCGCCGGCGCACCGCCGGGCCGCCGAGGACCTGCTGACGATGGCCCGCCCGGAGCGGGCAGCGCTGCCCTTCCTGCACCCGGGCCGGGTGGACGTCATCGGCGCGGGCGCCCTGGTCTGGCGCGAGGTGCTGGGCCGGGTGCTCGAGCGCTCACCCGGCGCAGCCGTGGTCACGAGCGAGCACGACATCCTCGACGGCATCGCCCTCAGCGCCGCGGACTGACGGCCTCAGGCCACCGAGAGCTCGACGTCGAGGTTGCCGCGGGTGGCGTTGGAGTAGGGACACACCTCGTGTGCCTTGGCCACGAGCCGCTCGGCGGTCGCCGCGTCGAGGTCGGGCACGCTGACCTCCAGGGCGACGCCCAGCCCGTACGCCCCGCCGGGCAGCAGGCCGATCGACACCCGGGAGCGGACCTCGCTGCCGGAGACGTCGACCTTCTCGCCCGCGGCGACGACCTTGAGGGCCGAGTGGAAGCACGCGGCATACCCGGCGGCGAAGAGCTGCTCGGGGTTGGTCGCGCCCCCCGGCCCACCCATCTCCTCCGGTACGCGGACGTCGAGGGCGAGCCGCCCGTCGTCGGTGGCGGTGTGGCCGTTGCGACCGTCGCCGGTGGCGGTGGCACGGGCGGTGTAGAGCGGGTGCATGGGGACCTCTCGTCGGCAGGAGCAGGAGCAGGAGCAGGAGCGGGAGCAGAAGCACGAGCAGGAGCGGACGGCGCACGGTGGGCCGCCTCGCGGTGTCACTCGGGACTACCCGTGCGCGGACGGTCCATTCCCCGATGGTCCGGCGGGACCGCGGACCGGCACTTGCACCTCGGGCGCGACCCCAGCGTGCGAGGATTCCGGGCCCGAGGTCGGTGCGGCGTGCAGAAGGGTGCCATGGGGAGCAACAGGCGCAGGATCCATCCGCCGGTGTCGGTGGTGACGGGGGCCGCGCCCGGGATCGGTGCGGCGCTGGCGACGGCCCTGCACCGGCGCGGTGGCCACGTCGTCGTGGCGGACCTCGACGGGGACGGTGGCGTGGCTGCCGTCGCCCGGCTGGGGGAGCGGGCCTCCTTCGAGCAGGTGGACGTCGGTGACCCCGGCGCCGTCGCCGCGCTCGTCGAGCGCGTGGTCGACCGGCACGGCTCACTGGACCTGCTGGCCAACAACGCCGGCATCGGCCTGGCCGGTCGGGTCGACGAGACCACGGACCGCCACTGGGAGCGCGCCCTCGCGGTCAACCTGGCGGGCATGGTGCACGGCTCCCGGGCGGCATACCCCGTCATGCGGGCCCGGGGACGGGGAGTCATCCTCAACACGGCCTCGCTGGCCGGGCTGGTCCCGGTGCCCGGCATGCTGCCGTACATGACCACGAAGTGGGGCGTGGTGGGGATGTCGCTCGGGCTGCGCGCCGAGGCGGCTCACCACGGCGTGCGGGTGAGCGTGCTGTGCCCGTCCTTCGTCGACACCCCGCTGCTCGACAACCCCTTCGAGCCGCCGCCGTCGATCACCGGCCCGGCGCGCGACCGGCTCCGGCGGCTGCAGCCGCGCATGCTGACCGCCGAGCAGGTCGCCGAGGCGGCGCTGCGGGGGCTGGATGCCGACCGCGCCGTCATCGCGGTGGGTGCGCTCTCCCGGGTCGCCTGGGCCGCCACCCGGGTGTCGCCGCAGGGCGCGGCACGCCTGATGGGAGCGGTCTACGCCCGGGACACCCGGGGCGACTGAGTGGACGGGACCGAGGAGGGCCACCGCACCGGGAGGTGCGCGGAGGAGGGTCACCGCGGACGGTGACGGGGAACGGCACCGCGCCGGGTGGTGAGCGGGGCACCGAGCGCGCGGCACCGGCATACTCTGGCCTCGCCCCCGTGGCCCAACTGGCAGAGGCGAGCGACTTAAAATCGCCACCGGTGCGGGTTCGAATCCCGTCGGGGGCGCCAGCCGACCCCGCGCGGGGCGCCCGGAGCGCCGACCATCGCCGGTTCGTGACCGCTCCGTGACGCCCCCCTGCGGCCGGTTGGGAACAACGGGGTCCCCCCCATGCGCTTGGATGGGTGACGAGCGGTGGGTGGCCACCGCACCAACCCATCGGAGGACGAATGGCCAGCAACCCGGCCTTCAACCGCATCGAGCAGGACGCTCGCAGCGGGTATGCCGGTTTCCAGGACCGTGGGAGCCCCCAGCAGGCGGCCGGCGGGTTCGCCGCGCAGTCGGCGGCGACCGACTCGATGACCGCTCAGCAGCTGCAGGAGCTGTACTCGCAGCCGTCGGCCGGGCCGGTGCAGATGGCCCGGGTCACCATGGACGACGTCATCATGAAGACGCTCGCCCTCTTCGCGATCGTGCTCGTGACCGGCACCGCCGGGTGGCTGGTGGCGGACGCCAACCCGGGCCTGGGCGGGTTGCTGTGGATCGGCGGCATGATCGGCACGCTCGTCCTCGGGCTCGTCATCGCCTTCAGGAAGACCCTGAGCGTGCCCCTGATCGTCGCGTACGCGGCGGTGGAGGGCCTGTTCGTCGGGGCGGTGAGCCAGTTCTTCAACAGCGTCCCCGGCTGGGAGGGTGTGGTCCCGCAGGCGGTGCTGGCGACCCTGGCGACCTTCGTCGGCATGTTCATCGCCTACAAGACCGGGCTGATCAAGGTCACCGAGAAGTTCCGCCGGATCATGACGATGGCGATCTTCGGCTACGTCATCTTCGCGTTGGTCAACTTCGTCTTCGCCATGGTGACGAACACGACGTTCGGGATCGGTGGCAGCGGCGGGCTGGGGATCGCCATCTCCCTCTTCGCCGTCGGCCTCGCCTCGTTCTCGCTGGCTCTCGACTTCGACATGATCGACCGGGCGATCGAGTCCGGGGCGCCGCAGAAGTACTCCTGGCTGCTGGCCCACGGCCTGATCGTCACCCTGGTCTGGCTGTACATCGAGTTCCTGCGCCTGTTCGCCCGGATGCGCGGGGAGTGACCGCGAGCGACCCCCGCCCTCGGGAGGTCGTCGTCGAGCTCGAGCGCGTGGTCCGGCGGTGGCACGAGCTGCCGCTGGACCACGCGCTCTGCCATGTCGCGGCGGTGCGGGGGGTGCTCGACGAGCTCGCCGCCCGGACCGCACCCGACCTGACCACACCGGAGCTGGCCGAACCCGAGCTGGCCGAACCCGAGTCGGCCGCGTCCGAGTCGGCCGCATTGGAGTTGGCCGAACCCGGTATCGCCGGGCCCGGGCCTGCCGTGCCCGACCTCGGTCCGGCGGTCCTCCCCGACCAACTGGCCGTGCTGGTCTGGGACGCCTGCGCGCTCGGGCGCGGGGACGGCATACCGGAGCTGCTGGCCGGGCTGCGGCGCGCTGTCGCCGGGGCACCGGGTCCCGAACCGCACGGGGCGGCCACGGCGCGCTGAGCCGGCTGCGGCTTGGGCTAGGGCTCCGGCTCCGGCGTTCGCGCAGGTCGGAGCGTTGTCGGTGGCGCCGTCTAGCGTTCTGGTCATGGAGCACGAGCAGTCATCGGACCTGGGTGTGGCGGAGCGCCGCGGCCGGTTGACGGCCGCGCGGGAGGCGCTCGAGGGGCTTGCGGGCGTGCTGCCCCGGGCGGCGGGTCGCGAGCTGCCGGAGCTGATGGAGGAGCTGGACGCACTGGTGGCGCTGGCGGTGGCTGGGCGGGTCGCCGTCGCCGCCGAGGCGCAGGCGCGTGGCGAGGTCGCCGCATCGCAGTCCGCCGGGCTGCACGGGTGGGTGCGTGACCACGCGCCGTCCTTGCGGCAGGGCGGGTCGGCTGCCGTGGTGCGCTGCCTGGAGGCGTTTGGGAACGCGCTCAACGCCCCG
>DASQFD010000094.1:0-10343 GCA_035633255.1 Dermatophilaceae bacterium
GCGCTGCGGGCTGGCTCGACGGCGACGCCCGGGGACATCACCGAGTTCACCAAGGCGCGGATCGCGGCCTACAAGTACCCCCGGCACGTGTGGGTCGTCGAGGAGCTGCCCAAGGGCCCGACCGGCAAGATCCTGCGCCGCGAGGTGCACGCGCCGGCCGAGGAGTCGGTCGCCCCGGCGAGGTGACCCGCCCGCGGTCGAGGTGATCCGCCAGCGGTCGAGGTGATCCGCCACCGCCGGCGGGTCCCCTTTCATCTCCACCCGCGACGGGCAGCCCGCGGTCGAGGTGATCCGCCACCCCCGGCGGGTCCCCTTTCACCTCCACCCGCGACGCGCGGCTGGACGGGCAGCCCGGCGAGGCGGTCGCGGCGCCCCGGGGCGGGCGTTGATGACCAGGGCGGCGCCGAGGACGACCGTGAACCCGAGGACCTGCGGCCACGCGAGGTGCTCGCCGAGCACGAGGACGCCGAGCAGGACCGAGACGACCGGGATGAGGTAGGTGATCGTCGAGCCGGTCACGGGACCGGCGGCCCGGACCACGTCGAACTGGAGGCTGTAGGCGAGTCCGGTGCCGACGAGCCCGAGCACCAGGACGCAGGCGAGGGAGAGCCACGCCGGGCTGCCCGGGTCGCTGTCGGCGGCCAGCGCCCAGGGGGCCCTGCCGGCGCTGGCGGAGGCGACCAGGAGCAGCGGGGTGACCTGCGCCGCGCCGAGGAGGAGGACGGCCGCCGGCTGGGCCAGCCCCCCCAGGTCGGTGCCCGCGAGGAAGCGCCGGTTGTAGGTCCACCCGATGCCGTAGCTGGCGCCGCCCGCGACCGCCATGACGAAGCCGAGCACGTCCGGCCGGTCGGTGGCCGTCCACGGCTGCAGGATCGTCACGACGCCGAGGAAGCCGACGACGACCGCTCCCAGCTTGCGCCCGGTGACGCGCTCCCCCGGCAGGATGGCCAGCGCCGCGAGAACCGTCGCGACCGTGGTCGTGGCGTTGCCGATCCCGGCGAGCGCCGAGGAGATGCGTGTCTCGGAGAACGCGAACAGGGTGAAGGGCAGCGTGGCGAGGAAGACCGCGCAGACGACCAGGTGCCCCCACACCGCTCCACCGCGGGGCAGGCGGCCACCGGCGAGCCGCAGCAGCACGAGGAGCACCGCGGCCCCGGAGAGGATCCGGAGCGTCGCGATCTGCAGGGCGTCCATGGTCTGCAGCCCGAGCTTCATGAGCAGGAAGCTCGAGCCCCAGATCAGCACCAGCGCGAGGTACTTCGCCTGCCAGGGAACCCGGGTGGCGGGCCCCCCGACCGCGGGACCGCGCGTCACCCCACCGCCCGCTCGTCGAGCTCCGCCGCGACGTCGAGGAGCAGCCGGGTGGTCGCCAGCGCCGCGTCGGCCGAGGCCGCCGCGAGCCCGCACGTCGGGGTGACGGTGACGTCGGCGAGCGAGGCCGCCGGGAGCCCCGCCTGGCGGAACCCCTCGACCAGCAGACCGGCCGCGACGGCGCGCGTCCCGCCACCGGCGGACGGCAGGCAACCGGCATACAGGGCCACCCCCGCCTCCACGGTGGCGGCCACGGACTCCCACCTGGCCGCAGAGGCGCCGGTGAGGTCGAGGGCGACGGCCCCCGGTCCCACGCCGCGCAGCAGCGGCAGGGGCGCGCGCGGGTGGCAGCAGTGGATCACCGTCGGCAGGTCGCCGGCGGCGGCCAGCACCGCCTGGAGACCGTGCGCGGCCACCTGCGGGTCGACGGCGGGCAGCCGGCCGTAATCGGAGGCGGTGGGCAGCTCACCGGAGAGCACCGCGGGGAGGGACGGCTCGTCGACCTGGAGCACCGGGCGGGAGCCGGGCACGAGGCGGGTGACCTCACCGAGGTGGCTGCGCACGCCCTCGGCCAGGGACTCCACGAGGTAGCGGGCGGCGCCGGCGTCGGCCACCACGCGCTCGCCTCGGGTCCGCTCCAGCGACGCGGCGAGGGTCCACGGGCCGGCGACCTGGAGCTTGAGGTCGCCCGACCACCCGTCGTAGGCCTCGGCGAGGGAGTCCAGGTCCTCGCGCCACAGGGCGGCGGTGCGGCGGGCGTCGAGGCCCGGACGGTCGACGAGCCGCCACCCCGACGGCTGGAGGTCGACCGGCATCTCCACGAGCAGGCCGGCGGTGCGGCCGACCAAGTCCGAGCCCGGACCGCGGGCCGGGAGCTCAGGGAGGTAGGCAAGGCCCGCGCCGTCGTCGTCGCCCAGGAGGTCGCGGACCGCGCGCACCGCCTCACCGACCGCGGTGCCCGGCCACGATCCGATGCCGGTGGCCCGGGTCATCCCGCCCCCCCGCCGCGCCGGGCGACCAGGGCCCGCACCGACTCGGGGACCGGGCGGTCCCGGGACCACGGCGCCGGCTCGGGCGCGCCGGCGACGAGGCGCAGGGGAACCACCCCGCACCAGGCGTCGGTCGGCCCCTCGGGCTCGCTCGGTGGACCCGTGCGGGTCTTGAGCACCCACCGGCCCTCGGTGATGGGGAGCGCCAGGGCGAGCGTCGCGGCGCGCTCCCTGCCGGTGGTGGGCGCCACCTCGGCGGTGCGGCCGGGCACGAACCGCTCGGAGAGGGCGTCCAGCGAGGTGGACTGCTCGGCGGCGGCGAGCGGCTGGAGCGTGCCGGAGACCACCGCCGAGCGGTAGTTGGCCGAGGACTCGAAGGTGGAGTGCGCGACGACCATCGCGTCCAGGGCGAGGACGCAGAGGGCGGCGGGCGCGCCGGCCGCCACCTGGCGCAGCGCTCCGGCACCGGTCGAGCCGTGGAGCAGGATCCGGTCACCCTCCCGGGCGAAGAGCATGGGGACGACCCACGGCTGCCCCCCGACCACCGTCGACAGCGTGCCGGCGAGGACGTCGTCGAGGAGGGCGTCCAGGGCGGCCCGGTCGCCGGTGGCGCGCTCGCGGTGGCGGGTCAGCTCGGGAGGGGGCGAGGTCACCCGCCCGATCCTGCCACCCGCGGGCGACGCCTCCCGGTCCGGTCAGAGGACGTCGTGACCGGGGTGGGGGGTGTTGGGCACGGTCCCGAGCCGACCGGCGGAGAAGTCCTCGAAGGCCTGCACCAGCTCGGCGCGGGTGTTCATCACGAACGGCCCGTAGGCCGCGACCGGCTCGCGGATCGGCTCGCCGCCGAGCACCAGCACCTCGAGCCTGGGGTGGCGCGACTCCTGGCGCTCGTCGGCGGCGACCTCGAGGGCGTCGCCGGCGCCGAGCACGGCGAGCTGGCCGGTGCGGATCGGCCGCCGCTCGGGGCCGACGACACCCGACCCGGCGAGGACGTAGAGGAGCGCGTTGAAGTCGGCGCGCCAGGGCAGCGCCAGGCGCGCGCCGGGCTCGACGGTCGCGTGGACCAGGGTGATCGGGGTGTGGGTGATGCCGGGGCCGCGGTGGCCGCCGAGCTCGCCGGCGATGAGCCGCACGAGGCTGCCGGCGTCCGCCGTGGTCAGCATGCGGACCTGCCCGCCGCGGATGTCCTGGTAGCGCGGGTCCGACATCTTGAGCCGGCTCGGTAGGTTCACCCACAGCTGGATGCCGTGGAACAGCCCGCCCGTCGTGACGAGCTCCTCCGGCGGCGCCTCGATGTGCAGCAGCCCGCTGCCGGCGGTCATCCACTGGGTGTCGCCGTCGGAGATCAGGCCCCCGCCGCCGTGGCTGTCCTGGTGCCGGAATGTGCCGTCGAGCAGGTAGGTCACCGTCTCGAACCCGCGGTGCGGGTGCCACGAGGTGCCCTTGGGCTCACCCGGGGCGTACTCCACCTCGCCCATCTGGTCCATGTGGATGAAGGGGTCGAGCGCAGCCATGCCCACCCCGGCGAAGGCGCGGCGGACGGGGAAGCCCTCCCCCTCCAGGCCCGCGGGCGCCGTGGTGACGGAGGCGACGGGCCGGGTTCGGGCGGGGTCCACGGGCGCGTCGAGCCGCGGCAGGACGAGCAGGTTGTCGACGGTGATGGCTGGCATGGACGCTGGGCCTCCTTGGCGGTCATCCTCCGGTCCGGAGGACGAGCAGTCCAACATGTTTGCGGATTCAACTATTCCGCCGTCCGCCCCCGGTCACCCTGCCCAGCCGGGGCCGCCCGGTCAGCCGGGGCCGCCCGGTCAGCCGGGGCCGCCCGGTTCGCCGAGACGCCCGGTCAGCCGAGACGGCACGTGCTGGCGATCGTGGCCGAGCCGACCACGCGGGTGCCGTCGTAGAGCACCACCGCCTGGCCGGGCGCGACGCCGCGCACCCGGCGGCCCAGCTCGACCCGGAGGACCGGCTCCACGCCACCCCGCCCGCCGGCGCCCGGCGGGTCGGCGCTCCCGCCCGGCGGGTCGGCGCTCCCGCCCCGCCCCAACACCGCCCGGGCCGGGACCTCCTCGCCGTGTGCCCGGACCTGGGCCCCGACCTCGACCGGACCCCGCGGCGCCGCCCCGCACCAGCGGAGGTGCTCCCCCTCGAGCAGGTCCACACCGAGCAGGTCGGCCGTGCCGACCACCACCCGGTTCGCCTGCGCGTCCACCGCCACGACGTAGCGCGGCTCGCCGTCGAGGCTCCCCCGCTCCAGCCCCAGCCCCCGCCGCTGCCCGACCGTGAAGCCGTGCACCCCGCCGTGCGTCCCCACGACGGCCCCGGACGACGCGTCGACCAGCTCCCCGGCCCGCTCCCCCAGCCGGCGGTTCAGCCAGCCGCGCGTGTCCCCGTCCGGGACGAAGCAGATGTCGTGGGAGTCGGGCTTGCGGGCCACCGCGAAGCCCCGGGCCGCGGCCTCCTCGCGCACCTGCACCTTCGTCGAGTCCCCCAGCGGGAAGAAGGCGCGCGCCAGCTGGCCCGCGTCCAGGACCCCCAGCACGTAGGACTGGTCCTTGGCCGGGTCCGCCGCCCGGTGCAGCTCTCGACCGGTGCCGCCGATACCGTCCGGCCGGTCCACGACGCGCGCGTAGTGCCCCGTCGCGACGGCGTCGAAGCCGAGGGCCACCGCCTTGTCGAGCAGCGCGGCGAACTTGACCCGCTCGTTGCACCTCAGGCACGGGTTCGGGGTGCGGCCGGCGGCGTACTCGGCGACGAAGTCGTCCACGACGTCGCGCTCGAAGCGCTCGGCCAGGTCCCAGACGTAGAAGGGCACGCCGAGCCGGTCGGCCACCCGCCGCGCGTCCCCCGCGTCCTCTCGCGTGCAGCAGCCGCGGGCCGACTCGCGCAGGGTGGGCGCCGACCTCGACAGCGCGAGGTGCACCCCGACCACGTCGTGTCCGGCGTCGACCATCCGCGCCGCGGCGACCGCCGAGTCGACCCCGCCGCTCATCGCGGCGACGACCCGCATCAGCGCCCGCTCGCCCGCCGGGCCCGCTCGACGACCGCCGGCAGCACGGCCAGCACGGCGTCGACGTCGTCGTCGGTGGAGCTGTGCCCGAGGGAGAGCCGCAGCGCCCCGCGCGCCTCCGACTCGGCATACCCCATGGCCAGCAGGACGTGGCTCGGCTGTGGCACCCCGGCCTGGCACGCCGACCCGGTGCTGCACTCGACCCCGGCCGCGTCGAGCAGGTAGAGCAGCGAGTCGCCCTCGCAGCCGGGGACGGTGAGGTGGGCGTTCCCCGGCAGCCGCCGCTGGCTGTCGCCAGCCGCCCAGCAGCCGGTGACCCGGATGCCCAGGCCCAGCGCGAGCGCGCCCTCGAGCAGCCGGTCGCGCAGGCCGAGGACCCGCTTGGCCTCCACGTCGCGCGCGGCCACCGTCTCCTCGAGCGCGACGGCGAACGCGTGGATGCCGGGCACGTCGAGGGTGCCGCTGCGCACCTGACGCTCCTGACCACCGCCGTGGGAGAGCGGCACCAGCGCCGCGCCCCGTCGCGCGAGGAGCGCACCGGTCCCCATCGGTCCCCCGACCTTGTGCGCGGACACCGAGAGCAGGTCGGCGCCGCTGTCGCCGAAGTGGACCGGCAGGTGCGCCACCGCCTGCACCGCGTCGGTGTGGAACGGTATGCCGTGCGCGCGCGCCAGCGCCGCCAGCTCGGCGACCGGCTGCACGGTGCCGACCTCGTTGTTGGCCCACATGACGCTGACGAGCGCGACGTCCTCGGAGCGGGTGCTCAGCGCCTCGCGCAGGTCGTCGGTCGCGACGTGCCCGCAGCGGTCCGGCCCCAGCCAGGTCACCGAGGCCCCCTCGTGCTCGACGAGGTGGTCGACGGCGTCGAGGACGGCGTGGTGCTCGATCCCGCCCACGACCAGCCGGGTGCGGGCCGGCTCTTCGCGCCGCCGCGCGGCGAGGGTGCCCTTGACCGCGAGGTTGTCGGACTCGGTGCCGCCGGAGGTGAACAGCACCTCGGAGGGACGGGCGCCCAGGGCCGCGGCGATCCGCTCGCGCGCCTCCTCCACGACGGCCCGGGCGGCGCGCCCGGAGGTGTGCAGCGACGAGGCGTTCCCGACCCGGCCCACCGCCTCGACGTAGGCCTCGACCGCCGACGGCAGCATGGGCGTCGTCGCCGCGTGGTCGAAGTAGTGGGTCACGGGGGAGGAGTCTACGTTTCGCCGGCCGTCACCTCGCCGCACGCCACCTCGCCGCACGCCACCTCGACGGTGGCGCTCGGCGCGACCGTCAGCCCTTGACCTTCCGGACCGCCTCGGTCGCCTGCGGGAGCACCGTGAAGAGGTCGCCGACGACGCCGAAGTCGACCAGCTCGAAGATCGGCGCCTCCTCGTCCTTGTTGATGGCGACGATGGTCTTGGACGTCTGCATCCCCGCCCGGTGCTGGATCGCCCCTGAGATGCCGGCCGCCACGTAGAGCTGCGGCGAGACCTGCTTGCCGGTCTGCCCGACCTGGCTGCTGTGCGGGTACCAGCCGGCGTCGACCGCGGCGCGGGAGGCGCCGACCGCCGCACCCAGGCTGTCGGCGAAGGCCTCGACGGGAGCGAACTCGCCGCCGGTCCCACGACCGCCAGCGACGACGATGGCGGCCTCGGTGAGCTCCGGGCGGCCGGTGGACTGCTTCGGCTTCGCCTCGACGATGCGGGCCGCCTTGGCGGCGTCGGAGATGCTGACCTCGACGCGCTCCTCGGTGCCGGCGGCGGGCGAGGGGGCGATCGGCACCGAGTTCGGCTTGAGGGCGATGATCGCCGTGCCGTGGGTGACGGTGGCCGTGACGGTGTAGGACCCGGCGAAGACCGACTGGGTGGTCTCGACGCCGTTGGCGCCGGGCTGGACGTCGACGGCGTCGGTGATCAGGCCGGAGGAGGTCTTGATGGCCAGGCGCGCCGCGACCTCCTTGCCGGCGATGTGGCTCGCGATGAGCACGGCCACGGGGGAGACCTTCTCGACGACGGCCGCGAGCACCTCGGCCTGCGGCCCGACGAGGTAGGACAGCGCCTCCGGGTCGTCGCAGACGTAGATCTTCTCGGCGCCGTACTTGGCGAGCGTCACCTTCGCGGTGTCGGCGCCGCTGCCGATGAAGACGGCGGACGGCTCGCCGATCCGCTTGGCGGCGGTGAGGAGCTCGGCGGTGGTCTTGCGGAGCTTGCCGTTCAGGTGTTCGACGAGGACGAGGACTTCGGCCATGACGGGTGCGGACCTTCCTGGTGCCTGGGGAGCCGGGGGATCAGAGGAACTTGCGCGCGGAGAGGAACTCGGCCAGCTGGGCCCCGCCGTCGCCCTCGTCGGTGACGACCTGCCCCTGCTGTCGCGGTGGGCGCTTGGCGAAGGCGGTCACCACGGTCCACGAGGCGGCGAGGCCCACGAGGGCGGGGTCGATGCCGAGGTCGGCGAGCGACCACGTCTCGACGGGCTTCTTCTTGGCCGCCATGATCCCCTTGAAGGAGGGGTAGCGCGGCTCGTTGATCTGGTCGGTCACGGACACCAGCGCCGGCATCGAGGCCTCGATGGTCTCCGACGCACTATCGTCGTCGCGGCGGATGGTGACCTTCGAGCCGTCGACGGTGAGCTCCGCGGCGTAGGTCACCTGCGGCACCCCCAGCCGCTCCGCGACCATGGCCGGCACGACGCCCATGGTCCCGTCCGTGGACGCCATCCCGGTCAGGACGAGCTCGGGCAGGCCGTCGGCGCTGAGCTTGCGGATCGCCTCCGCGATCACCAGCGACGTGCCGATGGCGTCCGAGCCGTGGATGGCGTCGTCGCTGACGTGCACCCCCTTGTGGGCACCCATCTGCAGCGCCTTCTTGATCGCGTCCGCGGCCTGCGGCGGGCCGACCGTCAGCACCGTGACCTCGCCCGAGCCGGCCTCGGCCAGCTTCAGGGCCTCCTCGACGGCGTACTCGTCGAGCTCGGAGAGCAGCCCGTCGACGCCGACCCGGTCGGTGGTGCTGTCGGAGTCGGTGAAGCTGCGGTCGGACTGGGCGTCCGGCACGTACTTGACGCAGACGACGATGTTCATGCGGGCCTGGCCTCTTCCTCGGGGTTCGGGGGTGGCGTTCCGGGTCACCGGAGCGACTCTCCACGGATCGGTTCATCCTCTCAGGAGGCCGCACGGCGGCGAACCTCTCCATGGCGTGACAGTCAGCACACAGCCCGCCTTTCGGCCACTGCCGGGTATGCCGTCGCACCCGGCGGGTGGCCCCCGACACCGCCCGCGCGGGGTGCCGGTGGGCCGCCGGCGCACTCGCGCGAGACTGCCGCCATGGCGTCCGGGCCGAGGGTGTGGAGCCGCCACCGCGACGCGGTGCCCGGTGCCTTCGCCCTGGTCCTGCACTCCCACCTCCCCTGGCTGCCCGGGCACGGCGTGTGGCCGGTCGGCGAGGAGTGGCTGCACCAGGCCCTCGTGGAGAGCTACGTCCCGCTCGTGGAGGAGCTGCACCTCCTCGCCGCCGAGGGCCACCGGGACGTGCTGACCCTGGGCGTGACACCGGTCCTGGCCGCCTCCCTGGACGACCCGCGGATGGTGCGCGACGCCGCCACGTGGTGCGGCCTGTGGGAGCAGCGGAGCCGGGAGGTGCTGGAGCGAGGCGACGCGCACGAGCGCGCCGTCGCGGCATACGAGCTCGGCCTGGCCCGGGCCGGCGCGCGCGCCCTGCGCCACCGGTGGCGCTCCGGCGGGAGCCCGGTGCTGCGTGAGCTGCGGGACGCCGGTGTGGTCGAGCTGCTGGGCGGACCGCTCACCCACCCCCTCCTGCCCCGGCTGCTGCCGGAGGTGGCGCGCGCCCTGCTCGCGGCCGGCCTCGAGGACGCCGTGCTCCGCACGGGGAGGCGCCCCGGCGGCATCTGGTCACCGGAGTGCGCCTGGGCGCCCGGGCTCGGCGACCTCGTCGACGAGGCGGGCGTGGGGCACCTGGTCGTGGACGAGCAGCTGGTCCGGGACGCGGGCGGCCACCCGCACGCGGCCTGGCGCGTCGCCGGGCACGACGTCGTGGTCGTGCCGCGCGACCTCACCGTCACCAACCTGGTGTGGTCCTCCCGGTCCGGCTACCCGACCGGGGGTGCGTACCGCGACTTCCACGCCCGGGAGACGGCGCGGATGTCCGGGCTGCGGCTGTGGGCCACCACCTCACCGGACGTCCCGACCGAGGCCAAGGACGGCTACGTCCCCGCCCGGGCCGCGGCGCTGGTGAGGGGCGACGTCGCGCACTTCGTCGACGCCGTGCGCGCCCGCCTGCTGGAGGTCGCGGAGGTGACGGGTGCCCCGGGGCTGGTCACCACGGCATACGACACCGAGCTGTTCGGCCACTGGTGGCACGAGGGCCCCCGCTTCCTCGGGGAGGCGGTGCGGGCCCTGCGCGCGGCCGGCGTCACCGTGACGACGCTCGCCGGCGCCCTCGCCGCCGGGCACGTCGCGGGGGAGCTCGACCTCGGCGAGGGGAGCTGGGGGGCGGCCAAGGACTTCTCGGTGTGGGAGGGCCCCGCCGTGGCGGACCTCGCCCGGGAGCAGTGGTGGGCCCAGCGCCGGGTCGTCGACCTCGTGGGCCGCGAGCGCGCCACCGGTCGGCTCGGCGTGCGCCGACCGGACCTCGACGCACTGCTCGGGGCGCTCGCGCACGCGCTGTCCTCGGACTGGGCGTTCCTGGTCACCCGCGGCCAGTCGGCCGACTACGCCCGGGGCCGCGCCGAGGGGCACCTCGCCGACGTGCACCGGCTGGCGGCGCTGGTCGACGCCGGCGACGAGGCCGGCGCCCTCGCCGAGGCGGCCCGGCAGCGGGGCGTGGATCACGCCTTCCCGCACCTCGACGCCCGTCGGCTCGGCGCCTGACCCGGAGGCCCGAGCGGTCAGGCGCGAGCGGTCAGGCGCGAGCGGGTCAGGCGCGAGCGGATCAGGCGCGAGCGGGTCAGGCGCGAGCGGGTCAGGCGCGAGCGGGTCAGGCGCGACCGGCCGGGCGCCGGCGTCCGCCGCCACGCTGGCCGCGCGCCGGGCGCGAGCC
>DASQFD010000095.1:0-3706 GCA_035633255.1 Dermatophilaceae bacterium
CGCCCCCGCGGCCCCGCCGACCCCGGCGGGCGGCGAGCCCGGCGAAGGGTCCACGGCTCCGCGGCCGGCCCCCCGCCCCGGTGCTCCGCGCCCGGGCAACAACCCCTTCTCTCCCAGCCAGGGCATGGGCCAGCGCCGGGACGGCGGTGCGCCCCGCCCCGGCAACAACCCCTTCGCACCGAGCCAGGGCATGCCGCGGCCGCAGAGCCGGCCCGGTGCCCGCCCCGGTGGTCCCGGGGCGGCGGGCCCCCGTCCCGGCGGCCCGCGCCCGAGCCCCGGCATGATGCCCGACCGCAGCGCGGTGGCCCGCCCCGGTGAGCGCCCCGCGCGCGGTGCGCGTCCCGGTGCCGGCGCGGGTGCCGGTGCGGGACGCCCCGGCGGTGGCGGCGGCTACGCCGGACGCCCCGGCGGTGGCGGCGGCTTCCGCGGTGGTGCAGGCGGCCGCGGCGGCACGGCCGGAGCGTTCGGACGCGGCGGGGCCCGGCCCGGTCGCGCCCGGAAGTCCAAGCGCGCCAAGCGCATGGAGTTCGAGGAGATGCAGGCACCGTCGATCGGCGGGGTGAGCGTCCCCCGCGGCGACGGCACGACGATCGTCCAGATCCGGCAGGGCGCGAGCCTGACCGACTTCGCGGACAAGATCAACGCCAACCCCGGTGCGCTGGTCACCGTGCTGTTCCACCTCGGTGAGATGGCGACGGCGACCCAGAGCCTGGACGAGGACACCTTCCGCCTGCTCGGCGCCGAGCTGGGCTACGACATCCGGATGGTCTCGCCCGAGGAGGAGGAGCGCGAGCTCTTCGAGTCCTTCGACATCGACCTCGAGATCGGCGTCGACGCGGAGGACGAGGAGGACCTCGAGGCGCGCCCGCCCGTCGTCACCGTGATGGGCCACGTCGACCACGGCAAGACCCGTCTCCTCGACGCCGTGCGCCACGCCAACGTCGCCGGCGGCGAGGCGGGTGGGATCACCCAGCACATCGGTGCCTACCAGATCCACCAGGAGCACGAGGGCGTCGACCGGGCCATCACCTTCATCGACACCCCCGGTCACGAGGCCTTCACGGCCATGCGGGCCCGTGGTGCCAAGGTGACCGACATCGCGATCCTCGTGGTCGCCGCCGACGACGGGGTCATGCCGCAGACCATCGAGGCGCTCAACCACGCCCAGGCGGCGGACGTCCCGATCGTGGTGGCGGTGAACAAGATCGACGTCGAGGGCGCCAACCCCTCCAAGATCCGCCAGCAGCTCACCGAGTACAACCTCGTGGCGGAGGAGTACGGCGGCGACACGATGTTCGTGGACGTCTCGGCCAAGCAGCACACCAACATCGACGCCCTGCTCGAGGCGGTCCTCCTCACCGCCGACGCCGCGCTGGACCTGCGGGCCAACCCGCACCGCGACGCCCGCGGGGTGGCCATCGAGGCCAACCTGGACAAGGGTCGCGGCGCCACGGCGACCGTGCTGATCCAGTCCGGGACCCTGCACGTCGGGGACGCCATCGTCGCCGGCAGCAGCCACGGCCGGGTGCGGGCCATGCTCGACGAGCACGGCAACGCGCTCCCGGAGTCGCCGCCCTCGCGGCCGGTCCAGGTGCTGGGCCTGTCCTCGGTGCCCCGCGCCGGCGACACCTTCGTGGTGGCGCCCGACGACCGCACCGCCCGGCAGATCGCCGAGAAGCGGGAGGCGGCCGACCGCCAGGCGAGCCTGGCCAAGGCCCGCAAGCGGATCAGCCTGGAGGACCTCAACGAGGCGCTCGCGGCCGGCAAGGTGGACACCCTCAACCTCATCCTCAAGGGCGACGTGTCCGGCTCGGTCGAGGCCCTCGAGGACGCACTGCTGCAGATCGACGTCGGCGACGAGGTCGACCTGCGGATCATCGACCGCGGCGTCGGCGCCATCACGCTGAACAACATCAACCTCGCCATGGCGTCGAACGCGATCATCCTCGGGTTCAACGTGCGCGCCGAGGGGCAGAACGCCGAGGTCGCCGAGCGCGAGGGCGTCGAGATCCGCTACTACCCGGTGATCTACCAGGCCATCGAGGAGATCGAGGCGGCGCTCAAGGGCATGCTCAAGCCGGAGTTCGAGGAGGTCGAGCTCGGCACCGCCGAGATCCGCGAGATCTTCCGGAGCAGCAAGTTCGGCAACATCGCCGGCTCCATCGTCCGCAGAGGGGAGATCCGCCGCGGTGCCCGGTCGCGCATCACCCGGGCCGGCGTCGTGGTCGCGGAGAACGTCGAGATCGCCGGGCTGCGCCGGTTCAAGGACGACGTCACCGAGGTCCGGGAGGGCTTCGAGTGCGGCATCAACCTCGGCAGCCACAACGACCTGCAGATCGGTGACCTCGTCGCCACCTACGAGATGCGGGAGAAGCCGCGCGACTGACCCGCCCGCGCTCGGCACGGGGCCGGTATGCCGGGGGGTGACCTCCCGGCATACCGGCCCCTTGCGCCGTCCCCCCTCCGCCTCCGTCCGCCGTCCCCCCTCCGCCTCCGTCCGGCAACGACGGTGACCACGCAACCGTCGTGACCACACCGGGGCCGGCCGACGCGACGCCGGCCGCAGGCGACCGTCGCCTCGATGGTGCGGCGCGGGTGGGGTCGTCCTCCGGGGGACGGCCGAGCGGCTCAGCCGAGCATGGCCGCGCCGAGCACCTCCCCGTCGCGGGCCCCGGGCAGGACCGCGACCACCGTGGACCCCACCGGGGTCGTCCAGAGGTTGAGCAGGTCCTTCTCGGCGAGCCGGCGCTGGACCGGCACGAACTGGGCCACGGGGTCGGCGCAGAACGCGGCGAACAGCAGCCCGCTCCCGCCCGGCGCGGCGCCGTCCCCCTCGTCGTAGCTGTACGGCCGCCGCAGGAAGCGCTCGTGCGGCGCCGCCGCGTGCGCCCGCCGGACGTGCGCGGCCTCGTCGATGACGGGCAGGCCGATCCGGTCCACCGCGGCGAGGTCCATGGGGGCGTCCGGGCCCGCCCCCCGCGGGGCGGTGACCGGGGCCCCGTCGGAGAGGCGCCGGCCGATGGCGTTCTCACGGCCGACCCGGTCGACGGCGTCCCACCGCTGGAGGTCCATCGCGATGCGCCGGAGCACGAGGGCGCTCCCGTCCCGCAGCCACGCCGGACCTCCGTCACCCACCCAGAGCAGCGCGTCGTCGGCGCCGTCGACCTCCGGCTGGACCGTCCCGTCGACCTGCCCGAGGAGGTTGCGCATCGGCAGCCCGGATCCCTCGAACGGCTCCCGGAAGCCCCGCTGGACCCACCGTGGCCGCACCATCGGCGCACCGCTGGCGACGAGCCGACGGACGGCGTGCGCGACCGTGACCGGACTGTCCGCGCACACCTGGAGCAGCACGTCGCCGCCCGACCACCGGTCCTCCAGCCGGTCGAGCGTGAACGCGGGCAGGGGCGCCAGCCACGTGGGCACCGTGGCTTCCGCGGCCTCGACGACCCGGGGCCCCACGCCCACCGTGACGGTCAGCGAGGCCGGCACGGCGGCCAGCTCGGGCTCGACGTCGGTCAGCGGCGGCCGACCGGAGACCAGCCGCTCGATGTCGTCGGTCCACACCGTGAGGAGCCGGGCCACGGCGTCCCGGTCGGCGCCGGGGGCCAGGTCCAGCGCGACGAACGCCGCGTGGGCCTGGGGCCGCTCGACGACCCCGGCCTGCCGCGCGCCCCGGAAGGCGCGGGCGACCGCGCGCGGTCCGGTG
>DASQFD010000096.1:0-55850 GCA_035633255.1 Dermatophilaceae bacterium
AGCCAGGCGCCCGACCCCACCGAGGTCCTGCACTGGTCATCGTGGCGTCGCCGTCACCAAGCCCGAGCCCGTCGATGCCACTACACGCGGCGAGGCGCATCACCATAAGTGCGGCTGTAGTACTAGGCCCCGGCTAGGCCCGGATCAGCGAAGAGCACGCGGGATGCGCGCAGTACGTCGACGTCGTGCCGGAGTGGGACGGGCTGGACTACCTCGACCCGCACACCGGCCGGCCTCTGCCCACCTGGGGCGACGCCCTCGACAGCCTCGCCGCTGACGAGGACGCCCGGCCGGCTCACGTCCTGCGCTTCGGGTCCGAGCTGGACGTGCAAGGGCTCCTGGGCGGCACCCCGGACGCCGACCGTTCGGTCCGTTACCTGACGAAGTACCTCACCAAGGCGGTCGGGGAGACCTACACCGACCAGGCCCGCCCCGACCCGTCCTACGAGGCGCACATCGACCGGCTCCACCGCGAGGTCCGCCACCTGCCCTGCTCACCGGACTGCGCCAACTGGCTCCGGTTCGGCGTCCAACCGCGGACCACCGGGCCCGGGCTCAAACCCGGGTGGTGCCCCAGCAAGGCGCACGACCGGGAGCACCTCGGCGTCGGTGGCCGCCGTGTCCTGGTCTCCCGAGGCTGGTCCGGCAAGACCCTCACCGACCACAAGGCCGACCGTGCTGCCGTGGTCCGCCAAGCCCTCGAAGCGGCCGGCATCGAGGTCGAGTCCGCCCGGCGGATGGCTGCCGACGTCGTCGACGCCGACGGCCACGACCGCTACCAGTGGTCCCCCGTCGTCTGCCACGGCACCACCTCCGCCGCGATCCTCATGGAGACCATCCACGAACGGCGCCGATGGCGCGAGCAGTACGAGCTCGCCAAGACCATCACCACCGGCGCCGATCCACCTGTGGACGACGGTTCGGCAACCGGGATGTACCGCGGGGGGAGGGCCGTCGGATGAGTGACGTCCAGTTCCGCAGACGCTGGTACACCGTGGCGGAGGTTGCGGAGATGCTCGGCTACGGGGAAAGCAAGGTCCGGATGCTCGTCATCCAGGGAGACCTCAAGTCGCTGAAGGACGGCAGGTCTCGCCGGATCTTGCCGGAATGGGTGGACGAGTACGTTGAGCGTCGCGCCGCGGAAGGCGCCTCGGAGCGGCCGGCATGACCTCGAAGAGGGTGCGTCACAACGGGGAAGGGTCGATCTATCGTCGGGGGAACGGGTACGCCGCGTACGTGTGGGTCACGGCACCGAGCGGCCGACGTTCGAGGAAGTACCTCTACGGTCAGGACCGAGAGGAGCTGCATGCGCGCTGGCTGGAGCTGAGCCGGAAGGCCGCGCGCGGTCCGGTGACGGGAAGAGTGCCGACCGTCGAGCAGTACTTGGACCGATGGTTGAACGAGCTCGTTCGGCCCAATCTCGCGCCGCTCACCGCGGCCACCTATGAGAGCCACGTGCGGAACTACATCACCCCGGGCTTGGGGGCGATCCGTCTCGACCGGCTGCGGGTGCACCAGGTCCAGTCGTGGCTCAACCGGATCGGGACGCAGTGCCAGTGCTGCGCTCAAAGGAAGGATGCCGCCCGGGCGGTCCCTCGCTGTTGCGCACTTGGGCGGTGCTGCCACCAAGTGCCCTCGGCGAGGACCGTCAAGGACGTTCGCGGTGTGCTTCGATCCGCGCTCTCCTATGCCGTGAGCGAGGAGCTGGTCGACCGGAACGTCGCCGCCCTGGCCAGGTCCCCGAAGCAGACCCACCGATCGGTCGAGGCCTGGACGAGTGAGGAGGCACGGCTGTTCTTGGACTCCGCGCGTCGCGATGGAGACGCCTGGTATGCGGCATACCTGTTGGTGCTCGTGATGGGGCTGCGCAAGGGAGAGGTCCTTGGTCTGGGCTGGGACGCCGTAGACCTTGCCGCTGGTGAGCTCACGGTGACAAGGCAGTTGCAGCGCGTCCGGCGAACCCTGTTGCTCCGAGAGACCAAGACGCCGTCCTCGGATGCCTCGCTCCCTATCCCGGCGCTGGTGAGCCATGCACTGCGGGAGCGTGGGATCCGACAGGGCGAGGACCGTCTCGCAGCGGGTGAGGCGTGGCACCAGGCGCCCACCTGGCCAGAGCTCGTCTTCACCGGCCGGTACGGAACGCCCGTGGATCCGCGGACCTTCAACCGCAACTTCGCGCGGGGATGCGCCGCCTCAGGCGTTCGGAGCTTGACGGTGCACGCCGCGCGGCGCACCTGCGCCAGCCTGTTGGTCGACCTTGAGGTGCACCCTCGGGTCATCATGCGCATCCTGCGGCATGCCGACCTTGCGGTGACGATGGAGGTGTACGCCAGGGCGAGCTCGGGCGCGACACGCACCGCCCTCGGTCGGCTCGGAAGCAGTCTGGAGTGACGTGTTGCTGTACTTCGCTGCTGTACGTGCCCGCCGCTCGCTGGTCGGGCCACGGTCACACGTCGCTGACCAGCGATTTTACGGTCGGGGTGACAGGATTTGAACCTGCGGCCTCTTCGTCCCGAACGAAGCGCGCTACCAAGCTGCGCCACACCCCGTGGCAACGCCGCCCCGGGGGGCGGCGACTCCCGAGGATAGCGGACCGGGCGGGACCCCCCGAAATCGGTTCGCGCCACGCGCCACGCGCCGCGCGTCGCCCCGCTGTCGACCCGGGCAGTGCCTCAGTGCCCCGGTGGGACCAGCGTCAGCAGCGTCGCCTCGGGGCGGCAGGCGAAGCGCACCGGCGCGTAGGGCGAGGTGCCCAACCCCGCCGACACGTGCAGGTATGCCGCATCCTGCGCTCCGGCCGACATCGCCCCTCCGGCGTCGCCCGCGGGACGGCGCGGCGCGCCGGCCGGCCCGCGGCGCCGGGGCCAGCGCTGCGGCACCCAACGGGAGTGGGTCCCCACCCCGGCGCCGGGCCACCACCGGGACAGCCCCTTGGCCCGGTCGGTCGGCAGGTCGCAGTTCGTCACCAGGGCGCCGAGCGCCGGCAGGGCCAGCTGGCCGCCGTGGGTGTGTCCGGCGACCACCAGCCGCGCCCCGTCGGCGGTCATGGCGTCGAGCACCCGCTGGTAGGGGGCGTGCACGACCCCGACCGTCAGCGCGACGTCGTCGGCAGCGGGAGCCGACACCACGGCATACCGGTCCCGGTCGATGTGCGGGTCGTCCACGCCGACCAGCTCCAGGGGAACCCCGGCGACGTCCAGGCGCGTCCTGGCGTTGTCGAGGTCGACCCACCCTCCCTCCCGCAGCCCGGCGACGAGCTCTCCGACCGGCAGGCCCTGCCGGTCGGGAGGCGCGTCGCGGTAGCTCGGGGCGAGGTAGCGCGCGGGGTTCTTCAGGGTCGGCGCGTAGTAGTCGTTCGACCCGAGCACGAACACGCCCGGCCGCTCCAGCAGCGGCTCCATGGCGCGCAGCGCTGCCGGCACGGCGTCCATCGCCGCGAGGTTGTCGCCGGTGTTCACGACGAGGTCGGGCTCGAGCGCGGCGAGCCCGCGCACCCAGGCGACCCTGCGCTCCTGACGCGGGACGAGGTGCAGGTCGCTCACCTGCAGCACCCGCAGCGGGCGCGTCCCCTCCGGCAGCACCGGAACCGCGACCCGCCGAAGGGTGAACAGGTTCCGCTCGACCAGCCCCGCGTACGCGACACCCGCGACACCGGCTGCGGCCACCCCGCCGAGCGGTGCGAGCACGGAGCGGCGCACGGAGGTCATCCGCGTATCCTCCCGCACCCCCCGCCGCGCGCCGAAATCGCGGCCGGTCGGCCGGCCCGGGGGGAGACTGGGCGCATGACCGACACCGGCCTGAAGGCGAGGATCCAGTCCGACCTGCACGACGCGATGCGCGCGCACGACACCGTCCGCTCGGGCACCCTGCGGATGGTCCTCACCTCGGTCACGAACGCCGAGGTCGCGGGCCGGGAGGCACGCCGGCTCGGCGAGGACGAGGTGCTCGCCGTCATCCGCAAGGAGGCCAAGAAGCGCAGGGAGGCGGCAACGGCATACACCGGGGCCGGCCGCCTCGAGCTGGCCGAGCGCGAGGAGGCCGAGCTGGTGGTCCTCTCGACCTACCTGCCGGCCGAGCTCGGCGACGCCGAGCTCGCCGGGATCGTCACCCGCGCGGTGGCCGAGACCGGAGCCACCGGTATGCCGGACCTGGGCCGGGTGATGAAGGTGGCCCAGGCGCAGGTCGCCGGCCGCGCCGACGGCGGGCGGGTGGTCGCCGCGGTGCGCGCCGCCCTGGCCGGCTGAGCACCGGCCGGCGCCGCGCCCGGCCCTACGGCGTCGCGGTGGGCTTGGGCGGCTTCGGCGCGGCTGGTGCCTTGGGCTTCGCGGCGGTCTTCTTCGGCGCGGGGGTCGTCTTCTTCGGCGCGGACGTCGGCTTGGGCTTGGGCTTGGCCACCGGCTTCCTCACCACGGGGGGGACGTAGCCGGTGGAGACCAGGATCCCGACCGAGGACTTGCGCAGCGCCTCGCCCGAGGGGTCGGTGCCCGCCACCCGGCCGGCGCTCACGCGGCTGTTGACGCGGCCGGCGACGTAGGCGGAGAACCCGGCCTCCCGAAGGGACTTCTTCGCGGACTCGACGCTCCGGCCCACGACATCGGGGAGGTCGACGTAGTCGCCCTTGCTGATCTTCGACGACGGTGCCTTGAACTGCTTGTCGGGGAGGCCGCTCATGGCCGCCACCATGACCTTCTGCCACACCGGCGCGGCCACGGTGCCGCCGAAGACCTGTCCCTTACAGCCATACTCCCCGAAGCACTTGCCGTTGAGCGTCCGTGGCTGGTTGGAGCCCTCGCGCGTGACCTTGACGTTGCCGACCCAGACCGCGGCGGAACGCTGCGGGGTGTAACCGACGAACCAGGACTGGTTGTGGTGGTCGGTGGTGCCGGTCTTGCCGGCGGCGTCCCCGTCGGAGAAGTTCCAGCGGCCGGCCGCCGTGCCGTTCTTCAGCGGCCCCTCGAGAAGGCGGTTGACCCCGTCGGCGACCTGTGGGTCCACAACCTGCTTGCAGTTGGCGGTCGGGATCTTGACGGCCTTCTTGTCGGAGGTCGTGATGGAGGCCACCGGGAAGGGCTCGCACCACTTGCCACGGGCGGCGAGGGTGGCGTACGACGAGGCGATCGTCATGGGGGTGGTCGTCGCGGCGCCGAGGGTGATGGACGAGATGTTCTTGTCGACCGGCTGACCGTTGCTGGCGTGCAGGCCCATCCGGGTCATGGTCTCGCGCACGTCGCAGCCGCCCAGCGTGATCACCAGGTTGGCGAACGCGGTGTTGATCGACTGCGAGATCGCCTTCTGCAGCGGGATGTTGCCGCCGATGGAGTAGTCGTTCTCCACCGGCCACGGCTTCCCGGCCTTGCACTCGTCGTGCATCGAGCGGGGGCTGAAGTAGTGCGGCTGCGTGGGGCTCGCCGTCGGCGCGTAGATCGAGGAGCGAAGCGACATGCCGCGCTCCAACGCGGTGACGAGCGCGTAGACCTTCGCCGTCGACCCGAACTGGTACCCGTAGGGGCCGCCTCCGTACTTCTGGTCGGCGTTCCAGTTGACCTGCATCTTCTCGAAGCTGGACGCCTGCGCCATCGCGAGCACCTTGCCGGTGCCCGGCTCGATCACGGTCGATGCCGCACCGAGGTTGCTCTTGTTGCCGATCGGCACGGCCTTGGTGAGCTCGCGCAGCGTCTTCTTCTGCAGCGTGGGGTCCAGGGTCGTGCGGATGGTCAGGCCGCCCTGGTTGATGTTCTTCAGCCGCTCCGCCGGGGTCTTGCCCAGCACCGCCATGTGCGGGCTGGTCTGCAGCCACTGCAGCGTGTACGCGCAGAAGTAGGGGTCCGGGGACCGCTGGCAGACGCCCTTGGCCGGCTTCTTCTGCAGCATCGACGTCACCGAGGTCTTCTTGGCCGCCGCCACCTGCTGCGGCGTCGCCGTCCCGAGTGCCTGCATCCGGTCGAGCACGATGTCACGCCGGGCCTGCGCGGCCTTCGGGTTGGTCACCGGGTTGAAGGCCGTGGGCTGCTGGACGATGCCGGCGAGCGTCGCGGACTGGGCGAGGTTGAGCTTGCTCGCCGGGACCCCGAAGTAGTTCAGGGCGGCCGCCTCCACGCCGTAGGCCTGGTCGCCGTAGTAGACGAGGTTGAGATAGCCGCCGAGGATCTGGTCCTTGGTGTAGTTCCGCTCCACGTCGAGGGCGTACTTGAGTTCCTGCACCTTGCGCGTGTAGGTCTTCTCGACCGCCGCCTTCGCGGCCTCCTGGTCGTCGCGCCGGATCGCGTTCTCCTGCAGGGTGATCTTGACGTACTGCTGGGTGAGCGTCGAGGCGCCCTGGGTGGCGCCGCCGCCGAGGTTGGAGACGAAGGCGCGGGTGAAGCCGCGGACGTCGAGGCCGCCGTGCTCGTAGAAGCGGCTGTCCTCGATGGCGATCTGCGCCTTCTGCATCCACGGCGAGATGCGGCTCAGGGGGACGATGATGCGGTTCTCGTCGTAGGGGTTGGCGATCAGGCCGCCGTTCGCGTCGAGGATCCGGGACTGCTGGGCCAGGGGGGAGACGTCGAACTCGCTCGGAAGGTCGTTGAACGCCTTCACGCCGTTGGTCGTGGCGGCGCCCATGGCCCCGACCGCCGGAATGGCGAGGCCGGCCACCAGCAGGCCCATCACCGCGCTGAGGACGACGAGCCCCACGAACAGCCGCAGCACGTTGGGGAGCGTCTTCAGGCCTCTCATGGGGGCAAGGGTAACCGGTGGACCTTGGGCATCCGGTCAGCGCCGCTGTTACCCGTGGTGCCAGTGTGACCGTTGGTGCCGCTGTCTGGCTGTGGTGGGCACTGGTTTACTAGTCTTTTCAGGTCATGGCGGAACCACCACAAAGAGCCATGGCGCCACGGGTGGCTCGCTTCCTATCGTCTAGGGCGTGGGAACGCCCCATCCGGGACGCATCCCGGCACGCCCGGACGACGAAAGCGACACCATGACGCTGGCCCCGACTACTGCACCCGCCCCGGCGTGGATCACCGACTGGCCGTCGCAGGGGGCCTGCACCGGCAGCGACCCCGACGCGCTGTTCGTCCAGGGCAAGGCGCAGCGGACCGCCAAGCTGATCTGCAAGGCGTGCCCGGTCGTCGCCGAGTGCCTCGCGGACGCGCTCGACAACCGCACCGAGTTCGGGGTGTGGGGCGGGATGACCGAGCGGGAGCGCCGCGCGCTCCTTCGTCGGCGCCCGGACGTCGCGTCCTGGGCCTCCGTGCTGTGCTCCGCCAAGGCCACGGCCGGCCAGGTCGCCGTCTGACGGGCGATCCCCGGCCCGCCGGCCCCCGTGCCGGCGCGCTCTTGCCGACCGGCGGCCCGGCCATCGGTGACGCACCGACGTCCCGGCACCGCTCGTGCGACCGAGAGCCTCGGTCGGGCCCTCACTAGGCTCAGCCGGTGAGCCGGGGCTTCCTCGCGGCTTCCCTCGTCGTCTTCGTCCTGTCCGCGGGGCCCGGCCAACGGGCGCGCCGTCGTCGACGGCGACGACGTGCGGGCCCTCACCCGACGCAGCACGTCGTCGTCTCCCGTGCCGACTTGGCGGGCAGCGCGGTACGCCGCGAGAGAGTCGACCCGCAGCTGCTCGACGTCGCCACGCTCACCGGCCTCGCCGACGGCGCCGGGCGGCGGTGGTTCGTCGGAGCACGGTGGGCGCCTGGCTGACCCCTGCGCCGGCCGTTCGCCGGCTGGCGCCACCCGGCGGCGCCGCGGAGGCGTGACCCGCTAGCCGGCGAGGGCGGTGCCGACCTCCCGAAGGCCGTCCAGGTCGTGGATGTCGGTGGCGGCGGCCGGGACCTCGACGACCGGGACCGACGGGTGCGCCGCCAGGAACCGCGCGGTGTGCGCCCGCTGACGCGACGCGGTGGCCGTCACGTCCACGTGCAGCCGCAGCAGCGACACCGCCAGGTCGTCCTCGGCACCGGCACCGGCACCGGCACTGGCGTCCTCCAGCACCTCCGCGGCGGCGGCCGCCCGTGACCCGGTCAGCCCGGCCGCCGCCACCGACTGGAGGCGGTTGACCACGAGCCCGGCCAGCGGCATCCGTTCGGCCGCGAGCCGGTCGACGAAGTAGGTCGCCTCGCGCAGCGCGTCCCGCTCCGGCGCGGCCACCACGACGAAGGCCGTGGCCGGCTGCTTGAGCAGCGCGTACGTGACGTCGGCCCGCTCGCGGAACCCGCCGAACATCGTGTCGAGCGCGGCGACGAAGGTCTGCACGTCGGTGAGCAGCTGCCCGCCCAGGACCCTGCCCATGGTGTTGACGGCCAGCGACACCGTGCCGGTGAAGACCTTGAGGTAGGCGCGGCCGCCGACCCGCGCGGGGCCGGTCAGCAGGCGGATGAAGCGCCCGTCCAGGAAGGACCCCAGCCGCTTCGGGGCGTCGAGGAAGTCCAGGGCCGAGCGGGACGGCGGGGTGTCGACGACGACGAGGTCCCAGGTGTCCTCGCGCAGCGCCTGCGCGTGCAGCTGCCCGAGCTTCTCCATCGCCATGTACTCCTGCGTGCCCGCGAAGGAGCTGGACACCGCCTGGTAGAAGGGGTTGGCGAGGATCTGGGCGGCCTTCTCCGGGGTCGCATGGGACTCGACGACCTCGTCGAAGGTGCGCTTCATGTCGAGCATCATCGCGTCGAGCGACCCACCCGAGGAGACGTCGACCCCCGACACCGGCCGGGGGGTGTTGTCGAGCTCGTGCAGTCCCATGGACTGCGCCAGCCGGCGAGCCGGGTCGATGGTGAGGACCACGACGCGGCGCCCCGCCTCGGCGGCCCGCACCCCCAGGGCGGCCGCGGTCGTGGTCTTCCCCACCCCGCCGGCGCCGCAGCACACGATGATGCCGATCGACCGGTCGGCGAGCAGGGCGTCGACGTCGAGCCGGGGGGCGGCCCCGACGGCCGCCCGGGCGCTCACCGGACCCCCTGCCGGCACATCTCGTCGGCGAGGACGGCGATGCCGCCCTCCTCGATGCCGTCCGCGAGCGCGGGCAGCCGCAGCACCGGCAGCCCGGCCGCGTCGATCTCGGCCGACATCTCCGACTCCAGCGCCACCCGCTCGGCGTGCGCCCGGCCCTCGGCGAGAAGCCCGCGCACCATCGGCCCGGTGACCCGCACGCCCGCCCGCTCGAGCGCCCCCCGCGTGCGGTCCGCGAGCGGGCCCGTGCCCTCCACCGCGCCCGGCGCCAGCAGCTCCTTCTCCTGCTCGGGCGTCAGGAGCGGCTCGCGCACCTGGTTGACGACGAGGCAGCCCAGGTTGAGGTGCACCCGGCGCAGCTCGGGCAGGGCGTCGACGCTCTCCTGGACCGGCATCTCCTCCAGCAGGGTGACCATGTGGACCAGCGTGCGCCGGTCCCGCAGCATGCGGGTGATGGAGTCCGCCTGCGCCCGGATCGGGCCGACCCGGGCGAGGTCCGCGACCTCGGCGTTGACGTTGAGGAACCGCACCGCGCGCCCGGTCGGCGGGGCGTCGAGCACCACGTCGTCGTAGACCAGGTGGGAGTTGCGCCGCCCGCCGGTGGTGCGCCCCGCGGCCTCGTAGACCTTGCCGATGAGCAGGACGTCCCGCACGCCGGGAGCGACCGTGGTCGCGAAGTCGACGGCGCCGACCTTCTCCAGTGCCGCGCCGGCGCGCCCGAGCTTGTAGAAGATGCTGAGGTACTCCATCAGCGCGGCCTTGGCGTCCACCGACAGCCCCCAGAGCTCACCGCCCGACGGGTGGCTGACCAGCCGCACCTCCTCGCCGATGGGCGGCACGTCGAAGGTCTGCGAGATGCCCTGCCGACCCTCGACCTCGGCGATGAGCACCCGCTTGCCGCTGCCGGCCAGCGCCAGGGCCAGCGATGCGGCGACCGTGGTCTTGCCGACCCCGCCCTTGCCGGTGACGACGTGCAGCCTGGCGTTCTCGAAGGTGCTCGCGAGCGACGGGTCGGGCATGGCTCCCAGCCTAGGGTCGGGTCCGTGTGTGAGGGGCACACACGCTCCTTCCCCGTATGCCGGGTGCCCACCCGTGTCGACCGCTCCCGTGTGGCCGACGTCACGCACCTCGACGGCGGCCCCATGGGCCGTGAGCGGGCGATTCCCGCCCACGGCCGGGGTCCGGGGGCACGGCTACAGTGGCCGCCATGCAGAAGTGGGAGTACGCGACCGTGCCGCTCATCGTCCATGCGACCAAGCAGATCCTCGACCAGTGGGGTGAGGACGGCTGGGAGCTGGTGACGGTCCTCAGCGGCGACGGCGGCAACCTCGTCGCCTACCTCAAGCGGCCCAGGTCCTGACGTGGGTGCGGTGGAGGACCGGCTCGCCGAGCTCGGGCTGGCCGTTCCCGAGGTTGCGGCGCCGGTGGCGGCCTACGTGCCGGCGGTGCTGGACGGCTCGCGGGTCCACACCTCCGGTCAGCTCCCCATGGTCGGCGGCACGCTGGCCGCCGTGGGCAAGGTCGGCCACGGTGATGGCCTCGTGACCCCGGAGCGGGCCAGGGAGCTCGCGCAGGTGTGTGCCCTGAACGCCATCGCGGCGGTGAGGTCGGTGGTCGGGGACCTCGAGCGGGTGGAGCGGGTGGTCAAGGTCGTCGGTTTCGTCGCCAGCGACCCCTCGTTCACCGGCCAGCCGGGCGTCGTCAACGGCGCGAGCGAGCTCTTCGTGGCGGCCTTCGGGGACAAGGGCGTCCACGCGCGGTCGGCGGTGGGGGTGGCCGTGCTCCCGCTCGACGCCCCCGTCGAGGTCGAGGTCGTCGTCCACGTCGCCGACTGAGCGGGCGGCCGTGATCCGCGACTTCGCTGCCGCCGCCAACCCGGTCCTCGAGCAGCGGGCCCGCGACTGGCTGGCCGCCCCCGCGGCGGTCGCGGAGCCGCGGCCGGCCGCGACGATCCTGCTCGTCCGCGACGCCGCCGGCGGGCCCGAGGTCTTCGTCCAGCGGCGGGTGGGGACGATGGCGTTCGCCGCGTCCACGTACGTCTACCCCGGTGGGGCGGTCGAGCCGGGTGACGCCGACCCGAGGCTGCCCTGGGCCGGCCCCTCCGTGCAGGAGTGGGGACGCCGCCTGGACACCGACCCGGGGACCGCACGAGGCCTGGTGGCCGCCGCCGTGCGGGAGGCGTTCGAGGAGTGCGGGGTGCTGCTCGCGGGCGAGCGCCCGGGCTCGGGCGCGGTGGGCGCGCCGGCCGGCTCGGCGGGCGCGCTCCGCGAGGACCTGGTCGGTCGGCGCCGCACGCTGACCGGGGTCCTCGCCGAGCACCGGCTGACCCTGCGCTCGGACCTGCTCCGCTACAAGGCGCACTGGGTGACCCCGGAGTTCGAGCCGCGCCGCTACGACACCCGCTTCCTCGCGGCCGGCGTCCCGCAGGGCCAGCACCCCGACGGTGAGACCACCGAGGCCGACCTCGTGCGCTGGGTGCGCCCGCAGGTCCTGCTCGACGAGGCGGCCCGTGGGGAGGCGCTCATGCTCCCCCCGACCGTCGTCACGCTGGAGGTCCTCGCCTCGCACGCCTCGGTGGGGTCCTACCTCGCCGAGGACCCGGTCGTCGTCCGGGTGCTGCCGGAGCTGGTGCGGACCGACGCCGGCTACGTCGTCCGCTCGGAGCTCGGGTGACCGCCAGCCCGCCGCCGTCGGTGACGGCGCCGTGGTCGGGCGGGCCGGTCACGGACCGGGCCACCTGCGTGCTCGCGCCGAACCCGGGGCCGATGACCCTCGACGGCACCAACACCTGGGTGCTGCTCGAGCCCGGCTCGACCGAGGCGGTGGTCCTCGACCCCGGGCCCGCGCACGAGGGACACCTGCGGCGGGTCGTCGAGACGGTCGAGTCGTTCGGGGCCCGGGTGGTGCTGGTCGTGCTGAGCCACGCCCACCTCGACCACGCGGAGGGCGCCCCGCGGCTCGCCGAGCTGACCGGCGCGCCCGTCACCGCGGTCGGCCCGGGCCACGACGACCTCGCCGACGGCGACGTGGTGCGGGCCGGGGGGCTCTCGGTGCGGGTCGTCGCCACGCCCGGTCACACCTCCGACTCCATCTCCTTCGCCCTGACGGGGGACTCCGCCCTGCTCACCGGCGACACGGTCCTGGGCCGGGGCACCACGGTGGTGGCGCATCCGGACGGTGAGCTCACGGCATACCTGGCGTCCCTGGACCGCCTCGCGGTCCTGACGGGCGGCGGGGAGGTCACCACGATCCTCCCGGGCCACGGCCCCGTCGTGCCGGACGCGGCGGCGATGGTGGCGTACTACCGGGTGCACCGGCGCGAGCGCCTCGAGCAGGTGCGGCAGGCGCTCGCCGACGGCGCGGCACGCGAGGACGACCCGGTGGAGGGGGTGCTGCGGCGGGTCTACGCGGAGGTGCCGCACGAGGTCTGGCCGGCGGCCCGGCTGAGCATCCGCGCCCAGGTGCGGTATCTCAGCGCGCTCGGCGGCGCAGCCGCTCCAGGTCGTGGAGCAGCACCGCCCGCGCCTCCAGCTTGAGCCAGCCGCGGGTGACGAAGTCGGCGAGCGCCTTGTTGACCGTCTCCCGGGAGGCCCCGACGAGCTGGGCCAGCTCCTCCTGGGTGAGGTCGTGGGAGACCATGACGCCGTCCTCGACCGGCCGCCCGAAGCGGTCGGAGAGGTCGAGCAGGGCCTTGGCCACCCGGCCGGGCACGTCGGTGAAGACCAGGTCGGCCAGCGACTCGTTGGTGCGGCGCAGCCGGCGGGCCAGCGCCGCGAGCAGGGTGGTGGCCACGCCCGGGCGGGAGGCGAGGTAGTCCTTGAGCTCGTCGTTGCCGAGCGCGAGGACCTGGGTCTCGGCGACCGCCGTCGCGGTGGCGGTGCGGGGGCCGGGGTCGAAGAGACTGAGCTCGCCGAACATCTCACCGGGCCCGAGGATGGCGAGGAGGTTCTCCCGGCCGTCGGGGCTGGTCCGGCCCAGCTTGATCTTGCCCTCGGCGATGACGTAGAGGCGGTCGCCCTGGTCGCCCTCGTGGAAGAGGATGTCGCCGCGCTCCATGTGGCTCCGACTCATCGACGCGATGAGCGACGCCGCCGACTCCTCGTCCAGGGCCGCGAACAGGGGAGCCTTGCGCACGACGTCGTGATCCACGTCTCACAGTGTGCCAGAGAGGCGGTCGGTCGCCCGGTCGGCGCCACGTAGTCTGGCGCCGTGTCAGCCGGAGCCGAGAGCGGTCATGCCGTGGAGTCCCCGCTCGCGCGCACCCGCCGGGCCCGCCGCATCAACCGGGTGCTCCGCGAGCGCTACCCCGACGCCTGCTGCGAGCTGGACTTCGGCTCGCCGCTGCAGCTGCTCGTCGCCACGGTCCTCTCCGCGCAGACCACCGACGCCATGGTCAACACCGTGACGCCGCGACTGTTCGAGCGGTGGCCGACCGCGGCCGACCTCGCCGCCGCGGACCGGGCCGAGATGGAGGCGGTGCTGCGGCCGACCGGCTTCTTCCGGGCCAAGACCGAGGCGGTGCGCGGGCTCGCGGCCGCGCTCGTGGAGCGCTTCGGTGGCGAGGTGCCGTCCCGCCTCCAGGACCTGGTCACGCTTCCCGGCGTGGGCCGCAAGACCGCCAACGTCGTGCTGGTCGACGCCTTCGGGGTGCCGGCCGTCGCCGTCGACACCCACGTGCTGCGGCTGTCGCGGCGCCTGGGGTGGACGCAGGAGAGCGACCCGGTCAAGGTCGAGCAGGCGCTGCTGGGGCTGTTCACCCGCAAGGACCGGCTGCTCCTCAGCCACACCCTGATCTTCCACGGGCGGCGCACCTGCCACGCGCGCCGCCCGGCGTGCGGGGCCTGCGCGGTGGCCCGGTGGTGCCCGTCCTACGGCACGGGCGAGACCGACCCGCAGGCCGCGGCAGCCCTCGTCAAGGACCGGCGCCCGGTGGAGGTGACGCGGTGAGCCGCTCGCCGGGGCGGGACCGGGACCGGCCAGGGGTGAGGAGCGCGGGAGAGGGTGCCGGCCGCCCCGAGTGGATGGCGCGGGTCGCCCGCGAGCTCGGCGGCGAGCACCTCCCGGAGTACTTCCGCCGCTTCGCCCCACCGTCCCCGCCGCCGGAGGGGCTCCGGCGGTCCGCGGTGCTCATGCTCTTCGGCCCGGCCGGGGGCGGCGGCGAGGACGTGCTGCTCACCGAGCGGGCGCTGTCGCTGCGCGCCCACCCGGGGCAGGTGTCCTTTCCCGGCGGGTCGGTGGATTCCGAGGACGACGGGCCGGTCGCCGCCGCTCTGCGCGAGGGGCAGGAGGAGGTCGGCCTCGACCCGTCCGGGGTGGACGTCGTGCTCACGCTGCCGGACCTCTTCCTCGCCCCGAGCAGCAACGTCGTCACCCCCGTGCTGGCGTGGTGGGCGGCGCCCGTGCCCGTGGGCCCGGTGGACGCGGCGGAGGTGGCCGCGGTGGCGCGAGTGCCGGTGGCCGACCTCCTCGACCCCAGGCAGCGCTTCACGGCCACCCACCCGGCCGGCTACCGCGGCCCCGCCTTCGACGCCGGCGGCATGTTCGTCTGGGGCTTCACGGCGCTGCTGCTCAGCACCCTCTTCGAGCTGGCCGGCATCGCGACCGCGTGGGACCCGGCCCTGGAGCGGGAGATCCCCGAGCACATCCTCACCGCCTGGATGCGGCACGCGCGGTGAGCCAGGTGCCCTGGCTGGACGTCGCGCTCCTGCTCGTCCTCGCCCTGTATGCCGGGCACGGCTGGCGTCGTGGGTTCCTCGCGTCGGCCTTCTCGCTGGGAGGCTTCCTGGCCGGTGCGGCGCTGGCCGTGTGGGCCCTGCCGTCCCTGGTCACCCGGTGGGAGGTCCTGGACTCGGTGCCGGCGCTGCGGGCCGTCGTGCTCGTCCTCGCGGTGCTCCTGGTGGCCACGCTCGGGCAGGCCCTCGGTGGGGCGGTCGGCGAGGCGGCCCGGGCGCGGGTCCGGCGACCGTTCGCGCAGGCCGTCGACGGGGCGCTCGGCGCCGTGACGGTGCTGACGGTGGCGTCGCTGCTGGTGTGGTTCGTCGCCGACGCGGTGCGGGGCAGTGCGCTCACCTCGGCGTCGCGCGCCGTGGTCGACTCCCGGGTGGTCCGGGCCATCGACACGGTGGTGCCGGAGGGCACGTCGGACCTCGTGGCCGGGGTCAGCCGGGCCATGCAGGAGCACGGGTTCCCGCGGGTCTTCGCCGACGCCGGGCCCGAGCCGATCCGGCCGGTGCCGGCCCCGGGCTCGGCGGCCGCCCAGAGCGCGGGAGTCCAGGCCGCGGCGCGGTCGGTCGTCGCCGTCACGGGCACCGCCCCCTCCTGCGGCGAGCAGCTGGCCGGCACCGGGTGGGTGACGGCGCCGGAACGGGTCGTCACCAACGCCCACGTGGTCGCGGGGACCACCGCCCTCGTGGTCAGGGTCGGCGGGACCGGCCGGGCTCGCGAGGCGGAGGTCGTCGCCTTCGACCCACGCCGGGACCTCGCGGTGCTCGCCGTGCCCGGACTCCCGGCCTCGGCC
This sequence comes from Dermatophilaceae bacterium, assembly GCA_035633255.1. Taxonomy (GTDB): domain Bacteria; phylum Actinomycetota; class Actinomycetes; order Actinomycetales; family Dermatophilaceae; genus DASQFD01. The sequence goes on from DASQFD010000096.1 coordinate 15,437, forward strand.
CTGCCCGAGGGGGCCGACCTGGGGGCCGGTGAGGAGGCCGCGGTCGCCGGCTTCCCGCTCGCCGGGCCGTACACCGTGACACCGGCGCGCGTCCGCGGCACGCTGCGGGCCCGGGGGGACGACATCTACGGCCGGACCGGCCCGGTGCGGGAGATCTACTCGCTGCGCGCCGAGGTGCGTCCCGGCAACTCCGGTGGCCCCGTGCTCGACCTGTCCGGCCGCGTCGTGGGGGTGGTCTTCGCGGCCTCCCTGGACGACCCTGAGACCGGCTACGCGCTGACGTTGGACGAGGCCCGCCCGGTCATCGACGCGGGGGTCTCAGCCACCTCGGGGGTGTCCACCGGGCCCTGCTCGGTGGGGTAGCAGTCAAGGGCCGCGGTGGGATGGCGGTCAAGGGCCCCGGCGCCGCCGGCGGTCAACGCCGCGCGACGCGGGGTTCAGGCCGCCGCGACCGGTCAGGCCGAGGCGGTCGTGGTGCTGCGGCCACCGGTGACGTCCACGCTGGCGGCCGGCGCGGCCGGCGCGGCCGGCGCGGTGGGCAGGTCGGGCACGTCGGGCACGGTGGCCGCGCTGGCGCTGCCCACGTCCGGCGCGTGTCCCTTGCCGGCCGGCTTGATCACGGCGAGCGTCTGCTTGCTCTCGGCGATCGCCCGGTTGGGCGAGGGCTGCGCCTTGTCCAGGGACTTCTTGCCCAGCAGCCCGAGGATGCCGGCGACGATGAGCACCACGACCGCGACGATGAGGTAGCCGGCCCACAGCGGCAGCGCCAGGGCGATCGCCCGGGCCGCCGTGTGCAGCAGGAACACGAAGCCGATGAGCCCGAGGACGCCGGCGGCGGCGAGCATGCCGACGCCCTTGCCCATGATCTTGGCCCCACCGGTGACCTCCGCCTTGGCCAGGGCGACGTTGCTGCGGACGATCCCCTCCACGTCGCGGGTGAGGTCAGAGACCAGCTGCCCGATCGTCCGCTCGGGGATGCCGCCTTCGGTTGCCATGTGTTCCACCGGTCCTTCACGTCGGACGTGGGCGGCCAGGGGCGCCGCCCGCTGCTCGGACCCTATCGTGCGCGCGCGGGCGGGGGGCGCTACGCCGACGGCGCCGGCGGCGGAGTCCGGCCGGAGCGCCGGGCGGACTCCACGGCATACACGTCCGGCACGCCGTCCCCGTCGGCGTCGAGGCTCTCGCGCTCGGCGATGCGTCGGTAGACCGCGTTGCGCCGGCGGAGCACCACGGCCGCGAGCGCCGCCGAGACGACCGAGCCGACCAGGACGGCGACCTTGACGTGGTCCTCCTGCGGTGTGCCGGTGCCGAAGGCGAGCTCGCCCACCAGGAGCGAGACCGTGAACCCGACGCCGGTGAGCAGGGAGAGGCCGACGACGTCACTCCAGGCGAGGTCGTCGTCGAGCTCGGCCCGGGTGAAGCGGGCCATGAGCCAGGTGCTGCCGAGCACGCCGACGAGCTTGCCGACGACGAGCCCGAGGACGACGCCCACCGCCGCGGGGTCACGCGCGGCGCTCCCGAAGCCCCCTCCGACGACCGCCACTCCTGACGCGAAGAAGGCGAAGACCGGCACGGCGAAGCCGGCGGCCACCGGGCGCATGCGGTGCTCGAAGCGTTCGGCGACGTCGGTGCCGGCGGAGTGGTCACTGACCGATGGGACCCCGCGCTTGCGGGTGCACACCGGGACGACGAGGCCCAGGAGCACGCCGGCCACCGTGGCGTGGACGCCGGAGGCGTGGACCAGCCCCCAGGTGAGGGCGGCCAGCGGGAGGAGCAGCCAGCCGCGCGTGATCCTCCGCTGCACCAGGGTGGCGAACGCCCCCAGCGGGAGCAGCGCCAGGAGGAGGGGTGCGACCGACAGGTCCTCGGTGTAGAAGATCGCGATGATGGTGATGGCGATGAGGTCGTCGACCACCGCCAGGGTGAGCAGGAAGGAGCGCATTCCCGAGGGCAGGTACGAGCCGAGCACCGCGAGCACCGCGAGGGCGAAGGCGATGTCGGTCGCCGTGGGGATGGCCCACCCGCGCAGGGCGCCGTCACCGGCGTCCAGGACGGTCACGGTCGCGACGTAGAACAGGGCGGGGACGACGACCCCGCCGACGGCGGCCACCACCGGGACGGCGGCGCGCGCGGGGGTGCGCAGGTCCCCGACGAGGAACTCGCGCTTGACCTCGAGCCCGGCGACGAAGAAGAAGATGGCGAGCAGGCCGTCCCCCGCCCACTGGCCGAGGGTGAGGTCGAGGTGCCCCCACTCGATGCCCACGACGGTGTCCCGTAAGGCGAAGTAGGCGTCCCCCCACGGGGAGTTCGCCCACGTCAGCGCGATGACGGCGGCGGCGAGCAGGAGGGCCCCGCCGATGGTCTCGGTCCGCAGCGCGTTCGCGAGGAACTGCGACTCCGCCCACGAGGGCCGGCGGAAGAGGGGGTCGCGGGTCGGGGGTGACGAGGTCGGGGGTGGCGAGGTCACGGGTGGCCGCCTCTCGTGCTGGCTCGGCGTCCGGGCACGCCCACACGCCGCCGACCAGGCTTCCCGGCTCACCCTTGTGACGTCACCCTAGCCGCCCCACCGATGGGGTGGGGCCGGGGCAGTCGCCCCGTGCCCGCACCCCTGCCCGACCCCAGCCCGGCGGGACCCTCAGCTGGTGCTGGACTCCAGGCCGGCCGCGATCTGGCTCATCACCGAGGAGTCGGCGAGGGTCGTGACGTCGCCGATGTCCCGGTGCTCGGCGACGTCCTTGAGGAGCCGCCGCATGATCTTGCCGGAGCGGGTCTTGGGCAGCTCGGCCACGATCATGATCTGCCGGGGCTTGGCGATCGGGCCGATCTCCTCCGCGACGTGGTTGCGCAGCTCCTGCACCAGGTCGGTGCCCTCGCCGGGCTCGTCCGCCTCGGCGACCGCCTCCTCGCGGAGGATGACGAAGGCGCACACCGCCTGCCCGGTGATCTCGTCGCTGGCGCCCACCACGGCCGCCTCGGCGACCTTGGGGTGGGAGACCAGGGCCGACTCGATCTCGGTGGTGGAGAGGCGGTGGCCGGAGACGTTCATGACGTCGTCGACGCGGCCGAGCAGCCAGATGTTGCCCTTGGCGTCGTACTTCGCCCCGTCGCCGGCGAAGTAGTACTCGGGCCCGAACCGGCTCCAGTAGGTGTCGCGGTAGCGCTCCGGGTCGCCCCAGATGCCGCGCAGCATCGCCGGCCACGGCTTGGTCAGGACGAGGTAGCCGACCTTCTCCGGCTCGTGCAGCGGCTGGCCCTCGTCGTCGAGGATCTCGGCGCTGACCCCGGGCACCGGGCGCTGCGCGGACCCCGGCTCGAGGTCGGTCACGCCGGGCAGCGGGCTGATCATGATGCCGCCGGTCTCGGTCTGCCACCAGGTGTCGACGATCGGGCACCGGTGCCCGCCGATGTTCTCGCGGTACCAGAGCCACGCCTCGGGGTTGATCGGCTCGCCCACCGAACCGAGCACCCGCAGCGACGACATGTCGAACTTCGCGGGGATCTCGTCACCCCACTTCATGAAGGTGCGGATCGCGGTGGGGGCGGTGTAGAGGATCGTCACGCCGTACTTCTGCACGATCTCCCACCAGCGGCCCTGGTGCGGGGTGTCCGGGGTGCCCTCGTAGAGCACCTGCGTCGCGCCGTTGGCGAGTGGCCCGTAGACGATGTAGCTGTGACCGGTCACCCAGCCGACGTCCGCCGTGCACCAGTAGACGTCGCTCTCCGGGTGCAGGTCGTGCACGACCGCGTTGGTGTAGGCCGCCTGGGTGAGGTAGCCGCCCGTGGTGTGGAAGATGCCCTTGGGCTTCCCCGTCGTGCCGCTGGTGTAGAGGATGAAGAGCGGGTGCTCGCTGTCGAAGGCCTGCGGCTCGTGGGTGTCGGGCTGGGCGTCGACGACGTCGTGCCACCAGACGTCCCGGCCCTCCGTCCACGCGACGTCGGTGCCGGTGCGGCGGACGACGAGCATCTTCTGGACCGGGTTGTCGCGGGTGAGCGCCTCGTCGACGGCCTGCTTGAGGGGGGAGGCCTTGCCGCGGCGGAACTGGCCGTCGGCGGTCACGACGACCTTGCACTGGGCGTCGTCGATGCGGGTGTGCAGCGCCTCGGCCGAGAAACCACCGAAGATCACCGAGTGGGGGGCGCCGAGGCGGGCGCACGCCAGCATGGTGAAGACGGTCTCCGGGATCATCGGCATGTAGATGGCCACCGTGTCGCCCTGGCCGATGCCGAGCGACTCCAGGGCGTTCGCCGTCTTGCTCACCGCGCGCAGCAGGTTGGCGTAGGTGACGGTCCGGGTGTCGCCACCCTCGCCCTCGAAGTGCAGGGCCACTCGGTCGCCGTTCCCGGCCTCAACGTGCCGGTCGACGCAGTTGACCGCGACGTTGAGCTCGCCGCCGACGAACCACTTGGCGAAGGGGGCGCCGCTCCAGTCGAGCACCTGCTCGAAGTCCGTCGCCCAGGTGACGCGCTGGCGCGCCTGCCGGGCCCAGAAGCCCTCGAAGTCGGTCGCCGCCTCGTCGTAGAGCGACGCCTGGCCCACCGCCTGCGCGGCGAACTGGGGGCTCGGGGCGAGCGACTGGCCGTGCAGCCGGCTCGTCAGGTTCTCCTCCGACACGGGGCTTCCTCCTCGTTGAGTGACGCGTCAGGCAAGCCAACCCTGCGGGCGGGAGCGTGGGCAACCGGTGCGGGACTCGAGGTCGCCGGGCGGGGCGGTGTGCGCGCCGAGCGGGCGAGGAGCGGGGAGACCGGTCGGTATGCCGTGCGGCTGGGCAGAGTGCACAGCTACGCGGCATACCGCTGGTCGATCTGTGGCCCGAATGCGCAGGCCGAGCGGCACCGGTTGGCCTGAGCCGCGGGACGTGTTCTCGTGGTGACCTCGATCACACGAGGAGGTGGGGTCCGATGTTCGACGACGGCCAGCTGTACTCGCCGGTGACCCGGCGCGACGACGGCAGCGTGGAGGTGCACCTCGGCGAGGGGCACCCCGGGTTCACCGACGCGGCATACCGGGTCCGCCGCGGCGACATCGCCGGTGCCGCGCTGTCCTGGCGGCGCGGGGAGCCGGTGCCGCGCATCGACTACACGCCGGAGGAGCACGAGGTCTGGGCGGTGGTGGGTGCCGAGCTCGCGCCGAAGCACGAGCGCCACGCCTGCGGGGAGTACCTCGAGGCGAAGGCGGCCCTGGGGCTGCCCACCGAGCGGGTCCCCCAGCTCTCCGAGGTCAGCGAGCGGCTCCGGCCGCTCACCGGGTGGGGCTACGTCGCGGCGCCCGGGCTGGTGCCGCTGCGCGAGTTCTACGCCGACCTCGGGGCGCGGACGTTCAACTCCACGCAGTACCTCCGGCACCCGAGCAGCCCGCTCTACACCCCCGAGCCCGACGTCGTCCACGAGGTCGTCGGCCACGCCAACCAGCTCGCGAGCCCACGCTTCGCCCGGCTCACCGAGGCGGCCGGCCGGTCCGCCACGCGGCTGGAGACGCCGGAGGCGCTGAAGTTCGTCGCCGACGTCTTCTGGTTCACCCTCGAGTTCGGGGTCGTTCGGGAGGGCGGTGAAGCCAAGGCCTACGGCGCCGGCATCCTCAGCAGCTTCGGGGAGATGGAGGAGTTCCGCGAGGTGGAGAACCGCCCGCTCGACCTCGCCGCCATGGGCACCCTGGCCTACGACATCACGGCATACCAGCCGGTGCTCTTCTCGGCCGAGAGCCTGGGGGAGCTGGACGAGGTGGTCGGCACCTTCTTCGACACCGTCGACGACGACCTCACCGAGCGGCTCCGCTCCCAGGCGAGCGCACGAGGGCTGCTGACGCCGGCCTGACCCGCCGTCCCCCCAGTGCGGGAGGGTCCTGCATCACCTCGACCGGCGCGGGCTGCCGGTGGGTGGAGGTGATCCGCTACCTCGGGAGGGTCCGCTATCACCTCGACCCGCGCGGGGTTGCCGGTGGGTGGAGGTGATGCGCTACCTCGGGAGGGTCGTTCATCGCCTCGACCGGCGCGGGCTGCCGGTGGGTGGAGGTGATCCGCTACCCCGAGCCGCTACCCCGCCAGCCCCAGCCCCGCCAGCCCCAGGATTCTCGGGTGACGTGGGAAAGACCCCACCTCACCCGAGTCTGCTTCTCGGGTGAGGTGGGGTCTTGTCGGGGGAGGTCGCCCGGCCTGGCGGCCGGGCGTCCCGTCAGTGGTCGAGCGCCTTGGCGACGCCGTGACCGGTGAGGCTGCGCACCTCCATCTCGGCGTACTTCTGGGAGTTGTGCTCCTTGCTCGTGACCGAGCCGAGCCACCCGAGGAAGAACGCGAGCGGGATGCTGATCAGGCCGGGGTTGTCCAGCGGGAAGAGGCTGAAGTCGATCGCCGTGTTGGTGATCATCGACTGGCTCGGACCGCCCGGCTCCAGCGGCGGCTTCCCCGACACGACCGGGCTGAAGATGATCAGCCCGATGGCGGTGATCAGCCCGCCGTAGATGCTGAACAGCGCGCCCCGGGTGTTGAAGCCCTTCCAGAACAGCGAGTACAGGATCGTCGGGAGGTTGGCGCTCGCCGCGATGGCGAAGGCCAGTGCCACGAGGAACGCGATGTTCTGGCTCTTGGCCAGCATCCCGCCGAGGATCGCGACGACCCCGATGCCGACCGCCGCGATGCGGGCGACCCGCACCTCCTGGTCCTGGGTGGTCTGGCCGCGCTTGAAGACCTCCTTGTAGAGGTCGTGGGCGAACGTCGCGCTCGTGGTGATGGTCAGGCCGGCGACCACCGCGAGGATCGTCGCGAAGGCGATGCCGGCGACGATGCCGAGCAGGACCGAGCCACCGAGCTCGAAGGCCAGCAGCGGTGCCGCCGAGTTCGCCTTGCCGGGTGCGGCGTTGATCTCCGTCGGGCCGACCAGCGCACCGGCGCCGAAGCCGACGACGAGGGTGAGCAGGTAGAACCCGCCGATCAGCCAGATGGCCCACTCGACCGACTTGCGAGCCTGCTTGCTCGTCGGGACGGTGTAGAAGCGCTGCAGGACGTGCGGGAGACCGGCGGTGCCGAGCACGAGCGCCATCGACAGCGAGATGAAGTCGATCTTGGTCGTGGTCGTCTTGCCGTACTTCAGGCCCGGGGAGAGCAGGGCCTCGCCCGCGGGGTTGTTGTCCACGGCCGCCTGGAAGAGGCTCGAGAGGTTGAAGTTGAACTGCGCGAGCACCCAGATGGTCATGATCGCCGTGGCGGTGATGAGCAGGATCGCCTTGATGATCTGGACCCAGGTGGTGCCCTTCATCCCGCCGATGAGGACGTAGAGGACCATGACGCCGCCCACGACGGCGATGACGAGGTTCTGCGCCAGCTCGCCGCTGACCCCGAGGAGCAGGGAGACGAGGCCGCCCGCGCCGGCCATCTGCGCCAGCAGGTAGAAGAGCGAGACGCTGAGGACCGAGATGGCGGTCGCCACGCGGACCGGGCGCTGCCGGAGCCGGTAGGACAGCACGTCGGCCATCGTGAAGCGGCCGGTGTTGCGCATCAGCTCGGCGACGAGGAGCAGCGCGACCAGCCAGGCGACGAGGAACCCGATGGAGTAGAGGAAGCCGTCGTACCCCTGCAGGGCGATGGCGCCGGCGATCCCGAGGAAGGAGGCCGCCGACAGGTAGTCGCCCGCGATGGCGATGCCGTTCTGGCGGCCCGAGAAGGCGCCGCCCGCGGTGTAGTACTCACCGGCGGTCTTCTTGCCGGAGGCGACGCGGATGACGATGGCCAGCGTCGCCAGGACGAAGGTCGCGAAGATGGCGATGTTGAGCAGGGGCTCACCGACGGACACCGCCTCCGCGGAGGGGAGGGCGGCGGGAAGCGCGGTCACGGCTGCCATGTCACTGACCCGCCTTCTCGTCGAGCTGCGCGCCGAGCCGCTCCGCGAGCGGGTCGAGCTCGCGGTTGGCCCAGCGGGCGTAGATGAACGTGATGGCGAACGTCGTGACGAACTGGCCCAGCCCGAAGATCAGGCCGATGTTGATGTTGCCGAAGACCTTGGTCCCCATGAACCCGGGGGCGAAGATCGAGAGCAGGACGTAGAGGAAGTACCAGGCGAGGAAGAACGCGGTCATCGGGAAGACGAACCCCCGGAACTTCGACCGCAGCTGCTGGAACTCCTCGGTGCCTTGCAGCCCGACGTACGGGTCGTCAGCGCTGGTGCGAGCTTCGTTGCTCACAGTCACCTCCGGTGCAGTTGGTCGCCCGGGCAGCGGGTGCCCGGATCGCGCCCCACTGTCGTGGAGCGGCGCGCCGGCCGCCCAGCCCCGACGCGGCGGGGCGCGCCGGACGGGCGGGCGGTCTCGCCGTGCGGGGTCGCCGTCAGCGCCGAACGGTCCCGGGTGGGGACGAGCGGTCGGTATGCCGTGAGGCCGGCCGGGTGCCCCGGCGCGAACTCCGCGGACACCGCGAGCCGTGGCTCGGCCTCGGCCCCGGCATGATGGGGCCGTGCGCGCTCTGGTGAAGACCACCGCCGGTCCCGGGCTGACCCTGCTCGACGTGCCGGAGCCGCCCTGCGGTGACAAGGACGTCAAGGTGCGGGTGCTGCGGGCGGGGCTGTGCGGCACGGACCTGCACCTGCAGGAGTGGGACGACTGGGCGGCCTCGGTCGTGACGCCGCCGATGACCATCGGTCACGAGTTCTACGGCGAGGTGGTGGAGGTCGGCGCCGACGTCACCCACGTCGGCGTCGGCGAGCGCGTCTCGGGTGAGGGCCACGTGGTCTGCGGCACCTGCCGCAACTGCCGCGCCGGGCGGCGGCACCTGTGCATCCACACAATAGGGGTGGGCGTGAACCGCGACGGGGCGCTCGCCGACCTGGTCGTGGTCCCGGCGAGCAACGTGTGGGTGCAGGGTCCGGACATCGAGCCGGAGCTGGGCGCGATCTTCGACCCGCTGGGGAACGCGGTGCACACCGCGCTGCAGTGGCCGGTGGCCGGCGAGGACGTCGTCGTCACCGGGGCCGGCCCGATCGGGGTCATGGCCACGGCCGTCGTCCGGCACGCCGGGGCCCGCCGGATCGTCGTCACCGACGTCAGCGACGAGCGCCTCGCGCTCGCCCGGGGCGCGGGCGCCGACCTCGTCGTCAATGTCGCCACCGGCGGCACGCTCGCCGCGGCCCAGGCGGAGCTGGGGATGCGCGAGGGCTTCGACATCGGGCTCGAGATGTCCGGTGCCCCCTCGGCCGTCGAGGAGATGCTGGCGAACCTCAACCACGGGGCCCGGGTGGCCATGCTCGGGCTGCCCAAGGACCCCTACCCGGTCGACTGGGGCCGGGTCATCACGCACATGGTGACCATCCGCGGGATCTACGGCCGCGAGATGTTCGAGACCTGGTACCTCATGACGTCGATGCTCGCGTCCAGCCAGCGGCTGCGCGAGGCGGTGACCTCCGTGATCACCCACCGCTTCCCGGCCGAGCGGTGGCAGGAGGCCTTCGACACGGCGCGGTCAGGGCACTGCGGCAAGGTGGTCCTGAACTGGTCCTGAGAGGGGTCCTGACGGCATACGCTGGCCGCCCGGGGGACCACGAGGAGACGGTGACGGTGTACGGGACGGTGCGCGAGGAGCTGGCGGCGACGCTGGCCGACATCGAGGCTGCGGGGCTGACCAAGCGGGAGCGCGAGCTCACCACACCGCAGTCCTCGCACGTGGCCACCAGCTCCGGCAAAGCGCTGAACTTCTGCGCCAACAACTACCTCGGCCTGGCCGACCACCCCGACGTCGTCGCGGCCGCCCACCGGGCGCTGGATCAGTGGGGGTTCGGCATGGCCTCGGTCCGCTTCATCTGCGGCACCCAGAGCCAGCACACGCTGCTGGAGCGCCGGCTGAGCGAGTTCCTCGGCACCGAGGCGACCATCCTGTTCTCCTCGTGCTTCGACGCCAACGGCGGCGTCTTCGAGGTGCTCTGCGGTGAGGGCGACGCGATCGTCAGCGACGAGCTCAACCACGCGTCCATCATCGACGGGGTGCGCCTGTCCAGGGCCGCGCGCTACCGCTACCGCAACGCCGACCCGGAGGACCTCCGCGCCCGGCTCGAGGAGGCCCGGGCCGCGGGGGCGCACCGGGTGCTCGTCGCCACCGACGGCGTCTTCTCCATGGACGGGTCCTACGCCCCCCTGCCGGAGATCTGCGACCTCGCCGACGAGTTCGAGGCGATGGTGCTCGTCGACGACAGCCATGCGGTCGGGTTCGTCGGCGAGCACGGCCGCGGGACGCCCGAGCTGCTCGGCGTCGAGGGGCGGGTCGACGTCACCACCGGCACCCTCGGCAAGGCCCTCGGCGGTGCCTCCGGCGGCTACGTCTCCGGGCCCCAGGAGGTGGTCGACCTGCTGCGCCAGCGGGCCCGGCCCTACCTCTTCTCCAACTCCGTCGCCCCGGCCGTCGTGGCCGGCTCGCTGGCCGCGCTCGACCTCGTGGCGTCCTCCGGCCAGCAGCGGGAGGCCCTGGCGCGCACCACGGTGCTCTTCCGCGAGCTCATGACCGGGGCGGGCTTCGACCTCCTCCCGGGCTCGCACCCGATCACCCCGGTGATGTTCCCCGGGGAGGAGGGCGCCCGCCGGGCCGCCTCGGTCGCCGACCACATGCTGGCGAACGGCGTCTACGTCATCGCCTTCTCCTTCCCCGTGGTGCCGAGGGGCCGGGCCCGGATCCGGGTGCAGCTCTCCGCCGCCCACAGCGAGCAGGACGTGCGGGACTGCGTGGCGGCCTTCGTGGCCGCCCGGGACTCGGTGGGCTGAGCCGGCGTCAGTCAGCCAGGCGCGAGCGCCGCAGCCGCACCGACTCCGGGGTGTGCAGGCGGACCATGACGCGGGTCGTCCCCTCGGGGACGTGCCGAGGGGTGGCCAGCGACACCAGCACGGTGACCGACACGGCGAGGGGGATGCACCACGCCCCGGGGCTCTCCAGCAGCGCGCCGGGCCAGCCGGGGAGGGGACCGGCGAGCACGTGGGTCGTGAGGGCCGCCGTCGCCGTCACGCCCCCGACGAGGAGCCCGCTGAGGGCCCCGACGGTGCTGAGGTCGCGCCACCACACCCCGAGGATGAGCAGGGGGGCGAAGGTCGCGGACGCCACGGCGAAGGCCAGTCCCACCGAGGTCGCGAGCCCGAGCGGCTCGGTGAGGCGGCTGACGGCATACGGCACCACCACCGCGAGGACCGCCGCGAAGCGGAAGCCACGGAAGCTCGGGGCGTCGCCCCCGGTGAGCCGCGCCAGCCCCGGGCGGAGCAGCTCCTGGTCCAGCACGCCGGTGACCGACATCGCCAGCCCCGAGGCGGTGGAGAGGAAGGCGGCGAAGGCGCCACCGGCCACCATGGCGGTGAGGACGTCGGCGGCCAGGCCGTCCAGCACGAGCCCGGGCAGGCGCAGGACGATCGAGTCCGAGCGGACCCCCTCGGGCAGCACGGGCAGGTGCACCCGCCCGAGCACGCCGTAGACGGGCGGTACGAGGTAGAACAGGCCGAGGAGGGCCAGCACCGCGACCGTCGTCCGGCGCGCCGCCGACCCGTCGGGGTTGGTGTAGTAGCGGACCAGCACGTGCGGCAGGCCCATGGTGCCCAGGCACAGGGCGAGCAGGGTGGAGTAGGTCCGGTACAGCGGGTGGTCGTCGCCCCCGCGGGGGGCCAGCGGGACGTGCCACGACGACGCCGCCACGAACGGGTGCGGCGCGCCGGAGCGGGCCCACAGCACGACCAGCACGAAGGCCGGGACCGCGATGGCGGTCAGCTTGATCCAGTACTGCACCGCCTGGACGAAGGTGATCGAGCGCATGCCGCCGGCGCCGACCGCGGCGCCGACGACGGCCGCGACCACGAGCCCACCGACCCACGAGGGAGCGCCGGACACGAGCTGCAGCGCCAGGCTCGCCCCCTGGAACTGCGGCACGAGGTAGAGCCAGCCGATGCCGACGACGAGCACCGAGGACACCAGCCGGATCGGGCGCGAGCCCAAGCGGGCCTCGGCGAAGTCGGGCACCGTGTAGGCGCCGGACCGCCGCATCGGGGCGGCGACCATGACGAGGAGGACGAGGTAGCCCAGGGTGTAGCCCACCGGCAGCCACAGCATGTCGACGCCGCGGTCGTAGATGAGCCCCGCCACCCCGAGGAACGAGGCCGCCGAGAGGTACTCCCCGCCGATGGCGCTCGCGTTCAGCCGCGGGGAGACGGTGCGGCCGGCCACGTAGAAGTCGCTCGTCGCGCGGGAGAGCCGCAGCCCCAGCCCGCCGACCACGAGCGTGACGACGCAGACCAGGACGACGGCGGCCAGCGAGAGCGGCGTGCTCACGAGGGGCCGACGACGTCGCTGAACTCCGCCTCGAGCCGCTCGGCCTGCCGGGTGTACCAGCGCGCGAGGAGGTAGACGGCGGGGTACACCGCCACCCCGAGGACCAGCCACGGGAACGGTATGCCGGCCACGGCCAGGGTGCGGGTGGCCGGCACGGCGAGCAGCAGCAGCGGGAAGCCGCCGACGGCGGCGGCCGCGACCGCGAGCACCTGGAGGGTGAGACGGAGCTGGGCCCGCATCAGCCCGGCGAGGTAGACGTCACCGAGGCCGGTCTGCTCGTCGAGGTCCCGGGACACCGGGCGGGAGCGCAGCGGCCGGGCCCCACGGCGCGCGCTCGTGACCCGCACCCGGTTCGGGGCGCCGCCGCTCTGCGTCACGGGCGGCTCACCGGACCGGCGCCTCGCGGTCGGCCAGCGGCCGGCGCAGCAGCAGCATGTCGCGCAGCCCCTTGGTGTGCCGGCGGCTGACCTGCAGCTCGACGCCCCCCAGGACGAGCGAGCAGCGTCCGTGGTCCATGTGCACCTCGCTGACGTGCGGGAGCGCGACGAGGGTGCTGCGGTGGACCCGGACGAAGCCGTGGTCGGCCCAGCGCTCCTCGAGCACGGACAGGGGCACGCGCACCAGGTGGCTTCCCGAGTCGGTGTGCAGACGCGCGTAGTCGCCCTGCGCCTGCGCGTAGCGGATCTGGCTGCGGTTGATGAAGCGGGTGACCCCCCCGAGCTCGACCGGGATCGTCTCGTCGGGGGGTCCTGGGGGCAGCTCCGGAGGCCCGCCGGCCGCGCCCTCCTCCCGCTTGGCCACGACCCGGCGCACCGCCTCGGCGAGCCGCTCCTCCCGCACCGGCTTCATGACGTAGTCGGTGGCGGCGAGGGCGAAGGCGTCGACGGCGTGCCGGTCGTGGGCGGTGACGAAGACGACCTGCGGCCGCTCGGTGAACTTGGCGATCACCCGGGCCAGGGCCATCCCGTCGAGCCCGGGCATCGAGATGTCGCTGAAGACCACGTCGACCTCGCGGGACTCCAGCACGCCGAGGGCGTCGGTGCCGCTCGAGGCGGTGAGGACGCTCCCGATCCGGTGATCCCGCCCCAGGAGGTAGGTCAGCTCCGAGAGCGCCGGCAGCTCGTCGTCGACGACGAGGGCCGTGAGTCCGGTGGCCATGTCGGCAGCCTATTGCCCCCGCGCGTCGAGCGGTCGTGTTTGGGGGACGAACGGTCGCTGCCGTCGGACCGCCGGGCCGGCGTCGCCGCGGGCGCGGCGCTCAGGCGTCCGCGTGCACGCCGGGGGCGAACTTCGGCACCCGGAAGGTGATCCGGGTGCCGGCCCCTGGCGCGGTCTCGACGACGAGTCCGAAGTCGTCGCCGTAGACTTGGCGCAGCCGGGCGTCGACGTTGCCCAGGCCGACGGAGTCGGTGCCGTGCCGGCCGTCGAGGATGCGCCGGATGCGCTCGGGGTCGGCGCCGACCCCGTCGTCCTCGATGCCGATCTCGGCCTCGGTGCCGCGGTCGGTGGCCGTGATCGAGAGGTGGCCCACGCCCTCCTTGCCGGCCAGCCCGTGCCGGACGGCGTTCTCGACCAAGGGCTGCACCGCGAGGTAGGGCAGGTGCACCGGCAGCACCTCGGGGGCCACGAGCAGGCTGACCTGCAAGCGGTCGCCGAAGCGGGCCTGCTCGAGCACGAGGTAGCGCTCGACGTTGCGCAGCTCCTCGGCCAGCGTGGTGAACGGGCCGCCACGCCGCAGGGCGTAGCGGGTGAAGTCGGCGAACTCCAGCAGCAGGTCACGGGCGCGGTCCGGGTCGGTGCGCACGAAGCTCGCGATCGCGGCGAGCGAGTTGTAGATGAAGTGCGGGCTGATCTGGGCGCGCAGGGCGCGCAGCTCGGCCTCCATGGCCCGGGTGCGGGTGCGGGCCAGCTCGGCCAGCTCGAGCTGTGAGGAGACCCACTCGGCCACCTCCTCGGTGGCTCGCGCCAGCCCCGGTGAGGCCTGCGGCGTGTATGCCGTGAGCGTGCCGACCACGCGCTCGTCGGAGACCAGCGGGGCCGAGACGGCGCAGAGCACGGGACAGTCCGGGTCGGAGCACCGCAGGTCGCCGAGGTCGCTCACCACCGTGCGGCCGGTCTCCCGCGTCTCGGCGGCGTGCGCGTGGGCCCGGGCCCGGTGGTGGTCCCCGGCACCGGTCCACGCGAGCACGCCGCTGGTGTCGCAGATGGCGAGGGCGTTGGCTCCCAGGATCGACAGCAGGTGCCGGCCGGCCCGCTCCGCCGTCTCCGCGGTGAGCCCCTCGGTGAGGTGGCGGGACGCCAGCGAGGCGGTGTGCAGCGTGGAGTAGGTGGCGCGGTCCACGTCGGAGATGAAGCCGCGGCGGCGCAGCCGGCGCAGGACCCACACCGCCAGGACGGCCAGCAGCATCGTGCCCGCCACGACCGCCGCGGTCGCCGGGTCGAAGCTGCGCATGGGGGCGAGCGTAGGGCCCCCCGCCGGGTCGCCCGACGCCGCTCGGGGTGGTGCCGCTCCCCGGACGGGTCTGCGGTTTTGGTAGACCTGTCGCCCATGAGCGAGTTCGACACCGCCATGGCGGTCGAGGCCGAGGACGGCTCCGGTGCACGCGCCGTCCTCGGCGCCGGGTGGGTCATCGGAGCTGCCGTCAACGGCGGGGTGCTCATGGCCCTCGGGGCGGTCGCGCTGCGGCGAGCGGTCGAGCGGGCGGGTGGGCACGGCGACCCGCTGGTCCTCAGCGCCTACTTCCTCTCCGCGGCCCAGGCCGGCCCGGTGCGGCTGCGCACCGAGGTGCTGCGGACCGGGCGCTCGATGTCGACGGGCCAGGTGTCGCTGCTCCAGGACGTCGACGGCCGGCCGGTCGAGCGGGTGCGTGCGCTCGCGACGTTCGGCGACGTCGACGCGCAGTCCGAGCCGGTGTGGCTGGCTGCCGAGCCCCCCGACCTGCCGGGTCCGGACCGGTGCGTCGCCGCCGGCCGGGAGTCCTCACCCTTCGCGGGCCCGATCAGCCTGCTCGACCGGCTCGACATCCGGCTGGACCCGGCGACCGTCGGCTGGGCCGGGGGCCGGCCGAGCGGCCGCGGGGAGGTGCGGGCCTGGGTCCGCTTCGCCGACGGGCGGGAACCGGACCTCACCTCGCTGATCTTCTTCCTCGACGCGCTGCCCCCGGTCACCTTCGACCTCGGCGCCACGGGGTGGGCGCCGACCATCGAGCTCACCGGTCACGTGCGCGGCCGGCCCGCCCCGGGGTGGCTGCTGGTCGCGGTCTCCACCCGCAACGTCATCGGCGGCCTCCTCGAGGAGGACGCGACGGTGTGGGACAGCCGGGGCCGGGTCGTCGCCCAGGCCCGCCAGCTCGCCGGGGTCCGGATGCCGTCCCGCCCGGTGACGGCGTCGGCGGCCGGGGCGGCGTCGTGACCGACCTCGTCGGCGCCGTCACGGCGCTCGCCGGGCTGCCCGGCATACCGGAGCAGGTGGACGCGGTCCGGGAGGCGTGCACGCGGCTGCGGTGGCACCAGGCCCTGCGCCGCCGGATCCCGGAGGCCGCGGCGGAGTCCCGGGTGCGGGGCGCGCGGGCGAGTGCGGAGCTGGAGGGCGCGCCGGTGCCGCTCGAGCGGATCCGGGACGTGGTCCGCGGGGCCGAGTCGTGGCCGGCGGAGCCGGACCCGGTGGAGCGGGTGGCGCGCGGTGTCGTGGCGGCCACGGCCGAGAGCGAGCACCTGGGTGGCCTGGTGGTGCGGGCGCCGATGCAGGCGCTGGCCCGCCTGCACGTGGCGGCCGCGGCGGGGCTGGTGCCCGACGAGAGGCTGGGGCGGCCCCGGCTGCCCGGTGAGGACTGTCGCGAGGTGGTCGACCTGGGACCGGCGCCACCGGCGGAGGAGGCGCGCGAGCGCCTGCTCGGGGTGGTGGAGGTCCTGCTGGCGGCGCCCCGGTTGCCGGCGCTCGTGGTGGCGGCGGTGGCGCACGCGGAGATCCTGAGCGCGCGACCCTTCGCGCAGGGGAACGGGGTGGTGGCCCGGGCGCTGGAGCGGTGCCTCGTCGGCGCCACCGGGCTCGACCCGACCGGGGTGGCGGTGCCGGAGCTGGGCCATCTGCGCCTGGGCTCCCCCAACTACGTCGGCTCGCTGATCGCCTACGGCCGCGGTGACGCCGCCGGGGTCGCGTTGTGGCTGCGGCACTGCGGGGCGGCCCTGGTCGCGGCGGCCGAGGAGGGGGAGCGGGTCGCGGACGCGGTGCTCGCCGGACGGCTGGGATGAGCCGGGGCTGATGGGGCGTGAGGGGCGTCTCGGTTCCGCTCGAGGGGTTGTCCGGGAGGCCGGGAGCCGGTAGAACGGGAGTGCCGGTTGCGGCACCACCGCCCGCCTCCGGCACGCAGCAACCGTGAGGTCAACGGGTACCCACGCGAGGGCAGTCCACTGATGGACCGGTCGCGAGGGGGCTGGTCCCTCCGCGACGGCAAGGAAGCACGCTTGGTCGCCCGGGAGACTCACGGCGAACGGTGCCCGACCCCCGTGGCCGGGCACCGTTGCCGCGTCCGGGCGCGGTCGCGCGCGCGGCTGACCTGCGGTTGCGTCGCCCCGCTTGCCGGGCCGAGCCCGGTGACCCACGATGGTCGTGGTTCGCCCTCCCGAAAGGGCTAGAGGCGAACGGGCGGCCGGCCCATCCCCCCCAGAGCCGGACCACTCGACGGCCCCGGTTGTCCCCCCGACCGGGGCCGTCCCCTCTCCGCAGGCCGTCCTCTCCGTCCTCTCCGACCGGGCCAACCTCTCTGCCCCACGCAGACCGCCGTCGTCCACACCCGGCGCCTGCCGTCGCGGCCGTCCACAGGTCCTGGCCCGGGGTGCCGGGCAGCCGCCCCGCCGCCAGCACGCTCCTCGCATGTCCTCGACCCGCTTCCCCGTCGTCCTCGTCGTCGGCGCCTCCGGTGGCCTCGGGGCGTCGACGCTGGCCGCCGCCCTGGGCCGCCGCGCCGCCGCCGCCTTCGGTTCCTCCGTCCTGGTCGACCTCGACCTCACCGGCGGGGGCCTGGACGTCACGGTGGGGGTGGAGCACGTGCCGGGAAGCCGCTGGGTGGACCTGCGAGAGGTGCGCGGCCGGCTGGACGGCCGTCGCCTGCTCGAGGTGCTGCCGACGTCCGTGCACTGCGCACTCCTGTCGGCGGGCATGGCGACGACGGCGGGCGTGACGACGACGGCGGGCGTGACGACGGCGGCGGGCGTGACGAGGGCGGGGGGCGGAGGGACCGGGGGCGGGCCGACCGAGCGCGATGTCGGCCCGGCGGCGGCCGGGGCGGGAGACACCGACGTCGTGGGCGCCGTCCCGGTTGAGGCGGTGGCCGACGTGCTGGCCGCCCTCAGCGACGGCCGGCACCCGGTCGTCCTCGACGTCCCGGCCCGCTCGCCGCTGGCCGGCCTGGCGCTCGGCGCCTCCGACGCGGTCGTCGCCGTCTCGGGTCTGCACGCCCGCGGCGTCGCCGACCTCGGGGCGCTGCGGGCCGCCCTCGGCCGTCCGGGCGCGGAGCGCCCGGGGACGCCGCTGCTCGTCACGACCGGCGGCCGGGCACCCGTGGATGCCGTCGAGGCGCTGAGCGAGCACCTCGACGTCGTCCACGTGGGACACCTGCCCGACGACCCGCGGGTGGCTCGCTCGGCGGAAGCCGGGGAGTGGCCCGGCGGCGCCGGTCGGCTCCGCCACGTCGCGGACGCCGTCCTGGCCGTCGTCGCCGGGCCGGGGGCGGCGGCATGAGCGCCGACGCGACCTGGGAGCCGGAGGTCGCACGCCGGATCCGCGCCGGGGTTCCGCCCTCGCCGCGGGAGGTCGCCGGGGTCACCGGTGCCCGGTCCCTCTCGCTGGGTGAGGACGGGGTGCGGGACGCCCGCCGGGCGCTCGGCGCCCGGGTGCTCGGGCTCGGTCCGCTGGAGGCGCTGGTGGCCGACGAGACGGTGACCGACGTCCTCGTCAACGGGAACGGGACCGTGTGGGTGGACCGGGGGGAGGGTGTCGTCCCGGCCGGCGTCCGGGTCGACGCCGCCGACCTCCGCCCGCTGGCGACCCGCCTGGCCGGCCTGGCCCGGCGACGCCTGGACGACGCTCGTCCGTGGGTCGACGGGCTGCTCCCCGGAGGGGTGCGCCTGCACGCCCTGCTCCCGCCGCTCGTCGACGACGGGCCGCACCTCAGCCTTCGCGTCGCCCGTCACCAGCCGGCCGGGGTCGCCGGACTGGAGGCCCTCGGCGCGGTGGACGCCGAGGTGGCGCGGGTGCTCCGCCGGGTGGTCCGGGGCCGGCACTCCTTCCTCGTCACCGGTGGCACCGGCACGGGGAAGACGACGGTCCTGGGCGCCCTGATCGCGGAGTGCGACCCCGGTGACCGCATCGTGGTCGTGGAGGACGTCCGGGAGCTCGAGCCCGGACACCCGCACGTGGTGCGTCTGCAGGGCCGTGGCGCCAACGTCGAGGGCGTCGGTGAGGTGACCATGGTCGACCTCGTCCGCCAGGCGCTGCGGATGCGGCCCGACCGCCTCGTCGTCGGCGAGGTGCGAGGCGGCGAGGTCCGAGAGCTGCTCAGCGCGCTGAACACCGGCCATGAGGGTGGGGCCGGCACCGTGCACGCCAACTCCGTGACCGAGGTGCCCGCCCGCGTGGAGGCGCTGGGCGCACTGGCGGGTATGCCGCGCGCCGCCGTCCACGCCCAGCTGCGGGGAGCCGTGCGGGTCGTCCTCGGGATGGGCAGGGTCGGGGGGCGGCGCATCGTGTGCGAGGTGGGCGTGGTCGACCCCTCGCGCGACGGCGCCCCGGTCGTGCTCAGCGCCCTGACGTCCGACGGTGAGCGCAGCCGACCCGGCCCGGCTCGGGCGCTCCTGGACGAGGTGCTGGGCGAGGCGGGGCCGTGAGCGTCCCGGTCGTCCTGCTGGTGGTCCTGCTCCTCGGTGGGGCGCTCCTCTGGCCCCCGGGGGTGGGCGCTGTCCGCGCCACCGGCGCGGTGGCCGGGCAGGGGGGTCGTGCGGCCCGTCGCGCGGCGCGCCGGCCCTGGGATGGCGCGGCACGCGGGGCGAGGGGTGGAGGGGGACACGGCGCGGGGGGTGGCGCGGCAGGTGGTGCCGGCGCTCCGGCGCCGTGGGGCATATCGGGCCTCCCACGGCGACGTCGCGGGAGCTCCGCCTGGGTGGCCGAGCTGGCCGAGCTGGCGGCACTCGGGCTGCGCGCCGGCCTCTCGCCGGGCGAGGCGGCGGTCCTGGCGTGCGAGGTCGGCGCCGAGCCGCAGGGCGCGACCGCGGCGCCGTGGGCCCGGGTGACCCAGGCCGTGGCCCGGGCCCGGGACGAGGGCACCTCCGTGGGAGCCGCAGTGGGCGAGGTGGCCGCGGTCCTGGCCGAGCGGCGCCGACCGGGCGCCGAGGAGCTGGCCTTCCTGGGCGCCGCCTGGCAGCTCAGCGAGGAGTCCGGAGCGCCGGCCGCTCCGGCGGCCGCGGGCGCTGCGGCCGTCATCCGGGGTCGGGTCCGTGCCCGGGACCGTCGTGCCGCCCTGCTGGCCGGCCCGCGGGCCTCCATGACCCTGCTGTCCCTGCTGCCCTTGACCGGCCCCCTGCTGGCCCTGCTCATCGGCCTGCCCGTCGCACGGGTCTACGGCGGTGCGGCGGTGGCCACCCTGGGCGTGGGCGTCGCCCTCACCGGTGCCGGCTGGCGGTGGGCGGGGACGTTGCTGCGCCGGGCGGTCCGCGGCGCTCCCCTCCACGGGCCGCGCGCATGATCCTCACCGCGGTGCTCCTGGTCCTGGGCGTCCTGCTGTGGCCGTCCCGGGGCGGGGCTGGCGCACCGGGTCTGGTCGGCGACGGGGAGGGTCCGGGGTCGACGCCGAGCCGGGGGCGGGGTGACACCGTGCACGCGGCCGCAGACGCCCTCGACCTCTGCGTGCTCGCCGTGCGCGCGGGCCTGGGCACCACCGAGGCGCTCGAGGAGGTGGGCGCCCGCCTCGGCGGGCGCGCCGGTGCCGACCTGCTGGTGGTGGCCGCCGCCCAGCGGTGGGGACAGCCGCCCGAGCAGGCGTGGTCCCAGGTCGGCCCGGCGTGGCGTCCCGCGGCCCTGGCGTGGCAGGCCGCCGAGCGCAGCGGCGCCGCACCCGCGGAGCTGCTCCGCGCTGCCGCCGATCGCGTCCGAGGCGCGGAGGACGAACGCATCGAGGCGGCGGTCGCGCGCGCGGGGACCCTTCTGGTCCTCCCGCTCGGGGCCTGCTTCCTGCCCGGCTTCGTCTGCACCACTGTCGTGCCCATCGTGCTGCACCTCGCGCGGACCGTCATCGCCGGCTGAGCGCCCGTGTGACGGGGCTCACCTCCCGGGTCCGTATCCCTCGTGGGGTCGGCCGCGTCAAAGAGGTGTCAGCGTTCCGCAGAGCAGCATGGAGGTTTCGGACATGAAGACCAACGAGGGAAACACCGACCGCATCATCCGGGTCGTGCTCGCCGTCGCCGCCGTCGGCATCGCGTTCGCGGTGGGGCTGGGCAGCATCCTGGGCATCGTGCTGCTGGTCGTCGGCGGCGTGCTGCTGGTGACCGCGGGCACCGGCTTCTGCCCGCTCTACCGGGTGCTCGGGATGTCCACCTGCCCGGTGCCCGCCTCCCGCTGAGCCGGTGCCGGTGCCGGTGCCGGTGCCGGTGCCGCCGCCGGACTAGCGTTCGGGTCCATGGAGCGCGCCGACGTGGCAGCCCGGCTACCGGAGGAGGTGCCCGGGCTGCTGCGGTTCGCCCGGTCCCTCGTCCGTGACCCGCAGGGCGCGGAGGACCTCACCCAGGAGACCCTCCTGCGGGCGCTCGAGCGCGCCGAGACCTTCCAGGGGCGCTCCAGCCTTGCCACGTGGCTGCACCGGATCGCCCACAACCTGGCCGTGGACCGGGCCCGCCGGAGCCGCGAGGTCCCGGTCGAGGACCTCGCCGACGAGGTGGAGGCCCGCTGGCGCGACGACGCCTACCGTGGACGCGGCGGAGGTGGTCACCCGGGCCGAGACCCGGGAGGAGCTCGAGGACGCACTCATCCGCCTCCCGGTCCCCTACCGGGCCGTGGTGGTGCTGCACGACGCGGAGGGCCTGACCGTGGCCGAGATCGCCGACATCGCCGCCATCACCGTCCCGGCGGCGAAGCAGCGCCTGCGGCGCGGTCGGATGATGCTCGTCACGGCGCTGTCCCGGGGCTCCGAGCGCCGAGCCGTGCTCACCGACGTGCCCCTGCGGTGCTGGGACGCCCGCAGCCAGGTCAGTGACTACCTCGACGGACTCCTCGCCCGCCCCGCCGCCCTCCGGGTCGAGAGGCACCTTGCGAGCTGCCCGACATGCCCACCGCTGTACGTGTCCCTCGTGGGCGCCACCGAGGCGCTGGCCCGCGCGCGCGGCTCGTGGCGGGATCCCAACGAGGTGGTGCCGCCCGACCAGGCGGACCGCATCCTCCAGCGGGTCCTGGGCCCCGAGCGGCCGCCGGGGCACTGAGCTGGCGGCGCCTCGCCGTCCCTCCACGTGGACCTCCTCCCGGTCAGGAGGCAGCGCCCCTCTCGCCGGCCCGGGACGTGCCCTCTGCGGCGCCCGCAGGGGGCTTCGTCCACACGCGCCGGTGCCACGCACGCGCGTCCACAGGCGCGGCCGTGCACCCGTGACCACCGCCCGTCGCGGCGCGACGGTGGGCTGGAACGGGCTGGACAGCATCCCCGCGTGGAAGGGGTCGACCGATGACATCAGCAACGAGGCGGCGCTGGCGGAGTGTGCGGGAGCGCGCCGAGGCGGGGATGACCACGGCGGAGTATGCCGTCGGCACGCTGGCGGCGTGCGCGTTCGCCGCCGTCCTGCTCGCCGTGGTGCGGTCCGGGGCGGTGCGCGGCGCCCTCGCCGCGGTGATCACGGCGGCGCTCGGCACCGGCTCGTGACGGGCCGGGTCGTGACGGGCCGGGTCGTGACGGGCCGGGCGCGAGCACGGGGCCGGCGCCGGGAGTCCGGCATGGCCACGGCGGAGCTCGCCGTAGCCATGCCGGCCCTGGTCGTCGTGCTGGCCCTGGCGCTCGGCTGCGTGCGGGTGGGCATCGACCACGTGCGGTGCGTCGACGCGGCGCGCGCCGGGGTGCGGCTGTTGGCCCGGGGGGAGCCGGCGCCGGCCGCCCTGGCGGAGGCGCGGGGGCTGGCGCCGGCCGGAGCGACGGTGGCGGCAGGTAGCTCCGGGGACCTGGTGACCGTCGAGGTCGTCGGCCGCGCGCCGGCCGTGCTCGGCTGGCTGGGGACCGGACTCACGCCGGCCGCCATCGCCCACTCTCGCATCGAGGCGCGGCTGGGGGAGGAGCCGTGAGTTCGGGACGACGGCCCCCTCGGGCCCGGGGAGGGCCCGGAACCGAACGCGGGTCGGGGACCGTCCTGGCCACCGCCGCGGTCGGCGTGGTCCTGGTGCTGGCCGTGGCGGCGCTCCACCTGCTCTCCGCGGTGCTCGCGGCGCACCGGGCCCGCTCGGCGGCGGACCTCGCGGCCCTCGCGGGCGCTCAGGTCGCCTACGCCGAGGGCCGCCCCAGTCAAGCCTGCCTCGTGGCGGGCGGGATCGCGGAGCGGAACTCCGCACGGGTCGTCGACTGTGAGGTGGCGGCCGTGGGAGAGGTCGCCGTCCGGGTGGCCGCGGCGGTCAGCCTCCCGCTGCCCGGTCTAGCACGGACGGCGACGGCCAGGGCACGCGCCGGTCCCGCTCCGTAGCGGGGGTCAGCGGGGCTCGCCGTCGGGGAGGGCCAGCGGGGGCCGTCGTCAGGGAGGGTGAGTGGGGGCCGCCGTCAGGGAGGGTCAGCGGGGGCCGCCGTCAGGGAGGGTCAGCGGGAGTCGCCGGGGTTGCGCCGCACCTGCTGCTCGGCCACCTCGGCGCGGCGCCGGGCGGTCTCGGTGGCGACGTGCTGCTCGGCCACCCGGGCGTCGGCCTCGCGGCGCAGGGCGGCGGTCTCCTCCTCGCGGCGGCGCTGCTCCGCGGCGAGCTCGCTCTCCCGGGCCGAGATCTCCTCCTTCGTCCGCCGCTCCGTCTGCACGCGCGCCTGCTCGGCCTGCGTGGCGGCCTGGCGGGCCTCCTTCCGGTGGCGGGTGCCGCGTCGGACCCCGGTGCGCAGCAGCGCCCACCCGAGCCAGAACACCGTGATGACCACCGCGCCGGTGATGAGCAGCGCCAGCGGCGGCAGGCTCACCGTCCCTCCGAGGATGCCGATGTCCACCCCGTCGGTCAGGGAGGCCGTTGCCACGAAGAGCAGGGCACCGGCCACGGCGGCGAGGAGCAGGAGGAGCACACCGAGAGCGATCATGTATAGGGCACTACCCCACCGCCGCTTGGTGCAACCGCCTGCCGGACCGTGTCCCCGCGGGGGTGACCGGCCACCGGGTGTCGCGCGGCGAGCGAGCGGTGGGCGCGCGGTGGGCCAGCGGTGGGCAAGCGGGCGCAAGCGGTGGGCCCGCGGTGGGTCAGCGGTGGGCGAGAACTGGGCGAGGGGGGCGGGCGCTCAGCCGGTCACGGGGGGGCGAGCACCAGGTCGAGGAGCCGCACGGCCCCGGCCTTGTCCAGGGGCTCGTTGCCGTTGCCGCACTTGGGGGACTGCACACATCCGGGACAGCCGTGCGCGCACCGGCACCCGTGCACCGTCGCCCGCGTCGCCTCCAGCCAGCGGTCGAACGCGGCATACGCCTGCTCGGCGAAGCCGGCGCCCCCGGGGTGACCGTCGTAGACCATCACGGTCGGCAGCCCGGTGTCGGGGTGGCAGGCGGTCGAGACCCCGCCGATGTCCCACCGGTCGGCCGTGGCGACGAAGGGCAGCATGCCGATGGCCGCGTGCTCGGCAGCGTGGGCGGCGCCCGGGACGTCGGCCTCGGCGACCCCCGCGGTGGCCAGGAGGTCGGGTGGCATGGTCCACCACACGGCCTTGGTGACCAGGGGGCGCTCGGGCAGGTCGAGCGGATGGGTGCCGATCACCTCGCCGGACGGCAGCCGTCGGAGGAAGGACCTGACCTGGGTGCCGACCCGCACGGGGCCGAAGCTGACCTGGACCGGCCCGCGCCGCGCCGACCGCTCGGTCCCGAGCACCGAGAACGTGCTCACCGACTGGGCGACGGTGCTCCACCCGGGGTCCCCGCGCACCACGCACGCCGTGGCGGACTCGAGGTCGAGGTCGGTGACGACGTAGGTCTCGCCCTGGTGGACGTGCACCGCCCCGGTGTGCACCGAGGCGTGCGCCGACGGCTGGTCGACCGTGCCGATGACCCGTCCGGTCGCCCGCTCGACCACCGAGACCACCTGGCCGACACCGCGCAGCGAGAGGTGGTCGCCGGGGCGGTCGGACCGCGCCCAGAACCAGCCACGCGGCCGGCGCCGGAGCACCCCGTGGCCGACCAGCGCCTCCAGGATGGGCCGTGCGGAGGGGCCGAAGAGTGGCAGGTCCGCCTCGGTCATCGGCAGCTCGGCGGCCGCCGCTGCCAGGTGCGGACCGAGGACGTGGGGGTTCTCCGGGTCGGTGACCGTCGCCTCGACCGGCGCTCCGAAGATGGCCTCCGGGTGGTGGACCAGGTAGGAGTCCAGGGGGTCGTCCGCCGCCACCAGCACCGCCAGCGACGCCCGACCGGAGCGCCCGGCCCGCCCGGCCTGCTGCCACAGGCTGGCCCGTCGCCCCGGCCAGCCGGCCATGACCACGGCGTCGAGCCCGCGAACGTCCACCCCGAGCTCGAGGGCGTTGGTGGCCGCCAGCCCCACCAGCGACCCCTCGCGCAGCCCCCGCTCCAGGGCCCGTCGGTCCTCGGGCAGGTAGCCGCCCCGGTATGCCGCGACCGCCCCCACCCGCTCGGGGGCGGACTGCTCGAGCCGGCGGCGGGTCGAGGCCGCCAGGGACTCCACCCCGGCCCGGCTGCGGGCGAAGGCCACGGTCTGCACCCCCGAGGCGACCAGCTCGGCCAGGACGGCGGCCGCCTCGGTGGTCGCGGAGCGCCGGCTGCCGTCGACGACAGGTGGCTCCCAGAGGGCGAACGTCATCGGCTCCCGTGGTGACGCGTCGTCCTCCACGGCGGTGACCGGCAGCCCGACCAGCCGGGAGGCGTGCGTCGCGGGGTCGCTGGCGGTGGCGGACGCCAGGACGAAGACCGGGGCCGAGCCGTAGCGTGCCGCCACCCGCTGCAGGCGCCGCAGGACCGCGGCCACATGGGCGCCGAACACCCCGCGGTAGGTGTGGCACTCGTCCACGACGACCATCCGCAGCGCCCGCAGGAACGGCGCCCACCGCTCGTGCCCGGGCAGCAGCGAGTGGTGGAGCAGGTCGGGGTTGGTCAGGACGAGCGAGGCGTGGTCGCGGATCCAGCGGCGCTGCTCGGGCGGGGTGTCGCCGTCGTAGGTGGCGGCCCGGACCCCTGGCACGGCCAGCCGCTCCACCGCCGCCAGCTGGTCGGCGGCGAGCGCCTTGGTGGGGGAGAGGTAGAGCGCCGTGGCCCCACGGCCGTTCGGCGCGGCGAGGCCGTCGACGACCGCGGTCAGCGCCGGGACGAGGTAGCCGAGGCTCTTCCCCGAGGCGGTCCCGGTCGCCAACACCGTGGACGTCCCCGCCCGGACCAGGTCCATCGCCCGTCGCTGATGGGCCCACGGCCGGTCGATCCCGGAGGAGAGCAGCGCGGCGAGGACCGGGGGCGCCACCCACTCCGGCCACCCGGCATACCCCGCCTCCCGGCCCGGCAGCTGCTCGACGTGCACCACGCGGCCGTCGCGCAGGCCACCCTCGACGACGTCGATAAGTGGGGACTGGCCGACGACGGTCGTCATGACCGCTACCGTAATGCGGGGCACCCACCCGCCCCGGGCCGACCGACTGAGGAGCGACCGAGAAGTGGACCTCTCGTTCTCCACCACCGACCAGGACGGTATCGCCGTCGTGCGGGTCGGCGGCGAGGTGGACGTCTACACCGCACCGCAGCTGCGGACGGCGCTCGACGAGCACATCAGCCGCGGCCACACCCGTCTGGTCATCGACCTCGACGGGGTGCAGTTCCTCGACTCCACCGGCCTGGGGGTCCTGGTCGGCCGGCTCAAGCTGGTCCGGACCCGGGACGGCTGGGTGCGCATCGTGTGCACCAACGAGCGGATCCTGCGGGTCTTCACCATCACCGGGCTGGACAAGGTCTTCCCCATCCACGACAGCGTCGAGGACGCGACGACCACCACGAGCTGACCGCGACGACGGCGAGGCGTGGCGCTCCAGGGCGGGGTGAGGCGGGGTGAGGGTGGTCACACGCGGAGAGGTCCACCGCGCCGGTCCGATAGGACTGCAGGTACAGTCCGGTGCTGCCCGTCCCGGTGCAGCAGGGGCCGCACCGACCCCGCACCCCCGTTGAGGAGGAATGGCATGTCCTTCCCTGTGCTCGCTCCCGCCGCGACCGGCTCGGAGCTGGAGCTGACCGGGACCAACCTCGTCCTGGTCGTCGGCGTGGGGGTCATCGCGCTGATCGCCCTGGTGATGGGCATCTTCTTCCGCCGACAGGTGCTCGCCGCCGACACGGGCACCGAGCAGATGCGCGTCATCGCCGGCGCGGTCCAGGAGGGCGCGCAGGCCTACCTCTCCCGGCAGTTCAAGACCCTCGGCGGCTTCGTCGTCCTGGTCTTCCTGCTGCTGCTGCTCCTCCCGGCGGACTCCGCCGGCGTGCGCTGGGGGCGCTCCGGCTTCTTCGTCCTCGGCGCCCTCTTCTCCGCCTCCATCGGCTACTTCGGCATGAACCTCGCGGTCCGCGCCAACGTGCGCGTCGCCGCGGCCGCACGCACCGCCACCGGCCGTGTGGACGGCGTGCGGATCGCCTTCCGCACCGGTGGCGCGGTCGGCATGATGACGGTCGGCCTGGGGCTGCTGGGCGCGGCCGTCGTCGTCCTGGCCTACCAGGGCAACGCGCCCAAGGTCCTCGAGGGCTTCGGCTTCGGCGCCGCCCTCCTCGCGATGTTCATGAGGGTCGGCGGCGGCATCTTCACCAAGGCCGCCGACGTGGGCGCCGACCTGGTCGGCAAGGTCGAGGCCGGCATCCCCGAGGACGACCCCCGCAACGCCGCCACCATCGCCGACAACGTGGGCGACAACGTCGGTGACTGCGCCGGGATGGCGGCCGACCTCTTCGAGTCGTATGCCGTGACCCTGGTCGCCGCGCTGATCCTCGGCTCCGTCGCCTTTGGCACCTACGGCCTGGTCTTCCCGCTCCTCGTGCCGGCCATCGGCGCGGTCACCGCGCTCCTCGGCGTCTTCATCACCAAGGCGCGCGCCGGCGAGAGCGCCCTCGCGGCCATCAACCGCGGCTTCTACATCGCCGCGGTGGTCTCGGCGGTCCTCTCCGCCATCGCGGCCTTCGCCTACCTGCCGGGTTCCAACCGCGAGCTCTTCTCCGGCCTGGCCATCGCGGAGGGCAGCCCGAGGGCCGCCGTCGCCGGCCTGACCGGCATCTCGGGCGACCCGAGGCTCACCGCGATCCTCGCCGTCATCCTCGGGATCGTGCTCGCCGGCATCATCCTCTGGCTGACCGGCCACTTCACCGGCACGGACAAGCGGCCCACGCGCGACGTCGCGCGCACCTCCCTGACCGGCCCCGCCACCGTCGTGCTCTCGGGCATCGGCGTGGGGCTCGAGTCGGCCGTCTACACCGCGGCCATCATCGGTGGCGCGGTCTACGTGGCCTACCTCCTGGGCGGCGGCGCGATCGGGCTCTCGCTCTTCCTCGTCGCGCTCGCCGGGTGCGGCCTGCTCACCACCGTCGGTGTCATCGTCGCCATGGACACCTTCGGTCCGGTGTCCGACAACGCACAGGGCATCGCGGAGATGTCCGGGGACGTCGACGAGGAGGGCGCCAAGGTCCTCACCGAGCTCGACGCAGTCGGCAACACCACCAAGGCCATCACCAAGGGCATCGCCATCGCCACGGCGGTCCTCGCCGCCACGGCCCTCTTCGGCTCCTACACCGACGCCTGGCAGTCGGCGGTCAACCAGATCGCGCTGAACGAGCGGCCCAGCCCCCAGCTGGTCCAGCGCTTCTCCACCGAGGTCGTGTCCCCCAACACCCTCGTCGGGGTGATCCTCGGCGCGGCCGTGGTCTTCCTCTTCTCCGGCCTCGCGATCAACGCGGTCACCCGCGCCGCGGGCGCCATCGTCTTCGAGGTGCGCCGGCAGTTCCGCGAGATCCCCGGGATCATGGAGGGCACCACCAAGCCCGAGTACGCCAAGGTCGTCGACATCTGCACCAAGGACTCGCTCCGCGAGCTCGCGACCCCCGGCCTGCTGGCCGCCCTGACACCCGTCGCGGTCGGCTTCGGCCTCGGCATCGGCGCCCTGGCGGGCTTCCTCGCCGGCGCCATCGGGTCCGGTGCGCTCATGGCGGTGTTCCTGGCCAACTCCGGTGGCTCCTGGGACAACGCGAAGAAGATCGTCGAGGACGGCGCGCACGGCGGCAAGGGCAGCGACGCCCACTCCGCGACCATCATCGGTGACACCGTCGGCGACCCGTTCAAGGACACCGCCGGCCCCGCCATCAACCCGCTGCTCAAGGTGATGAACCTGGTGTCGGTGCTCATCGCGCCGGCGATCGTGACCTTGAGCCTGGGCCCGGACGCGAGCGCCCCGCTCCGCTACGGCATCGCCGCCCTCGCCGCGGTCATCGTCGTCACCTCGGTCGCGATCTCCAAGCGGCGCGACCTGGCCATCGGCGGCTCCGACGAGCCGGAGCACCCGGTCTCACAGCCCAGGGTCGGACAGCCCGTCGGCTGACCGGGACTGCGCCCGCCGGGCTCGGCGGCCCGGTGCGCCGAGCCCGGCGGGCGACGCACGGCGGGCGACGCACGGCGGGTGAGCGGACGGCATACCCTGCTCGTGATGAGCACCGCACCGCCGCGCGTCGACGCGGACCTCCTCCCTCGGCTGCGCGCCGACCTCCAGACCGCCCGCTTCACCGTCGCCGGTGTCACGGCGCTGCTCGGCCACCTGGCGTGCGCCGCGCTCGACCGCGACCAGGTGCTGCCCGCCCAGCGGGTCACCGCCGCGAGCACGGAGCCCGGTGCGGCCCTGGTGCGCCTCTTCACCCTCGGTGACCCCGTCGACGTCGCCGACGTCGCCGCGGCGCTGCCGACACTGGGCGTGGCGGGGGCGACGGCGCTCGGCCTGGTCGCGGAGGAGGGTGACGCCGTGGTGGCCAGGTGCGACCTGCGTCCCTACGCGGCGGAGGACCGGTCGTGGTGGATCGCCTCCGACCTGGCCGAGCTGGCCACCCACCGGCCCCTCCGGCCCGACCACGTGCTCGGCATCGGCGGGGCCTCGGCGACCCTCGCGTCGTGGACCCCGCGGCCGCGGGTCGCGACGGCGCTCGACGTCGGCACCGGGTCCGGTGTGCAGGCACTGCACCTGGTCGGCCACGCCGACCGGGTGACGGTCACCGACACCTCCGAGCGCGCGCTCGGCTACGCGCGGTTCAACGCCGCCCTCAACGAGGTGGAGTGGGAGGTGCTCGCCGGGTCGATGCTCGAGCCGTTGGCCGGGCGCCGCTTCGACCTCGTCGTGAGCAACCCGCCGTTCGTCATTACCCCCCGCACCGGGGCGGTGCCGCGCTTCGTGTACCGCGACGCCGGCGGCTCCGGCGACGCCGTGGTCGCCGACCTCGTGCGCCGGGTGGGGGACCACCTCGCCCCCGGGGGAGTGGCCCAGCTGCTCGGCAACTGGGAGGTGCCCCGCGGCAGCACCTGGACCGAGCGGGTGGGCTCCTGGCTGGACGGCACCGGGCTGGACGCGTGGGTGGTCCAACGGGCGGTGCAGGACCCCGCGGAGTATGCCGAGACGTGGGCTCGTGACGGCGGCCACCACGCCGGGACGGCCGACTTCGACGCCATGTATGCCGCGTGGCTGGACGACTTCGCGGCGCGAGACGTCGAGGCCATCGGCTTCGGCGTCATCTCCTTGCACCGGCCCCGGGGGGACCGGCTCCCGTTCCGGGACCTGGAGGAGGTCACCTGGCCGGTCGCCGCACCGATGGGCCCCTCGGTGCTCGCCGGGCTCGAGGCGCGGACGTGGCTCGCCGAGCACGACGACGACGCGGTGCTCGACACCGCGTGGCACACCGCGCCGGACGTCCACCAGGAGCGGCACCTGCTGCCCGGCGCCACCGACCCGTCCGTGATCGTCCTGCGGCAGGGCGGCGGGCTGCGCCGGCACCTCCCCCTGACGACGGTCACCGCTGCCTATGCCTCGGTCTGCGACGGGGACCTGACCGCCCGCGCCGCCGCGGCGGCCATCGCGGGGCTGCTCGACGTGGACGGCGGCGCCGTCTCGGCGGAGGTGCTCGCCTTCGTCCGGGACGTGGCGCGGGACGGGTTCGTGCTCCGGTGACGACGGCGGCCGCGCGCGCCGACCGGAGCACCCCGGCCGAGACCGGGGTCCTGGTGCACCTGCTGCGCACCTCGCTGCGCCCCTACGCGGCCGCCGTGGGCCTGCTGCTCGTGCTGCAGGCCCTGGGGACGCTGGCCTCCCTGTACCTCCCCAGCCTGAACGGTCGGATCATCGACGAGGGGGTGGCCCGGGGGGACACGGCCTTCGTGATGCGGGCGGGCGCGTGGATGCTCGGGGTGTCGCTCCTGCAGGTGGTGACCACGATCGGCGCGACCTACCTCGGCGCGCGGACCTCGGCCGGGGTGGGGCGGGACGTGCGGGACTCGGTGTTCCGCTCGGTGGCCGGCTTCTCCGAGCGTGAGCTCGGCCGGTTCGGCGCCCCGACGCTGATCTCCCGCAGCACCAACGACATCACGCAGGTGCAGACCCTGACCAACATGCTCCTCGCCGTGATGGTCGCGGCCCCGATGACCATGGTGGGCGGGGTGGTCATGGCGCTGCGCGAGGACGTCGGGCTGTCCTGGCTGGTGGCCGTCGCGGTGCCGGTCCTGGCCGTGTCGGTGGGGCTGATCATCTCCCGGATGGTGCCGTGGTTCCGCCGGATGCAGACCTCCGTGGACGCGGTGAACCGCATCCTGCGCGAGCAGATCACCGGGGTGCGGGTCGTGCGGGCCTTCGTGCGGGAGGGTTTCGAGCGGGAGCGCTTCGCGCAGGCGAACCGGACCTACACCGGCTCGGCGGTCGCGGTCGGGCGCCTGATGGCCATGGCGTTCCCGGTGGTCATGCTGATCCTCAACGCCTCGACGGTGGGGGTGATGTGGTTCGGCGCCCGCCGGGTCGACTCCGGCGAGATGCAGATCGGGGCGCTCACGGCCTTCATGGCGTACCTGGTGCAGATCCTCATGTCGGTGATGATGGCGACCTTCATGTCGATGATGGTGCCGCGCGCCAGCGTCTCCGCCGGGCGGATCTGCGAGGTCCTCGAGACCGAGTCCAGCGTCGTGGACCCCTCCTCGCCCCGGGCGCTGCCGCAGGGGCGGGCCGGGCTGGTGCTGCGCGACGTCGAGTTCACCTATCCCGGGGCGGAGGCGCCGGTGCTGCACCGCGTCGACCTCCAGGTGGCCCCCGGCGAGACCGTCGCGGTGGTGGGCTCGACCGGGTCCGGCAAGACGACCCTGCTGGGCCTGGTGCCCCGGCTCTACGACGTCACGGGCGGTGCCGTGCTCCTGGGCGGGGTCGACGTGCGGGAGGCGGCGCTCGCCGACGTGTGGGCGCGCATCGGCCTGGTGCCGCAGCAGCCGTACCTCTTCTCCGGCACCGTCGCCAGCAACCTGCGGTTCGGCGACCCGGACGCCGACGACGACGCCGTCTGGGAGGCGCTGCGGATCGCCCAGGCGGAGGACTTCGTGCGCGCCATGCCCGGTGGGCTCGAGGCGCCGCTCGCGCAGGGCGGCACGAACGTCTCCGGGGGCCAGCGGCAGCGGCTCGCCATCGCACGGGCGCTGGTCCGGCGGCCCGACGTCTACCTCTTCGACGACTCCTTCTCCGCGCTGGACGTCGCGACCGACGCCCGGCTCCGGGCGGCCCTGCGGCCGGTGACCCGCGACGCCGCCGTCCTCGTCGTGGCCCAGCGGGTGTCCACGATCGTCGACGCCGACCGGATCGTCGTCCTGGACGGGGGCACCGTCGTCGGCACGGGCACCCACGAGGAGCTGCTGGCCTCGTGCCCGACCTACGTGGAGATCGTGGAGAGCCAGGCGTCGTCGGAGGTCGCGGCATGAGCGAGCTGCGCTCCGAGGAGGAGAAGGCCGCCGAGTCGCGCCGGGGTCCCGCGTCCGTGCACCGGGGGGGCCCGCCGCACGCCCGGGTGGGCGTGCCGGTGGAGAAGTCGCAGGACTTCCTCCCCTCGGCCCGGCGGCTCGTGGGGCTGCTGCGGCCGGAGCGCGCCATGGTCCTGACGGCCGTGGCGTTCGGGGTCGTCGGCGTCGTGCTGTCCGCGCTGGGCCCCAAGGTGCTCGGCCGGGCCACCGACCTCATCTTCGCCGGCTTCCTCGGGCGGCAGGTGCCGGCCGGGGTCACCCAGGCCCAGGCCGCCGAGGGGCTGGGCGAGCGCGGTGAGGACCGGCTCGCCGACCTGCTCGCCTCGGTGCCCTACCTGCGTCCGGGGCAGGGTGTCGACTTCTCCGCCCTCGGCCGCGTGCTCCTCCTCGCGCTCGGGCTCTACGTCGGCGCGGCCCTGCTCATGTACGCCCAGGGCTGGCTGCTCACCGGCGCGCTGAACCGCACCGTCTACCGGCTCCGGGCCGCCGTCGAGGACAAGCTCACCCGCCTGCCGCTGCCCTACTTCGACACCCAGCCACGCGGCGAGCTGCTCAGCCGGGTCACCAACGACATCGACAACGTCGCCCAGAGCCTGCAGCAGACGCTCAGCCAGCTGCTCACCTCACTGCTCACCGTCGTGGCGACCCTGGCGATGATGGTGTGGATCTCCCCGTTGCTGGCCCTGATCGCCGTGGTGTCGATCCCGGCGTCCGTCGTCGTGACCGCCGTGATCGGCAAGCGCGCCCAGAAGCACTTCGTCGAGCAGTGGACGCGCACCGGCCAGGTCAACTCGATCGTCGAGGAGTCCTTCACCGGGCACGGCCTGGTCAAGGTCTTCGGCCGCCAGGAGGAGAACCGCGCCCTCTTCACCCGCCGCAACGACGAGCTGCGCGACGCGAGCTTCGGCGCCCAGTTCGTCAGCGGCATCATCATGCCGACGATGATGTTCATCGGGAACCTCAACTACGTCGCCATCGCGGTCGTCGGCGGACTGCGGGTGGCCTCCGGGACGATGAGCCTCGGCGACGTGCAGGCGTTCATCCAGTACTCCCGCCAGTTCACCCAGCCGCTCACGCAGGTGGCCTCGATGGCCAACCTCATGCAGAGCGGGGTGGCCTCCGCCGAGCGCGTCTTCGAGCTGCTCGACGCGGCGGAGCAGGAGCCCGACACCCCCGACCCGGTCCACCTCGACGACCCGCACGGACGGATGGCGTTCGAGGACGTCTCCTTCTCCTACGACCCCCAGCGACCCCTGATCGAGCACCTCGACCTCATCGTGGACCCCGGCCAGACCGTCGCCATCGTGGGACCGACCGGGGCGGGGAAGACCACCCTCGTCAACCTCGTCATGCGGTTCTACGAGCTCGACGGCGGCCGGATCACCCTCGACGGCGTCGACATCCGCGACCTCACCCGCGACGGGCTGCGCTCGCGGATCGGCATGGTGCTGCAGGACGCCTGGCTCTTCGCCGGCACCATCCGCGAGAACATCGCCTACGGCAGTCCCGACGCGAGCGACGAGCAGGTCCTGGCGGCGGCCCGCGCCACCTACGTCGACCGCTTCGTCCACGCCATGCCGCACGGCTACGACACCCGCCTCGACGCCGAGGCCGGCAACCTCAGCGCCGGGGAGAAGCAGCTGGTCACCATCGCGCGCGCCTTCCTCTCCGACCCGGCCCTGCTCATCCTCGACGAGGCGACGAGCTCGGTGGACACCCGCACCGAGGTGCTCGTCCAGCACGCCATGGCGGCGTTGCGGGTCGACCGCACCAGCTTCGTCATCGCCCACCGGCTCTCCACGATCCGCGACGCCGACCTCATCCTCGTCATGGAGGAGGGTCGGATCGTCGAGCAGGGCTCGCACGCGGAGCTGCTCGAGCGCGGAGGCGCCTTCGCCAGGCTGTACGCCGCCCAGTTCCGCGGCGCGGCCACCGACGAGGAGGACGTGCTCGCGGTACCGTCCCGCCATGGGTGAGTGCGTCCCGTTGGACGTGCCGGCGCTCTCCGGCGGCCGGCCGCCGGGACGGGAGCACGCGGCATACCTCGCCGTCCCGGACGCGCCCGGACCGAGGCCGGGCGTGGTGGTCCTCCACGAGGCCTTCGGCCTCGACGACGTGGCGCGCCGGCACACCGACCGGCTGGCCCGCATGGGCTACCTCGCCCTCGCGCCCGACCTGTTCACGCGCGGCTCACGTGCGTCGTGCCTGGTGTCGACGTTCCGCGCGCTGCGCAGCGGGCGCGGCGAGGCGTTCACGGACATCGCGGCGGCGCGGGCGGCGCTGGTCGCCGACGAGCGGTGCACCGGCTCGGTGGGGGTGATCGGCTTCTGCATGGGCGGCGGCTTCGCGCTGCTGCTGGCCAACCGCGGGTATGCCGTGGTGTCGGTCAACTACGGCCAGCCGCCGGCCGACCTCGAGGCGGCCCTTGAGGGGGCCTGTCCCGTCGTCGCGAGCTACGGGGGCCGGGACCGCGGGCTGCGCGGGGCAGCGGCCCGGCTGGAGGAGGCGCTGACCGCGAAGGGCGTGCCGCACGACGTCGTGGAGTACCCGACGGCCGGCCACTCCTTCCTCAACGACCGGGACAACGCGCCGTGGTACCTGGGCCCGGTGTCCCGGTTCGTGCTCCACGCCGGGCCGGAGCCGGCCGCGGCAGCGCACGCGTGGGGCCGGATCGAGGCGTTCCTCGGCGCGCACCTGGATGCCGGAGCGGCGGAGGCGGAGACGCCCGGGGCGGGCGACGTCACGCCCAGCTGATCGGGGTCTGGTCGCGCCAGCGGGCCAGCAGCCCCTCGGGGGCGTCGACCTCGCCGCCGCGGTTCCAGAGGGCGAGGTAGAGGTCGACGGCCGAGCCGGTCACCTCGGCGTCGGGGGCACCGGGGCCGCCCGCGGCACCGGGCGCGTCGAGGGCCGTCCGGTCCCCGGGGCGGAGGCGCCGGGTGACCGTGCGCTGCGGGCCCACCTCGAGCAGCCACGCGAGGTCGGCGTCGGTGGGCCGCACGAGGACCCGGGCCGCCGGGTCGCTGCGCGGCCCGGACCGGCCACGCTGCCAGAAGCCGACCAGCAGCTCGTCGATCCCGTCGACGGCGAGGTCCGGCCCGAACCACGCGTCGGCGGCTGTCGGCAGGCGGCGGTGGCGTGCCGCGACTGCGTCGAGCGCGTGGACGACCGCCTCGTGGCACTGCCGGCGCGCCCAGAACTGTCGCGGCGGCGGCGCCTGCTTGAGGAAGACCAGCGCGTCGACGTCGTCGCCGGCCGAGTGCAGGGTGGCCCCCAGCCGCTCGGCGCGCTCGGCGAGCCAGCGCAGCGGGTCGGCCGACGCGCGGCCCTCCTGCGCGACCAGCTCCACGTCCCCCATCGCCTCGTGGTCGCCCCGGAGCGCCGCCTCGGCCCAGGCCTGCGCCATGCCGACGTGGGCGACGAGGTCCAGCAGCGTCCACCCCGGGCAGGTCGGCACGGGGGCGCCGAGCCACGACCTCGACGCGGCGACGGTGAGCGTGCCGACCGCGGTGCGCAACCCGTCGAGGTGGGCTTGGAGCGGAAGGAGGGCACGGTCGTCGTCGGCCATGGCCCCGACTCTGCCACCCGGGCGCAGCGGCTTCACCTCACCCCGGAAGATGGCACCTCACCGGAGAAGGAAACCCCGGCGAAGACGCTCAACCCACGTCACCCGACAATGCTGGTACGGATGAGACTGATGTGGCGCGTGGGGCGGGCGGCTGGGGCAAGCGGGTGCGCCGGGGGCAGGGCGGGCGGCCAGGTCAGCCGAACTGCCAGGAGCGCTTCGACAGGCCGTGCCAGAAGCCGTCCACCACGCTGCGGCCCGCGGGGTCCCCGCTCTCCGCCGCGGCGCCGAGCACGACGTGCAGCGGCGCCCAGTGCTCGGTGCGCGGGTGCGCCTCGTGCGCCGCGGGCGCCCGACCCGGCGTGTCGAGCACCGCGTCGACGTCCCCCGAGCCGACGGCCTCCGCGGCCCAGTGGTCGAACTCGCGTGAGGGCGCCGGCGCCGGGGCTCCCGCCGCCGCGGCCGGGTCGAACCAGCGCAGGTTGTGCGTGGTGAAGCCGGACCCGACGATCAGGGTGCCCTCCTCGCGCAGGGGCGCCAGCCGGCGGCCCAGGTCGAAGAGCCGGCGCGGGTCGAGGGTCGGGAGGGAGAGCTGCAGCACCGGCACGTCGGCCTCGGGGAACATCTCGACCAGCGGCACGTAGGCACCGTGGTCCAGCCCCCGGTCCTCCTCGCGGCGCAGCGTCTCGCCCGTGCCGGCCAGCACCCGCGCGACCCGGCCGGCCAGCGCCGGAGTCCCCGGGGCGGCATACCTCACGTCGTAGTAGCGCCGCGGGAAGCCCCAGAAGTCGTACAGCAGGGGCACCTGCCGGCTCGTCGCGCCCACGGTCACCGGCGCCTGCTCCCAGTGCGCCGAGACGACGAGGACGTCCCGGGGGCGCGGGAGCGCGGCGGACCAGGCGCGCAGCTCGTGTGGCCACACCGGGTCGTCGGCCAGCGGCGGCGCGCCGTGGCTGAGGAAGAGCAGCGGCTGCCGGTCCGTCGTCGTGCCGAGCGGTGCGGCGGTGGTCACGGGGCCCTCCCGGGGGTAGTGCAGTATTCAATCATAACCCCGCGTATGCCGTGCCGCTCGGCACGACGACGCGGAGGCGGTTGGGGTGCTCCGGCACGGGCCGGGACGGCCCGGTGGACGCGGGTGGCACGCGGACGCGTTACCGTCGTGCCGGTCTCCGGCGTCGGAGCAGCGACGAATCCGCTGCACGCGGGGGACGGGACGGCAGGTGGGCAGTGGCAGGGACCGGGCGCAAGCTGGTCATCGTGGAGTCGCCCGCGAAGGCACGCACCATCGCGGGCTACCTCGGCCCGGACTGGGACGTCGAGGCGTCGGTGGGCCACATCCGCGACATCCCCACGCCGTCGGAGATGCCGGCCGACGTCAAGAAGGGCCCCTTCGGGCGCTTCGGGGTCGACGTGGACAACGGCTTCGAGCCGTACTACGTGGTCGACGCGGACAAGAAGAAGAAGGTCGGTGAGCTGAGGCGGCTGCTCAAGGGCGCCGACGAGCTCTACCTCGCCACGGACGAGGACCGCGAGGGCGAGGCCATCGCCTGGCACCTCCTGGAGACCCTCCAGCCCAAGGTGCCCGTCAAGCGGATGGTCTTCCACGAGATCACCAAGGAGGCCATCCAGCGGGCGGCCGCCCAGACGCGCGACATCGACGGACGCCTCGTGGACGCCCAGGAGACCCGCCGGATCCTCGACCGGCTCTACGGCTACGAGGTCTCGCCGGTCCTGTGGCGCAAGGTCAAGGCCGGACTGTCCGCCGGGCGGGTGCAGTCCGTCGCGACCCGGCTGGTGGTCGAGCGCGAGCGCGAGCGGATGGCGTTCGTGGCGGCTCGCTACTGGGACGTCGAGGCGGTGCTCACCCCCGACGCGCCGGCCAACGAGTTCGCCGCGCGGCTCACCGGGGTCGACGGCCGTCGGGTGGCGACGGGTCGCGACTTCGGTGACGACGGCCGGCTGGCCTCCGCCAAGGCGGTCCAGCTCGACGAGGCGGTGGCGCGCGGCGTGGCCGAGGCGCTGGGCTCGGCGCCGGTCCGGGTCGCCTCGGTGACGGAGAAGCCCTACACGCGTCGTCCGTCGGCGCCGTTCACCACCTCGACCCTCCAGCAGGAGGCGTCGCGCAAGCTCGGGCTGCGCAGCCGGGACGCGATGCGGGTCGCCCAGCGGCTCTACGAGAACGGCTACATCACCTACATGCGCACCGACAGCACCACGCTGTCGGAGGCGGCGATGACGGCGGCCCGCCAGCAGGCGAGGGACCTCTACGGCGGGGACTACGTGCCCGACGTGCCGCGCCGCTACGAGAAGAAGGTCAAGAACGCGCAGGAGGCCCACGAGGCGATCCGCCCGGCCGGCGACCGCTTCCGCACCCCGGCGCAGGTGGCGGGGCAGCTGCGCGGCGAGGAGTTCCGCCTCTACGAGCTGATCTGGAAGCGCACCGTCGCCTCGCAGATGGCCGACGCGCGCGGCTCGACGGCGACCGTCCGTATCTCCGCGGACCTGCGTGCGGTGGGCCCGGACGCCCCGGTGGCCGAGGCGGAGCTGACCGCGAGCGGCACGGTCGTGACGTTCCGCGGCTTCCTCGCGGCCTACGAGGAGGGCCGCGACGAGCGGCAGGCCCCCCGCCGCAAGGACCTGGCGGAGGAGGAGCGGCGGCTGCCACGCCTGGGGGAGGGCGCCCCGCTCACCGTCGTGTCCGCCGACGCGAGCGGCCACGAGACCACCCCGCCGCCGCGCTACACCGAGGCCACGCTCGTCAAGGGCATGGAGGAGAAGGGCATCGGGCGGCCCTCCACCTACGCGTCGACGATCGCCACCATCCAGGACCGCGGCTACGTCAGCACCCGGGGGTCGGCCCTCGTGCCGAGCTGGCTCGCCTTCGCGGTGACCCGGCTCATGGAGCAGCACTTCCCGCGGCTGGTGGACTACGACTTCACCGCGTCGATGGAGGAGGACCTCGACCGGATCGCCGGCGGCGAGGAGCACCGGGCGCAGTGGCTGCGCCGCTTCTACTTCGGTGGCGAGGCCGGCTCCGCGCAGGGCCTTCGCGAGCTCGTCGCGGACCTCGGGGAGATCGACGCGCGCGCCATCTCCACCATCGACATCGGTGACGGCGTGGTCGTGCGCGTGGGCCGCTACGGCCCCTACGTCGAGGAGGTCGCCGCCGACGGCGGTGAGCCGCGCCGGGCGACCGTCGGCGACGACATCGCGCCGGACGAGATGACCCCCCAGAAGGCGCGCGAGATCCTCGAGACCGCCGCGGACGACGGCCGGGTGCTCGGCCGCGACCCGCAGAGCGGTCACGAGATCGTCGCCCGGGCCGGGCGCTACGGCCCCTACGTCACCGAGGTGCTGCCCGAGGAGGACGAGGCGCCGCGCAAGGGCCGGGCGAAGGTGAAGCCCCGGACCGCCAGCCTGTTCCGCGACATGGACCTCGGCACCGTGGACCTGCAGACGGCGCTGCGGCTGCTCTCGCTCCCCCGCGTGGTGGGCGCCGCAGCGGACGGCGTGGAGATCACCGCGCAGAACGGCCGCTACGGTCCCTACCTGAAGAAGGGGACCGACTCCCGGTCGCTCGAGACCGAGCAGCAGCTCTTCGAGATCACCCTCGAGGAGGCGCTCGCGATCTACGCCCAGCCCAAGGCTCGCGGGAGGGCGGCCAAGCCGCCGCTGAAGGAGCTCGGTGCCGACCCCACCTCGGGGCGACCGGTGGTGGTCAAGGACGGACGGTTCGGCCCCTACGTCACCGACGGCGAGACCAACGCGACCCTGCGCAGGGACGACGACCCGGAGTCGATCACCGCGGAGCGGGGGTTCGAGCTGCTGGCGGACAAGCGGGCCCAGGGCCCGACGACGCGCAAGCGCGCCGCCAAGAAGACCGCGGCGAAGAAGACGACGGCGAAGAAGGCCACGGCGACGAAGGCCACCGCGGCGAAGGCCACGGCAACGAAGACGGCGGCGACGAAGACGGCGACGACGAAGACGGCGAAGAAGGCCACCGCGACGAAGACGACGGCGAAGAAGTCCACCGCGACGAAGACGACGGCGAAGAAGTCCACCGCGGCCCGGGCCGCGGCGCGCCCGGTGACCCCGCCCGGACCGGGGGGGTAGGGCTCCGCCTCGCCCGCTGGGAGAACGACGTCCGGCCGGCCGGTGACCGCACGGCATACAGTCGGCGGTCCGCCTCCGCCCGGCGTGCCGGTGTCGGCGCCGGGTCCTAGGGTGGCAGGAGCCGGGCACCGCCGGCTGGCCCAGGGGGATATCCGTGAACCGTCCGCGCCGCACCCGTCTCCTCGCCGCCGTCACCGGCGGCGCGCTGGCCACCGCACTGCTGCCGGCGGCGCTCTTCGCGCCCGCCGCCGCCGCCGGCGCCTGCGACGAGCCGTCGACGCCCATCCCCAC
>DASQFD010000097.1:0-10896 GCA_035633255.1 Dermatophilaceae bacterium
ACACCTGCAGAGCTACCTGAACGAGTTCGTCTTCCGGTTCAACCGGCGCCGCTCGCGCGCCCGCGGCATGCTCTTCTACCGCGTCCTGCAACTCGCCGTCACACACGCACCCGTGCGCTACCGCGACCTGGTCGCCGACCCCAAGCCCAAGCGCATCACACCACGGCCCCCGACCCGGCGAGGCCACCCACCGAGCCCGGACCGTCCACTCGCCGACCGCCCCTGGCGCGAGATTCCAAGCACGACAGTCCGGTCAGATGAATAGCCCTAGAAGTGCTTACGCTGGACCAAGCCCGTGACCTCACCTTCGTCTCACGCGCGGCAGGAGAGCGGCCGGCCGCCGTTGAACGCGACCATGTCGGCCAGGACCGCGGCCGGGTCGGGTAGGGGTACACCTCTGGGCCGGCCCTCCAGCTCGAGGTAGGCGCGGTGGAGGTTGCCGACGATCCGTTCGGAGTCGGTGAGGTCGGCGATCCCGCCGAGGTCGGCCTCGCGGGCAGCGGCCAGCGGGTCCAGCCCGCCCGCCCACGCCTCGGCGGCGAGCCGCTCGACGAAGCGCAGGTAGCCGAGCACCTCGTCGATAAGCCCCGGGCCGGCGAGCGGCCCGTGGCCCGGGACGATCGTCTCGGCGCCGTACCGCCGCAGCCCCTCGACGGCCTCGATGGCGCCCGCCAGCGACCCCATGACGAGGAACGGGGTGCCGCCGTGGAAGAGGAGGTCACCGGCATACAGGACCTTGCGGTCCGGCACCCAGACGACGGAGTCGTTGGTCGTGTGCGCCGCGGTCCCCACGTGCCTGACCTCGCAGCGGAGGTCGTCGACGAACAGGGTGACGCCATCGGTGTAGGTGAGGAAGGGCGGCGCGACCTCCAGCGAGCCCCACTCCACGGCCTCCCAGGTGCCGGTCCCGATGAGGCGGGACGTCGGGGGCACCCCCTCGGCGAGGACCGCGTCGCGGGTGCGCTCGTGGGCGACGATCGTGGCGGTGCCGAAGAGGTAGTTGCCGTGGGTGTGGTCGCCGTGGTGGTGGGTGTTGACCAGCGTCCGCACCGGGGCCGGGCTGACCCGCCTGATCGCCTCTTGCAGCGCCCGCGTGCGCGCCTCGGTGGAGCAGGAGTCGATCGCCACGACGCCGCTCCGGCCGACCAGGAAGCCCGTGTTGT
Source organism: Dermatophilaceae bacterium (assembly GCA_035633255.1). Classification (GTDB taxonomy): domain Bacteria; phylum Actinomycetota; class Actinomycetes; order Actinomycetales; family Dermatophilaceae; genus DASQFD01. The sequence goes on from DASQFD010000097.1 coordinate 1,164, forward strand.
TGATCCACCAGGTGCCGTCGGGCTGGACGTAGGCGTAGAGGCCGTCGGCGACCTCGTGCGTCTCGCCCGGGAGGGCCCCGGCCCCGTCGCGAAGCGCGCCGCTCACCTGCGGTCACCTCGCTCCGCGCGAGTGCGGCAGCCGGGTGCGCGGGACCGCGGTGCGGGTATGCCGTGCCAGGACCTCGCGCCAGGGTTCACCGCCCCATGCTGTCGGGTCGTGCGCACGTACGCCATCCGGCCCGCATGCGCCCCGAGACCCGGGACGTCGCTCACCCGGTCAGGGCGGCCAGCGGCACGCTCGGGTCGCGCAGCGCCGCCGGGTCGACCGCGTCGGCGCCGACGACCCGTCGGAGATCGTCGACGGCGTCCCAGTCGTTCGCGTGCATCCCGGCCACCGCCGTGCCGTCCTTGACCCAGAGCGCCGTGAACCGCCGTCCGGTGACGTCCCCACGGAGCACGACCTCGTCGTACCCGTCGGGGCCGACGCTGCCGACGTACTCGATGCCCAGGTCGTACTGGTCGGTGAAGAAGTACGGCAGCCGGGTGTAGGCCTCGTCGGCACCGGTCATGTTCCGGGCCGCGGTCAGGCCCTGCTCGATCGCGTTGTCCCAGTGCTCGACCCGCAGGTGCCGCCGGAGGCGCGGGTGGTAGGCACGGGCGACGTCGCCGGCGGCGAAGACGTCCGGGTCCGCGGTCCGCAGGTGCTCGTCGACGACGATGCCGTCGTCGACCGGGAGACCCGCCGCCTCCGCGAGTGCGGTGTCGGGCAGGACGCCGACGGCGACCACCAGGAGGTCCGCGGCGACCGACGCGCCGTCGCCGAGCCGCACGAGGGCGCGGCCGTCGTCGTCCTCCACCGAGGTGACCGACGTGTTCGTGCGGAGGTCCACGCCGTGGTCCCGGTGCAGGCCGGCGAAGACCTCGGCGACCTCGCGGCCGAGGACCCGCACCAGCGGCAGCTCGAGCGCCTCCAGCACCACGACCTCGCAGCCGGCAGCGACCGCCGCCGCCGCCACCTCCAGTCCGATCCAGCCGCCGCCGATCGCGACCACCCGGCGGCCCGGCTGGAGCGCGGCCTTGAGGCGTTGGCTGTCCTCCATGGTCCTCAGGTATGCCGGGGACGCGCCGCTGGCGTCCACCATCGGCAACCGACGCGGCGAGGCACCCGTCGCCAACAGGAGCCGGTCGTAGCGCACGTCCCCCTCGTCGGTGGCCACGGTGTGGGCTCCCCGGTCGATGCCGGTGGCGGTCGACCCGAGCCGCAGGTCGACCTGGTGCTCGAGGTACCACTGCGGCGGGTGCACGAAGGCCCGGTCGAGGTCTTGGTGTCCCAGCAGGTATCCCTTGGAGAGCGGCGGGCGTTCGTAGGGGAGGTGGCGCTCCGCCGCGACGAGGACGATGCGCCCCGTGAAGCCGCCGCTGCGCAGACCCTCCACGGCCTTGGCGGCGGCAAGGCCCCCGCCGACGATCGCGAACGTGTCCATCATGCTCCCTTCGGTGTGCCTTCCAGGGTGAAGTACTCGGCGCGCGAGGACGGGTTCGCGCCCAGCCTCGCGAGCAGCGCCGAGGTGACCGGTGCGGGCCCTGCCGACCACAGCGCCGTCATTGCTCGTCCCGCACGATCGCGGCCGACCGGGAAGGCGAGCGGAGGTGTCATGGCGGCTCCTACTGCACCATGTTCTTCACCACCATCGAGCACCGCCCCACCCTCCAAGCCCAACGCGACGACGCCGACGCCGACGCCAGACCGGCCGTCGCGACGCGTACGAAGCCCTCCTCAAACGACTCGACCCCGCGCCCGCTTGACACCGATCACCCGCATAAGCGGACGCGGTCGTGAGGATGTCGTTGGCCCGCTCCAGCTCAGCCACCCGCTCTTTCCGCGCCCGGGCCTCCTCGGAGTCCGCCGCCCGCAGACCCGGCGACCGGGCCCGAGTCCCCTCGCGCAGTTCCTCGTCCTCGACCCAGTTCCGCAAGGTCGCCGGGTTCAGGTCCCACAATGACCCGAGATGACGGCGCGCCCCGACCTTGGAGTCCTGGCCTTCGGCGAGCCGGTCGCGGTACAACCGCACCGCCCGCTCCACGAACTCCAGCTCGGATCTCTTCGATGCTCCCATGAGGAGAGTCTCCCTTGCTGGATCAACACCCTCCGGGAGACTCAGGACGATTCCGAGTGGGTGATCCGCAACCCGACCCCGATGGACCACCCGTTCCACCTGCACGTGTGGCCCATGCAGGTCTTGGCGGACAACGGTCAGCGAGTGGCCGAGCCACGCTGGCGTGACGTGGTCAACGTGCCCGCGCAGGGCGAGGTGACGGTGTTGGTGGACTTTGCCCGCCACCCGGGGCGGAGCGTCTACCACTGCCACATCCTCGACCACGAGGACGCCGGGATGATGGGCGTGGTGCAGACCGCGTGACAACGTCGCCGGCTATGCCCTCGTGCGCGTGATCGGCGGCCGGGGTCGGTCTTCATCGAATCCCCATGGTTCCTTCAGGCTGTCGTGACGGTAGCCACGTAGGGTCAGGCGCCATCGTCCGGTCGGCATCGGGCATCGGCCTGTCTGCGTCACCGGTCCACGCAGCGCCGGTGCCGGTGCCGGCGTCCGGAACCGGCCCACGACCACGCATCTGACGAGGAGCCCCCAACCGTGCTGAGCCCCCGCCGACTGACCATTGCCGCCACCGGCCTGCTCTTGGCTACCGCCCTGGCTGCGTGCGGCACCGACGACGCCTCCACCGGCCAGGCCGGCGCAGGCTCGACGTCATCCTCGACGGCGGCCGCGACGAGCGACCGGGCTGCTGACATCGCGTTCGCGCAGCTGATGATTCCGCACCATCAGCAGGCGCTGGAGATGGCGCAGCTGGCTACCGGGAAGGCAACGACAGCGGACGTCAAGCGGCTGGCCGGGCAGATCGAGGCCGCGCAGGACCCCGAGATCCGCACCATGAAGGGCTGGTTGTCGGCGTGGGACGCGCCGCAGCAGATGCCGGGCGCGACCGCCTCCGGCGGGTCGATGGACCACTCCGGGCACGACATGGGCGGCATGAGCTCGCAGGGGATGATGACCGCCGAGGACATGGCCAGGCTGAGCGCCGCCGGCGGTGACGATTTCGACAGCACCTGGCTGGAGATGATGATCCGGCACCACGAGGGCGCGATCACGATGGCCGATCAGGTGCTTACCACCACCAAGGACCCCGAGGTCACCACGCTCGCCAACGCGGTCCGCACCGGCCAGCGCGCCGAGATCGACCAGATGCGCCAACTCCTGGCGCGATGAGGCTCGTGGCCGTGGCCGTGGCCCGCGGCGCTGCTGGTGGTCAGTGGGTGCGGCGGGTCCACCGGCGGCGAGCCGGCGAGCAGCCCCACCGCACCACCACGTTCCGTAACCGCACCGGCCTCCCCCGGGGCACCGGCCCCGTCCGCCGTCCCCGGGACCACACCCGGCGCCGGCAGCCCCACGAAGCCGGAGCCGGCGGCCACGCCCGTCGATGTCTCCGGGTCGTCGGCGCATGTGCACCACCTCGCGTATGACGCCACCACGTTGCTGCTCGGCACCCACGTCGGGTTGTACGCGCAGTCGCCGGCCCGACAACCGAAGCGGCTGGGCACCTCCACCTTCGACGTCATGGGCTTGGCCCATGACGGCACTCGCTGGCTGGCCTCCGGGCACCCCGGCGACGGAGAGGACCTGCCGAGCGACCTGGGTCTGCGGCAGTCCACCGACGGCCGGACGTGGAGCACGGTGAGCCTGCTCGGGAAGGTGGACTTCCACCGCCTTGCCGCGTCCGGGCGCACCGTCATCGGGGTCTCGGCGCACGACGGTGCCCTGATGCGCTCCCAGGACGGCGGCGCGACGTGGAGCACCTTGACCAACCCGGGGGTGTTCGACCTGGCGATTGACCCTTCTGCACCGGCGACGGTGGTCGCCACCACGGAGACCGGCCCGGTGCGCTCCACCGACGCCGGGAGCTCATGGCAGCGCCTCGCGGGCGCGCCGCTGGTCGCCCGCATCGCGTGGACCGGCCGCACCCTGTATGCCGTGGCTCCGGACGGGCAGGTGCACGTCACCACCAACCGCGGGGACACGTGGACCGCGCGCGGCAGCGTCGGCGGGCAGCCGGCCGCCCTCGCGGCGGAGGGCGACACGGTCGCCGTGCTGGTCGCGGACCGGGTGCTGGAGTCCGGCGACCGCGGGGCGTCCTTCCGCCCCCGCCTGACCGGCATCAGCTCCTGAACGCGCTCGGCGACCGTGCCATCGCCGGTGCGGCCGCACTCGCGCGGGCCGTGACCCGCACAGCCCCCCTGATCGCCGACGCCGCCAACGCTCCGCCGGTGTCGCCACCTCGAGTGATATACCCTAAGGGGGTATCAAGTTGCCTCGCCTGCAAGCTGGTGGGACACGAGGAAGGTGGGGTCACGGCGAGTCAGCGCACCGTCCTGCACGTCGGGTATCTGCACGGGGCCACGAGCGCGCGAGAGGTCGAGTCGACGCTGCTGCGGCGACCGGGCGTCGAGGCCGTGGCGGCGAACGCGGCCAACCAGAGCGCCACCGTGACCGCACCGCGGTGCTGGTGTCGGTCGACGGGCGCGCCACCGGCGTCCTCGCCCTCGCCGACGCGGCCCGGCCGACCTCGGTGGCCGCCGTCCAGGCGCTGCACGACCTCGGCGTCGAGGTGGTCATCCTCACCGGGCACAACGAGGCGACCGCCCGCCGAACACGCAGCGCGTAAGAGCGCGCCTCGAAACCGGGTCTGGCCGAGTTAGCCCTGTGACGAACCTGCCGGCCGCCGCGCAGAGGGCCCGCGGTGTCGAGTACGGCGGCGGCCGCGGCCTGCAGGTGTGGGACGGGCGCGGGGCGCCTATCCCCTGCGCTGGCCCCGCGACCTCGCCGCCGTGCTCGAGCGGTACGCCGATCACGCCGACGCGGTGACCAGCTACATCCCGGCCGACCACCTCCCCACCGACAACACCCGGCCCTGACGGCCCGTGCTGCCGAGCGGCCCTCTTCCGCTCCCGGCAGGTGACCTCGTCTCCGTGCTGGGCGCCCGGGCCGTGCGCTCTGGCGCGGAAGTCAGGAGTCGTCGTGGCGCCCTGCCAGGTTGGCGTGGCTCGTGCTACGCACCAGACGGCCGATGGGGTCGCCGCGCCGGCGGGAGCCGGACCTGCAGGCGCCGAGACAGCCGCCCCTGTCCGACTTCAGTGGCGAGTGCGGGTCGGTCGGAACGCGCCCTACTGCGACTCGTACTTGAACGACAACTGCAGCTTGACTCGGAAGATCAACTCACCAGCATCGCCGATCTGGACGTCCTGCTTGGTCACCTCGGCCACCCGCAGATCACGCACCGAGCCGGCCGCGGTGGTCACCGCCTCTTTGGCTGCTTCCTCCCACGAATTCGGGCTCGTGCCGATCACGTCGACTACTCGGTACACGCTCATGCCGATCCTCTCGTCCGGGTCGCTCGATCATCTATAGAGTAGGCCCATTCCTGGCCGAGGGTGGGCCGCCCCAGGCATTCGGGTGCACGACTGTGGACCGCGACGCTCGCAGATGCCGCTCTGCGGGCGACTACGATCTCCCGACTCTGCCGCCGAGGGCGCGCATCGTGGGGACCTCGGGGCGATTGACCCCTCGGGCGACTTCCCCGTTTGCCGCCCCCGGCAGCGAGCATGCCCCCTTGGAGGTTCTCTGGGCGGCGACGTAGCCGGCGACTTGCGACCACGGCCTTCTTTCGAGGAGCTGCCTGATGTCGGTGAGCCGCTCGAGCAGGGGACGCATCCTGCGTTCGATGACGGGACCCAGCCACCGGAGGAGTCCGGGCGGTCGCACGGTTTCGCGCTGGTGGGGGATGCTTCCGCCCGGCACCTGCTCGATGTCGTAGGTCAGGTGCCCGGTGAGCCAGCGACTGCAAGACGCCAAGGACAGTCGGTACGGCTCCTGCACCTCGGACACCACGCTCTCGATACGGAACCAGCAAGCCCGTGCGACCCGCACCGACTCGTGCCAGCGGGTGCCGACGGCAGTTGCGCCGGCCGGCTCCTTGACCATCCGCACGGCGGCACTTCGGGGGATCGGCTCGGCGTCCTGAATGTCCGCCAGCAGTGCGAACACCCTTGCTGGCGGTGTATCGCCACCGAGAGATCGAACTTCGGCCGAGAGGAGGAAGGCCCGCTCCCCCTGGCGCCGGTTCGTGTGGTCACGCCGGACCAGGGCCACCCTCCACCCCGTGGCTGCCACCGGGCGGCGTGGCCGCCGTTTCCGTCGGATCGCATCCTGCCCGGTCGTGTGCTGGAGGCGGCGCTGGACGCTAACAGGCGTTGCCGGCTTCGGCGGCTTTGACCTACGGGACCAACAGGCGATGCGCCCCGGGGATCGGCTGCGGTGCCGCGCATCCGGGAAGCGTCACAACCTGCGATGCGGTGCGCCCTGAGCGCCCGATCAGACCTCTTGACGCATGGCCATGGTCGGTATGAGAACGAGGAGTCGGTCGACGTCGCTGGGGTCCACTCGGATCAGTCGTCCGGTGCGGTAGGCGGCCAGTTGACCGCACCGCGCTCCCCCCTCCGGTCGTCGACCGTGCGCTGGCCGTGGCCGCGCGGGAGGCGACGAAGGAGCGGATGGACGCCCACGGCCTGACGCACAGGGTGACGCTGAGGAGGCGGCGGCTTGGCTCGAACCAGCCCGGAAGGGACCAGTGTGCCGCGGCATGGCCGTGAACGCCGAGTTCGAGGACGACCCGGCCGCCGTCGCGGAGCCGACGAACGGTGTGGGACCGGCCCTGGGAGCGGACGCGGCTGAGGCAGCACGTGCGGCGGCTGCGCGAGGAGGGGCCGAGCGGGAGGCGCTGCGCGGGGCGGTCGAGCGGCTGCGCGCCGAGGGCCTGGCCGTCCTCGACCCGCAGGACGCCCCGGAGCCGCTGCGCTGCCACGCGCTGGCCAACGTGCGCACCGCGCACGGCGCGCCGGTTCCGCCCGAGCAGTGGCCGACCCTCGAGGGCGCCGCCGATGGGGGGAGCGGGGGGGGTGGACTTCCGGGTCCACGACGCTGACGGGGTCGCTGACCGGCTCGTCGACGGGATAAGCGCCTCGGCGTCCCTGCTTGCCTTCGCGTAGCTGCTGTCCCGACGCGCCGGGCCGAACGCTGGGGGGCTGTCGGTGGTCGGTTGTGGTCACCGCGAGCGTCGGCGCGGCCACCTGGCGGCGCCTCACCGCGCAACGCCAGGGCCACCAATCAGCGGCCAGCCGGGCCCGACGCCTGGCCGGGATGCGCCGCGCCTGACCCTGACCGCGGCCGGTGCGCCGGGGTCACTTGCCCCCGGCGCGGGGCAGCCACGTGTGGGCCGCGGCCACCAGCGCGTTGACGCCGATGGTAAGCGTGGGCTCGATGACCGGTGCGAACAGCGGGGAGTGGTTCGAGGGCAGTGCCGCGGTACGCAGGGCGATCTCCTCGAAGTCCGCTGCTCCTTCGAACCGGGCGGGGTCCGCCCCGCCGAGCAGCCAGTAGACGCACGGGGCCCCGGCGGCGATGCCAAAGAGCCCGACGTCCTCACTGCCGGTCACCGGGCCCGGGTCGACCACCATGGCCCCGATCGCCTGCAGGGCCGGGCGGGTCCGGTCGACGGCGTCCTGGTCGTTGGAGACAGCGGGGAAGGATGAGGTGAGTTCCACCTCGGGGCGCTTGGGGGCGCCAGAGGCGTCGGCCTCGGCGCGGGCGATCCGCCCGATTCCTGCCACGACCCGGTCGCGGACGTCGACGGTGAACGTGCGGACGCTGACCAGCAGCTCGGCGTGGTCGGGGATGATGTTCACCGCGGTCCCGGCCTTGAGCACCCCGACGGTGACGACGGCGGTCTCACTGGCCCCGACCTCACGGGACACCACCGTCTGCAGGCGCATCACGGTGGCTGCGGCCATCACCACCGGGTCCACCGACACCTCGGGGCGGGACCCATGCGCCCCGCGGCCGTGGAGCACGATGCGCAGCACGTCGGCGGCGGCGAACGCGGGACCGGCGCGCAGCCCGAGCACCCCAGCGGGGAGCGGGGCCACATGCTGGCCGAGGACCACCTCCGGGTGACCGAAGCGTTCGAACACGCCGTCGTCGAGCATCGCCTGGGCCCCGGCGCCGAGTTCCTCCGCAGGTTGGAACACCAGCATCAGGGTGCCGGCCCACGAGTTGGTGTCGTCGGCCAACTGCTCGGCCGCCCCGAGCAGGGCGGTCACGTGCATGTCGTGGCCGCAGGCGTGCATCACCGGGACGTCCCCGGCCTCGCCGGGTGCCACGTCAGTGCTGGCGTAGGGCAACCCGGTCGCCTCGGCCACGGGAAGCCCGTCCATGTCCGCGCGCAGCAGAGCTGTCGGCCCGTCACCGTTGCGCAGGATCCCCACCACCCCAGTCCGGCCTACACCGGTGGTCACCTCGTAGCCGAACCGGGTCAACCGGTCGGCGACGATTGCCGCGGTCCGGTGCTCGGCGAACCCCAGCTCCGGGTGCGCATGCAGGTCCCGGTACACGCCTGCCAAGTCCCCGGACGTGGATGTCATCGAAACTCCTCGAATCGGTCGATCAGCGGGTGAGAAACCGCGGATCCCGCCCTCCGGGCGTCGCGAGGACGCCTCGTGCCGAATCATCCCCCATCTGAACACAGCGCACACGACGTGGCGTCGGCGACCAACGCACGCGCTGCCACGCGTTGGGGACGACGGCAGTGCAGACCGTCAGGGTGACCAGGGCCCGGCTCACCTCGCGGTCGGTGACGGCGTTGACCGACCAGCGCGGCGAGGGAGTGCGGCACGAGCCTGATCAGAACCCGGTCCGAGACGTAAGGATTGCGGGACACCGCGTGCTGGCGCTCCTCGAGCCAGACCGGCAGCAGGGGCTCAGGAGCTCCTGCGCGGACCCCCTGTGCCCAAGATGCAGTCTGTGCACTCGCCGGACGAGGACGACCACAACGTGTGCCAGGGTGGATCTCCCGAGACAGTTGACCGCCAACTCACTGCCTGGACAGGTGCCCCTCTGCGCCGCGAGGCGGGCTCATCCACCTCGATAGAACGGGGGCTACTGCGAGGGTCTGAGCCTCATATACATGCCCGCGGCCTTCTGCGGAGCGGGGGCGCGCTGGTTGACGTGGGCGGGCGGCCTTCACTGGCGAGCGGCCGCGAGCCGGCCGTCGGGGGTCGGCTCCCCTGACTTCACGCCCTTGACGAGGAGCCACAGAGCAAGGCCGAGCTCGGCGATGAAGCCGACAGCCCATGACGGGTAGCTGATCGCGGGGTGTCCGGGGGCCAAGAACACCTGGAGGAACCAGATCATGACCGCGACACCGTCGAGCAGGAGTAACCATCCGAGGAAGCGGGCAGGAACCCGCAGCGCAGCACCAGCCACCCAAGAGGGAAGAGCCACGCAGAGAAGAACACCTGGGCCAGGACGAACCCGACACGATAGGTACTCACCGACAGCAGGGCCAGGGCGTCGAGCTGTGGCCCGGTCAGGGAGCCCACGTCCACCGCGCCGCCCCCCTGCGCGAGGGCGGCGAGCAGGGGCAGGTAACTCGCGCACTGCACGGCCACGCCAACGGCGTTGAGGACCAGGAGGAGCAGGGCCAGCGGCTCGTTGACCGGGCGCAGCAGCACGTACAGCGCCCACGCGTTGAGGACGAAGAGCAGGGCCGAGCCGAGCGCCGCGACGAGCCCCCACCGGAACCGCGACTCGTCCCCGGTGATCGTCGC
>DASQFD010000098.1:0-26482 GCA_035633255.1 Dermatophilaceae bacterium
ACTCAACAGCGGAATAGCCAGGAAGGTCCCGCTAGAAGGAGACGTAGACGGCGCCATGGCGCGCCTCGGCCGGGCGCGGTTGCTATGCGGCCGGCGATCGGGACCGCACGGAATCCGTCGATGGAACCGGCTCGTCGAGCAGTCCCTCGCCGAGGACGCGCCCGAGGTCGCCTACCAGCCGTACTACTTGGGACGCCCGATCATCATCACTCGCAACGACCACGGCCTGGGCCTGGCCAACGGCGACACCGGAGTCCTCGTCCGTGGCCCCCAAGGCCACCCGCTCGCCGCGATCCAGACGGGCCAGGGCGTCCGCACCTTCTCCCCCTGGCGACTGGCCGACGTAGAGACGATGCACGCGATGACGGTCCACAAGGCACAGGGCAGCGAGGCCGACGACGTAACCGTGATCGCGCCAGCGCTCGGGTCCCGACTGCTGACCCGTGAACTGCTCTACACAGCGACGACCCGCGCCCGCCAACGGCTTACGATCATCGGGAGCCGTGACGCGGTCCGGGCCGCAGTCACGACACCAATCGAACGCTCGTCGGCGCTGACCGAACGGCTTCTGGAGCGGCCAGTCCACCTAGCCCCTGAGATTTCACGCCGGTAGCATGCCGTGACGCAGAAAGGTGCTCCTGAACTGGGAAGATAGGGATTGCGACGTCTCTACCAAGCCAACTCAAAGGAGCACCTTCCAAGTGAAGAAGCTTACCCGCGTCTACCCACGCGTTCGCCTCGACGCCACGAAAGTGTCCGCAGTCGGTCTGGCCGGTGGGGTGCTGCTGACGAGGACCGTCGACCTGACCGGGCTGTCCATCGCTCTGCGGAAGCTCTCGGTGGGTGACGTAAGCCTCTGGCGAGGCACGACCCGGGCAAGGTGGCCCTCGACTTGGCGATTGCTCTGGCGTTGCGTGGCGACTGCCTGGCCGACGCCGCGCTCCTGCGCGTCGAACCCGGCATCTACGGCAGCGTGGCGTCGGAAGCCACGATCTCCCGGACCATCGCCGCCCTGGCCAGGGACGCCGACGCCGTGCTGGCAGCGATCGCCGCCGCGAGGAAGACCGCCAGAGCCCGGGCGTGGGCACTGGCCGGGGACCAGGCCCCCGACCACGCCGTCAGCGCGGACCGTCCGCTCGTCATCGACCTGGACGCCACGCACCGACATTGGTCACAAGTATGACTACTTCCAAATCGGAGGACAGACGCCGGGTGACGGACCCGAAGCCCGACTCTCGAGGTCCGCCCCCCCGCACGGTCCCACAGCCACACTCAATATCCGGGACTCACGTCGGCCGGCAGAGGATGCCCACACGGCTCACCGCTCTAGCCTTCCCGCGCGATGCACCCATCCAATGCGGTACAGCAGTTCGTACAGCAATAAGGGCGCCAGACAGCACTACTCAGCAATACTCGCGAGTGCTCTGACCAGCAACAATGCGACAAGAGATGGCTCCGCGAGTCGTTCGGGACGAAGAGGCCGCAGGTTCAAATCCTGTCACCCCGACCGCCGCAGACGAGCCCTGGACCTGCGAAGACGGCCGTTGACACTCGCGGTCTCGAGCAGCCGTGGCTAGACGGCGGGGTCACGGCCAGGCTTGTGCCGGGTGCCCGATCCCCGGGTCCCCTCCGCCCCGGCCAGCCGCAGCAGGCAGGCGCCCGGCTCCGCGAACGGCAGCAGCGCCGTGCCGCCCGGGTCCGCGCCGTACTCCTCCAGCGCGCCCCGGGCGACGCCTAGGTGCACTCCGCACACCACGTCCGGAAAGCGCCTGGCTGCGTCGAGCAGCGGGCACCGGGTGAGGTGGACGGTGGTGTGGCCGGGGTCGCTGTCGAGGTCGACCTCCGGTGCGAACCCCATCGTCCCCAGCACCGCGACCACCTGGCGCCGCGCGCCGACCTCCCCCGCAGACTCCGGCCGCCCGGCCGCCCGGGCGAGCTCGTGACCCCAGCCGGTGCCCGCGTCGACCGCGTCCTCGGCCGGCGTCGGGCTGGTGCGCGAGAGCACGGCCGCGAGGGCGGCGGTCAGGCCGGCATACTCCGCCGTCGCCCGGCCGGCGGCGGTGGCCGGGGCGTAGAGCCAGGCCGGCCGCCCACGGCCCGTCGCGACCGCGGTCTCGCGGCGCACCAGCCCGGCGGCCAGGAGGCCGTCGAGGTGCTCGCGCAGCGTGTTCGGGTGCTGGCCGCTGGCGGCGGCGAGCTGAGCGAGGGAGGCCGGTCCGGCGCCCGACTCGAGCACCTCGAGCACTGCCGCGCGGGCACGGCTCAGCGCCGGCCGCGCCGCCGGTGCCGCCGGGCGCGGCCCGAGCGGTGCGGCTCCCTCGTTATTAATCACGGAATGAACCGTACTATATTGGCGAGTCCCGGCCCCGGCCGGAAGGCCCGGGCTCGCGCCCGGCACCCCACCACCCGAGGAGCACCATGACCGTCGACACCACCGTCGAGATCGCGACCAGCCGCGAGGACGCCGAGGCGGTCGACGCGGTCCGCGCCCACCACGCCGAGCTGTCCGGCGCGCTCACCCTCCGCACGACGACCCTCACCAGCGCCGCCGCCGCCGTCGCCGACAGCGCAGGCCGCGCCGAGCGGGCCCGCCACGACCTCGTGGAGTGGTGTCGCGCCGAGCTGGTGCCGCACGCGCTGGCCGAGGAGACCGCGATGTACCCCGCGGCCCAGTCGCTGCCGGAGGGCCGGCTGCTGGTCTCCGGGATGCTGGCCGACCACGCGGTGCTCACCGGGCTCGTCGGCGACCTGGCCGACGCGGTCGACCCCGTGGTCGCCGCCGGGGCGGCGCGGGCGCTGCACGTGCTGTTCGAGTCGCACCTGGCGAAGGAGAACGACCTGCTGCTGCCGCTCCTTCTCGCCTCGCCGGCCGTCTCCGTGGCCGACCTGCTCCAGGGCATGCACACGGTCCTCGGCGGGCACGAAGCGTTCGAGGCGGCGCCGGGGAGGGCGCCCGAGGTGGCACCCGCTGACGTCACCAGGGAGGAGGACGCCGCTCATGGGCGTCACCGGTGCACGTGCGGGGGCTCCGAGGAGGCCGGCCACCCCGAGCTGGACGCGCGGAGCATCCCGCACGCCATCCGCCATGCGACGATCTTCGGCGCCCTGGACGCGGTGTCGCCCGGCGCCGGCCTGGTGCTCGTCGCCCCGCACGACCCGCTGCCCCTGCTCGCGCAGGCGGCCGACCGCTACGACGGGGCGTTCACGGTCGACTACCTCGAGCGCGGCCCCGAGGCTTGGCGCCTCCTGCTCACCCGGGTCGCTCCGGGCACCTGAGCCCCGCCCCCGGAGCGGGCGGCGCGGCGTGCCCCTCGTCGGGGCCGGCGCCCCGGGAAGGTGCGCCGGCCTGCCGGTGTTGAGACGGCACCGGCGCGCGACGACGCCGCCGCATCAGGCAGCACGCGAAGGAGGACGTCATGACGGTTCGGGCGACGTGGAACGGGGCGGTCATCGCTGAGAGCGAGGACACGGTGGTCGTCGAGGGCAACCACTACTTCCCGGCGGACTCCCTCCGCCGGGAGCACCTGACCCCGAGTGACACCACCACGGTCTGCCCGTGGAAGGGGACCGCCAGCTACCACTCCGTCGTGGTCGACGGGCGGACCAACGCCGACGCCGCCTGGGAGTACCGCGACCCCAAGCCGGCCGCCCGCGAGATCACCGGCCACGTCGCCTTCTGGCGCGGCGTGGAGGTCGCGGCCCTCTGAGGCCGGCACCTACCGGCAGGGCAGCCCACACCCGGCCCTTGCACCTCGGGGCTGGCGTCCCGCGGTTCGCGAGAACCGACCGACCCACAGGGAGGAACCACCATGCAGTCGTCCCTCGTCGACCTTGACCCGTGCAGCGCCGACCCGGTCCCCGGCCGGTGAGCGGCGCCCACCGGCCGATCGAGCGGGTGCGGCCCCCGGACGCGTTCATCCGGCTCGGCAACCCGGTGGTCCGTCGCCTCGTCGAGCGCGGCCTCGGCGGCGACGAGCTCGCGGTCCTGCACTTCACCGGGCGGCGCAGCGGCCGCCACCTCGACGTCCCGGTCGGTACCCGCCGCGTCGACGGGGTTCCGTGCGTCTTCACCGACCGGCCCTGGCGGCACAACTTCGCCGCCGGGCGTGACCTCGACGTCACCTCGCGCGGTCGACGTCGAGCCGTCCACGGCGTGCTGGTCGACGACCCCGACGTGGTGGCCGGCATCTATCTGCGCCTGCTCGAGGGCCACGACGCCAGGTGGGCGCGCCGACACCTCGGCCTCCGGCTCGCCGCAGGCAGCCCGCCCCTGCTCGAGGACCTCGTGGCGCTGGTGCGGGAGACCGAGACGTCGATCGTCCGGCTGCTCCCCCGCTGACCCCGGCTGGGTATGCCGTCCGGGCCCCCCGCGGCCTACCGCTCGCCGCCTTCTGGTCCCCTCGACGGGTGCGAACCGGGCCGGGGAAGGCACAATGACGGGGCGCCGCCCAACTGCGGCGATCCTGAGGAGAGCGGACCTGTGCACATGAGCGGCAACGCCACCCACCACTTCACCAACACCGCGATCCTCGCGGTGCAGGCCATCGACGCGCCCGAGGTCGTGACCTCGGCGTCACTCGACGAACGGCTGACGGACACCTACGCCCGGGTGGGGCTGCGGCCCGGCATGCTCGAGCGGGTCGTGGGTATCCGGGAGCGCCGGTGGTGGCCCGAGGGCTTCTCCTTCGTCGAGGGCGCGGTGGCGGCCGGGGCCAAGGCGATCGGCGAGAGCGGCGTCGACCCGGCCCGGATCGGGCTCATGGTCAACACCTCGGTCAGCCGGCTCCACCTCGAGCCGTCGACCGCCGTCTCCATCCACCACGGGCTCGGGCTGCCACCGTCGTGCCGCAACTTCGACATCACCAACGCGTGCCTCGGCTTCGTCAACGGCATGGAGCTCGCGGCCCTGATGATCGACAGCGGCGCCGTGGAGTACGCCCTCGTCGTCGACAGCGAGGACTGTCGCAGCGTCAACGAGAGCACCATCGCGCGGCTCTCCGACCAGGGGAGCACCGCCGAGGACGTCATGAGCCAGTTCGCCGCGCTCACGCTGGGCTCGGGCGCGGTCGCCATGCTGCTCGGCCGGGCCGACGCCCACCCCGAGGGCCACGCGGTCATCGGGTCGGTCACCCGGGCCAGCACCGAGCACCACGCGCTGTGCATCGGCAGCAACGACTTCATGTTCACCGACCTCCGCGGGCTCCTGGATGCCGGGCTGCAGCTGTCCGAGGACCTGTGGAAGGACGCCGCGGCCGAGTTCGACTGGGCCGGCGGGATGGACCGCTACGTCATCCACCAGGTCTCCCAGGTGCACACGGCGGCCATGTGCGAGCGGCTGGGCGTCGACCCGCAGCGGGTGCCCAAGACCTTCCCGACGCGCGGCAACATCGGGCCGGCGTCGGTCCCGTTCACGCTCGCCAGCGTGGCCGACGACCTCGAGGACGGCGACCGCGTGCTGCTCATGGGCATCGGGTCGGGACTGAACGCCTCCATCCTCGAGATCAGGTGGTGACGGCTTCCCCGTCGCGGCCCTCCGGCGCCGACTCCGCGCGGCTGCCCCCCGCGGGCCTGCCCGGGCTCGACCCGCGCTGGTCCCGTCTCGTCGAGGTCCCTGACCGCACCGGCCACCGGCACACGTGGCACCTCCTGGACACCCACGCCGGGACCAGCGGCGTGGACCCCGGTCCCGTCGGCACCCTGCTGTGCGTCCACGGCAACCCCACGTGGTCCTACCTGTGGCGCCACCTGCTCGCCGCCGCACCACCCGGCTGGCGGGTCGTGGCCCCGGACCAGCTCGGGATGGGGTGGAGCGACCGGCTGGAGGCCCCGCGCACCTTCGCCGAGCGGGTCGAGGACCTCGGCGACCTCACCACCGCACTCGCCCTGACCGGGCCGGTGGTCACCGTGGGCCACGACTGGGGCGGGGCGATCTCGCTCGGCTGGGCGCTGGCCCACCGGGACGTGCTCCGCGGCGTCGTCCTCGGCAACACCGCGGTGGCGCTCGGCGCCGACGACGCCGGGCCGGCGGTGATCCGCCTGGCCTCCCTGCCGGCGCTGCGCGACACCGCCTGCGTCCGCACGCCGACCTTCGTCCGGGCGACGACCGCGCTCTCCCGGCCCGCCCTGCCCCGGGCGGTCCGGGACGCCTTCGCGGCGCCATACCGCACCGCGGCTCGGCGGCGCGCCGTCGGGAGCTTCGTCGCCGACATCCCCTTCCGGCCCGACCACCCCTCCGCGGAGGCCGTGGCCGAGGTGGCCGAGGGGGTGCGCGGCCTCGACGTTCCGGCCCTGCTGTTCTGGGGGCCGCGCGACCCGGTCTTCGGCGAGCGCTACCTCGCGGACCTGCGCCAGCGCCTGCCACAGGCCGACCTGCACCGCTACGAGCGGGCCTCCCACCTGGTCACCGAGGACGCGCCGGCCTCCGCCGCGGCGGTCGCGCGGTGGGTGGCCGACCTGGACGGGCCCGTGGCGCAGAGCCCCCCGGCGCCGACCGTCTCGGCTCCGGCCCCCGCCTCGGCCCCGGCCGCCCCCGCGGCACGGCTGTGGTCGGCGCTCGCGGCCCGCGCACACGAGACCTCCCCCGCCGTGGTCGAGGTGGGCGGCGCCACGGTGGACTGGGCCACCCTGGCCCGACGGGTGGACGACACGGCCGCGGGCCTGGTCGCCTCCGGACTGCGCTCGGGTGACCGGGTCGGCCTGCTCGTCCCGCCGTCGGTCGACCTCACCGTCGCCCTGTATGCCGTGTGGCGGGCGGGCGGCGTCGTGGTCGTCGCCGACAAGGGGCTGGGGCTCGCCGGCATGCGCCGGGCCCTGCGCTCGGCCGCCGTGCAGCACGTCGTCGGCAGCGCCGAGGGCCTGGCCGCAGCCCGGGTGATGGGCCTGCCGGGACGACCGGTGGCCGCGACCGGCATACCCGACCGGGTGCGCCGGGCCCTGGGGGCGGAGCACGACCTGGCCTCCCTGGAGGCGCTCGGCCGCACCGCCGACCGCGCCGCCGAGCCGTCGGTCGACGCGGACTGTGCCGTCGTCTTCACCTCCGGTGCCACCGGACCCGCCAAGGGCGTGGTCTACCGGCAGCGCCAGGTCCTCGCCCAGCTCGACCTGCTCCGCCGGGCGTTCGGCATCACCGCCGAGGACCGCTTCGTCGCCGCGTTCGCCCCCTTCGCCCTGCTCGGCCCGGCTCTCGGCATCGGCAGCGCCGTCCCCGCCATCGACGTCACGGCGCCGCAGACCCTCACCGCCCCCCTGCTGGCCGACGCCGTCGAGGCGATCGGCGCGACCATCGTCTTCGCCGCCCCCGCCGCGCTGCGCCGCGTCGCCGCCACCGCCGAGGAGGTGCCTCCATCCCGACGCGAGGGGCTGCGCGGGGTCCGGCTCCTCATCTCCGCGGGGGCGCCGGTGCCAGCGGCACTGCTGCGGCAGGTGCGGGAGGTCCTCCCGGACGCCGACCCCCACACGCCCTACGGCATGACCGAGGCGCTCCCGGTCACCGACGTCTCGCTGGCGCAGGTCGAGGAGGCCGGGCCCGGCGACGGGATCTGCGTCGGGTGGCCGCTGCCCGGGGTCGACGTCGCGCTGAGCCCGCTGACCGGCTCCGGCGAGGCCGACGGCGCCCTGACCGACCAGCCGGGCGTCACCGGCGAGGTGGCCGTGCGCGCCCCCCACGTCAAGGACCGCTACGACGCCCTCTGGGCCACCGAGCGCGCGAGCTCCCGCGACCCCGGGTGGCACCGCACCGGGGACGTCGGCCACCTCGACGACGCCGGCCGGCTGTGGGTCGAGGGGCGCCTGGTCCACGTCGTCACGACGCCGGCCGGTCCGGTCACGCCGGTGGGGGTCGAGCAGCGGGTGGAGGCGCTGGGCGAGGTCCACGCCGCCGCCGCCGTGGGGGTCGGCCCGCCGGGGACCCAGGCCGTCGTCGTCGTGGTGGTCCCCGAGACCCGAGCGCACCGCCGCGCGCACCGCCGGAGGCGGCCCGGGAGCGGGCGGCCCGGAAGCGGGCGGCCCGGGCGTGGGCACGCGCCCGGTCGGCCCCCGACCATGGAGCCGGCCGACCTCGGCCTCGTCGATGCCGTCCGCGCGGTGGCGGGCGTCGAGGTGGCCGCCGTCCTCACCACCCCGGCGCTGCCCGTCGACATCCGCCACGCCTCCAAGGTGGACCGGCAGGAGGTCGCGCGGCGGGCGGCGCGCACGCTGGCCGGGAGCAGCCGGCATACCCGCTCCCGGGCGGGCACGTGAGGGTCGCGCTCACCGGTGGCACCAGCCTGCTGGGCGCCACCACCGCACGGCTCCTCCTGGCGCGGGGCGACGACGTCACGGTGCTGCAGCGCCGCCCGTCCGGGCTGCCGTGCCGGGAGGTGCTGGGCGACGTGGTCGACGCGTCCGCGGTGCGCCGCGCCGTGGACGGCGCGGACGCCGTCCTTCACCTCGCCGCCAAGGTCGACGTCGTGGGGCCCTGGGCGGAGTACGAGCGGACCAACGTCGACGGCACGCGGGCCGTCGTGGACGCGTGCCGCGCCGCCGGCGTCGGCCGCCTGGTCCACGTCTCCTCGCCCGCCGTGGCGCACGGCGGGGCCGCGCTCGTCGGTGTGGGCGCCGGGCGGGCGGACCCCGAGCACGCGCGGGGGCACTACGCCCGGTCCAAGGCCCTGGCGGAGCAGGTCGCCCTCGCCGCCGACGGCCCGGCCCTGGCCGTCCTGGCGGTGCGTCCGCACCTGGTGTGGGGTCCGGGCGACACCCAGCTCGTCGGGCGGATCGTCGAGCGGGCGCGGGAAGGCCGGCTGCCGGTCGTGGCCGGTGGCACCGGGCTCTTCGACACCACCTTCCTCGACAACGCTGCCGACGCGCTCGTCGCCGCCGTCGACGCCCGGCCGGTCCACGGCGAGGCGCTCGTGGTCTCCAACGGCGAGCCGAGGCCGGTCGTCGAGATCCTGGCGCGGCTGTGCGGGGCGGCCGGCGTGCCGTTCCGACCGCGGGATGTGCCGCTGCCGCTGGCCCGGGCGGCCGGCGCCGTGGCCGAGGCGGTGTGGGCCGTGACGCGGCGACGCGACACCCCGCCGATCACCCGCTTCCTCGCCGAGCAGCTGGCCACGGCGCACTGGTTCGACCAGCGCCGGACCCGGGAGGCGCTGGGCTGGGTGCCCCGGGTGTCCCTCGACGAGGGCTTCGCGCGCCTCGCCGCCTGGTATGCCGTGCCCCCACCACGCTGACGGCGGTCCCCCGGGTGCCTCGCCGTGACGACGCGACCGGGGGCGTATCACCGGTGCGCCCCTCGACGTGGAGCGGGTCGACCGGTTCCCTCTGGGCACCCGCTCCGGGCTCACCGTGCACCTGCCGCGCCACTCCGACTGACGCGGCGCCCTCCCGGTGGCGGTACGGGCGGCTCGGGCACGCCGGCATACCTCGGGGAGCGGCGAGCGGGGTACGGACCCGAGCGGTCAGGGGCGAGGGTCGCGCACCGCCCGAACCAGCTCGCCGAGCTGCCTGGACACCTCATGCACGTGCGGCACGTCGGTGAGGACCACCGTGCCGTCCTCGCTGGCGGCGGACACCCGCAGGGTTCCGGCACCCACCATCCGGTCGAGCACGCCCTGCTGGAAGGCGACGTCGTTGATCCGGCCCAAGGGGATGTCGCGCCCGCGCCTGCGGAAGACACCGCTGCGGGTGGCGAGCCGCTGGTTGGTCACCGTGTAGGTCTTGGTCCACCACCGCAACCCGGGCCAGACCCCGAAGACAGCCAGCACGACGACGAAGCCGACCCAGGCGGCCCCGTCGAGCCAGGCGAGCCAGCCGGTGTCCGGGGCGAGGCCGAGGACGAGCAGGAGTCCGACGAAGGCCGCGAGGCAGATGGCACCGGTGCCGAGCAGGTGCTTCCAATGCTCCCGCATCTCGTCGACCACCCGCTCGTCCGTGCCGAGCTGGTCAGCGGGAAGACCCATCGCACCTCTCCTCGCACTCGGGGCCGCACCAGGGGGCGGGGCCCGCCGACGTCACGATATCGCCCCTCGCCACCCGCCCGCGGAACGCCCGGCCGCACCCCACCCCAGGGGTTAGGGTGCCGCGGAGGCGCAACCGCGCCCCGTGACCCACCGCAGGAGTGTTCATGCAGACCCCGGCACCCGCCGTCGGCACCGCGAGCTCGCAGGAAGGCCGGGCCTTCCGTGCCGAGCTGACCCCGGAGGCGCCCGGGCTGCCCGGTCACCTGCTCCTGCTGGAGGAGGACGGCGTGACCCTCCTCGGCCAGGTCCTCGCCCTGGCCGACGGGGGCCGGCAGGCGGACGGCGTGCTCGTCGGGCGCGTCGACGACGGCCGGCTCCACCGCGGCGGCCGCACGATCCTGAGTGACGCCCTGGTCCGGCCGGTGCGGGCCGAGCAGGCGCTCGCGCTCCAGCACGCGACCGGAGCCTCCCTGGAGGTGGGCGCGTGGCGGCTCGACGGCGTCGACGTGCCGCTGACGCTGCGGCCCGGCGGCTTCAACCGGCACACCCTCCTGTGCGGGCAGAGCGGGTCGGGCAAGACCTACGCCCTGGGCGTGCTCCTGGAGCAGCTGATCCTGCACACCTCGCTGCCGATGGTGGTCCTGGACCCCAACGGTGACTTCGTCCACCTCGGCAGCCCGCGGGAGGAGGCGCCGCCCGGGCCCGCGCAGCGCATCCGGGACTCCGGCGTGCGCGTGCTCCGCGCCGACGGGGCGGGCGCGGCGGCGCTGCGCGTGCGCTTCGTGGACCTGCCGCCCCACGGCCAGGCCGCCGTGCTGGCCCTGCACGCGGTGCGCGACCGCGGGGAGTACAGCCAGTGGCTGCACCTCGACCTGACCGGGTCGGGCCGCTCGGTCCTCGAGGTGATCGCGGGCCTGCTGGCGGGCTCGGACGACGAGCGGGCGCTGGGCCAGCGCATCGAGAACCTCGGCGTGGGGTCGTGGCAGGTGTGGCCGTTCACCGGTCTCGCGGCCGAGCCGGAGGGGGCGCCCATCGAGCCGGTCCTGCCCGACGGCGACGGGGTCACGGTCCTCGACGTCTCCGGCTTCGGCGACCCGGCCGAGCCGCTCGTGGTCGCGCTCGACGTCGTCGAGCGGCTGTGGGCGCGTCGCGAGAGCCGCCGGCCCACCCTGCTGGTCATCGACGAGGCGCACAACATCTGCCCGGCGGAGCCGAGGAGCGACCTGCAGGCGGCGGTCACCGAGCGGCTGGTGCAGATCGCCGCCGAGGGCCGCAAGTACGGCATCTGGCTGCTGGTCTCCACCCAGCGGCCGTCCAAGGTGCACCCGCAGGTCGTCTCGCAGTGCGACAACCTCGTCCTGATGCGGATGAACAGCCCCGCCGACCTGGAGGACCTCGGTCGGCTCTTCGGGTTCGCGCCCCCGGCGATGCTGGCCACGTCCCCGAACTTCAGCCAGGGCGAGATGCTGCTCGCCGGGACCTTCGTGCCGGTTCCCAGCCTGGGCCGGGTCGGGGCCCGTCTGACGGCCGAGGGTGGCAGCGACGTCTCCGTCCCCGTGGGCGCCCGCTCGACGCCCGGAGGTGACCAGCCAGACACCTCCGGCGGACCCGCACCGGACTAGCGTGGAGAGGGCGGTCGAACGGCCGCCCTCGACCCGGCGCACCGGGGGGAGCGCCGGGTCCTTCGAGCGGAGGACGACATGAAGACCAGGGACGCGGCAGCGGACTTCCTCACCAGCCGGCGCATTGCGGTCACCGGGGTGTCGCACGCCCCCAAGGGCCACGGCAGCAACGCCGTCTACACCCGGCTGCGGGACCGGGGCTACGAGGTCTTCGCGGTCAACCCCAACGCCGAGGCGGTGGAGGGCGACCGCACCTACCCCGACCTGCGCGCGATCCCGGGGGGTGTGGACGCCGTCGTCATCGGCACCCGCCCCGAGCGGGCGCGGGCGACCGTCGAGGAGGCGGCCGGTCTGGGGGTGCGCAAGGTGTGGATGCACCGGGCCTTCGGCGCCGGCAGCGTCTCGGACGACGCGACCACGTGGGGCCGGGAGCACGGGATGACGGTCATCGACGGCGGGTGCCCGCTGATGTTCGACCCAACCGCCGACGGAGGCCACAAGTTCATGTGCCGGGTGCTGACCATGACCGGCAAGGTGCCGCGCCGGGTCTGAGCGCTCGGACGTCCTCGGGCGAGCAGCCGCTCAGACGTCCTCGGCGAGCAGCGCGAACAGCAGCGAGAGGACGAGCGGCACCGCGAGGACGACGTCGAGCACGGACACCGGCATCCAGTGCACGTGGAACAGCTTCCAGCCGTAGTCGGCGTCCGGCCACTCCCGCGGGCGCCAGGTGCGCAGCCGCCACAGCCGCTCGACGACCAGGGCGACGCCGTAGACGACGGCGCTGACCCACCAGCCGTCGATCACGCCAGCACCCCGCGGGTCGGGCCGACGCTCAGGCGATCGGCTCGGGGTAGGGCGACTTCGCGGTCCACTCGCGCTGGCCGATGGAGGCGAGCAGGGCGACGAACCACGACTCCGCGGCGTCGAACTGCTTGCTGCCGGCGATCCGCGGGAACTCGATCGCCCGCAGGACACCGCCCTGCTCCTCGTCCTCCCCGATGACGCCGGACTCGCCGCGGAGCGCACAGTCGACGGCGAGGTCGGTGAAGCGGCGGATCAGCTCGAGGTCCTCGGGGTTGGCGGCGGCGGAGCGGGAGAAGTAGCCGGACTTCTGCACCATGACCTTCTCGGCGCCCAGCTTCTCGGCGAACTGCTTGGCGAACCAGGCCCCCGGGTTGACCTTGTCGAGCATGACGTGGCCGAAGGGGTCGACCGGGACCTCGTGGCCGGCCGCCTCCATCTCGTCGACGATCTCGGAGACCCCGGCGCCCTCGGAGAGGAAGATGTTCACGCAGCCGAGCTCGTCCATGACCTCACGCAGCCGGGCGGCCTCGGCGGTGAGGTCGATCTTCACCTCGGGCACGAAGACGGCGTGCACGTCCCAGCGGCGCGGGTCGTTGCCGATGCCGGGCACCCACTCCTGCTCGGCGACCCACTCGTGGTGGCGCCGGGCCGCCTCGCCGGTGAGCCAGCCGCAGTTCCGGCCCATGACCTCGTGCACGATCAGCATCCGCGGGTTGGAGCTGTGCTCGGCGATGATGTTGCGGGCGTAGAGCGCGCTCTGGTCCGCCGCGGTCCACGCGCCGAGGGTCTGCTTGATCGGCACCACGTCGTTGTCGATCGTCTTCGGCAGGCCGACGACGGTGAGCTCGTGGCCGTGCTCGTGCAGGTAGGCCGCCAGGTCCGCGGCCGTGGTGTTGGTGTCGTCGCCCCCGATGGTGTGCAGCACGTCCACGCCGTCCGCAGTGAGCTGCTCCGCCGCCACTCGCAGCGGGTCCTGGCCCTCGGCGACCAGACCCCGCTTGACGCAGTCGGCGACATTGGTCAGCTTGACCCGGCTGTTGCCGATCGGCGAGCCGCCGAACCGGTGCAGCAGGTGCGCCCGCTCCCGCACCTCGGGGGTGACCTCGACGGAGTTCCCGGTGAGCAGGCCGGCATACCCGTTGATGTAGGCGAGGATGCGCACCTCCGGTGCCTCCCGGGTGTACTGCTCGATGAGCCCGGCGACGGCGGAGGAGAGGCAGGGAGCGATGCCCCCGGCCGTGAGCATGGCGACGGTGCGGACGGTCATGTGAGTCTCCATCGAGGGCGGGACGGGTCGCGCCCATTGTTCCAGCGTCGGGCGGAGGTGTCCTCAGCGCCCGGCTCGGCCTCAGCCCGTGGGGGTGCAGGGTCGGGCCACGGTCGGCGCGGGGGCCGGTGGCTCCGGGGTGGGCTTGGGAAGCGCGGTGACCGGCGTGAGCTCCGTGAAGCGGTTGCCCAGCAGGACATCGACGGCGGTGCCCGGCCGCTCGACCTGCTCCAGCCGCGCGCCCGTCAGGTGCGCCGCCACGAGGGCGGCCGCGAGGTCCGCGTCCGGGCCGTGGCGGATGACGGCGACGTCGTCGGGCAGGAACCGGCTCTCCGGGTCGTTGCCCGCCTTGCCCGTGGCGAAGCCGCGTCCGACGAGCTCGTCGCGCACCTCGGCGGCCAGCCCGGAGCGCCACGTGGTGTTGTAGACGTTGACCTTGACCGTCCTCGCGGCCGGCGGCTTCGGCGGCGGTGCGGGCAGCATCCCGTCGAACTTCGCGCCGAGGACGAAGGCGATGCCCGGGCCGGGCCGGCCGTCGTCGACGAGGGTTGCGCCGGTCACCTGCTGGGCGGCGAGCAGCGCCTGGTCCAGGCCGGCGTCACCATGGAAGATCGAGACGGTCCCACTGACGTAGAGGTCGCTGGGCGCGGTCGTGGTCTCGGCCACCGTGAACCCGCGGCGGGCCAGGTCGCGTCCCACCGTCGTGGCGGCACCGTTGATCCCCGAGGCGTTGAGGACCTTGATCGGGAACGACGTCCGCGCCGGCGCCGCCACCACCACCGGGTCGCAGGTCTGGACCTCGTGGCCCATGAGCCCGGAGCCGTAGGCCGCGGCGATGCTCGCCGTCCCCAGCAGCACACCCGGGAGCGTGACGAGGACGGTGATCTGCCGCACCTGGTGCCGCCGGTGGCTCTGGTCGGCCGTCAGCTCCTCCGCCGCCCGTGCCCGGTCGCCGACGTGGCGACGCAGCAGGTCACGGGTGGCGGTGGCCACGGTCCCGACGGCCCTGCGCGCACGCACGAGACCGCGGCGCGGGCGGTCGAGCTCGAGCTTCACGGTTCCTCCTCCGGGCCGTCGCTCTGGCGGCACGACCCATTGCATCACTTGTCACACCCATCCCACCAGCAACACGCACCACTGGTCGCCCGGTCGTGCTGAATCCGTGACCTGCGCTCCCGCCGCCACCGTGGGCGCCGGGGGGCGGCCGGCGAACATCGGCCGGTATGCCGGTGCGGCGGGCGGCGCTGGCCGCCGCCCCATCCTCCTCCCGCCGGCCGCGGGGCGAGGATCCGGGCCAGGGGGTGGACGTCATCGGCGACCCGGCTCAACGGTCGGCGAGCTCGCGGGCGACCAGCTCGGCGGTCTGCAGCATGTTCAGGGCGGCCCCCTTGCGCAGGTTGTCACCGGAGATGAACAGGTCGAGGGAGTGCGGCAGGTCCTTGGCCTGCCGCAGGCGTCCGGCGAAGCGCGGGTCGGCGCCGACGGAGTCCGACGGGGTCGGGAACTCACCGTGCTCGAGGTCGTCCAGGAGCACGAGCCCGGGGGCGTCCAGCAGCGCCTGGCGGGCCTCGGCGACGGTGACCCTCCGGTCGAAGGTGGCGTGGACGCTGATCGAGTGGCTCGAGACGACCGGCACCCGCACGCAGGTCGCCGACACCCGCAGGTCGGGGATGTCGAGGATCTTGCGGATCTCGTCGCGGATCTTCTCCTCCTCGGAGGTGAAGCCGTTGCGCAGCGGGCGGCCGACCAGGGGCAGGACGTTGAGGGCCAGCGGCCCGGGGAACGGCGACGGGCCGAGCTCGTGCTCGACGAGCCGCCGCACGTCGCCGGGGCGCTGGCCGAGCTCACGGTTCCCCGCGACGAGGTCGATCTCGTCGTAGAGCCGCACCACACCGGCCCGACCCAGCCCGGACGCCGCCTGGAACGTCGTCACGACCAGCTCGGTGAGCTGCCAGCCGGAGTGCAGCACGCCGAGCACGTCGATCATCGTCAGCACCGTGGCGCCGGGGTTGGCGATGATCCCGTGGGGCCGGTCCCTGACCCGAAGCGCGTTGACCTCCGCCACGACGAGGGGGACCCGGGGGTCCATCCGGAAGGTCGTGCTGTTGTCGATGACGACGACGCCTCGCACGGCGGCCAGCCGGACCCACCGCTCGGAGATCTCCTGCGGCAGGTCGAAGATCGCGATGTCCACATCGTCGAAGAAGCCCGGCTCGAGCGGCTCCACGGTCACCTCGGCGGCGCCCACCCGG
This sequence comes from Dermatophilaceae bacterium, assembly GCA_035633255.1. Taxonomy (GTDB): domain Bacteria; phylum Actinomycetota; class Actinomycetes; order Actinomycetales; family Dermatophilaceae; genus DASQFD01. The sequence continues at coordinate 15,884 of DASQFD010000098.1, forward strand.
CACACCATCCCGACGTCCTCCGGCCCGGCCGCGAAGCGGACCCGTCCCCACACGGCCGCCCGCATGGGCAGGACGTCGGACACCACGCGGCCGACCGCCCCCGTCGCCCCCACCACCGCCAGGGTGGGGCCCCCGGAGCTCAGCGCCCGGTCCCGGCGTAGACGACGGCCTCGCCGTCACCGGAGTCCAGCCCGAACGCGGTGTGCACCGCTCGGACCGCCTCGTCGATAACGTCGTTGCGGGTGACGACGGAGATCCGGATCTCCGAGGTGGAGATCATCTCGATGTTGACCCCGGCGTCGGCGAGCGCGGTGAAGAAGGTGGCCGACACCCCGGGGTTGGAACGCATGCCGGCGCCGACGAGGGAGAGCTTGCCGATCTGGTCGTCGTACTGCAGCGAGGCGAAGCCGACGTGCTCCTGGATCCCCCGCAGCGCCGCCATCGCGGTCGTGCCGTCGGCCTTCGGCAGGGTGAAGGAGATGTCGGTGAGGCCGGTCGCCGTCGCGGAGACGTTCTGCACGATCATGTCGAGGTTGATGGCGGCGTCGGCGACGGCCGAGAAGATCGTCGCGGCCTTGCCGGTGACGTCGGGCACCCCCACGACGGTGATCTTGGCCTCGCTGCGGTCGTGGGCGACCCCGGCGATGATCGGCGCTTCCACGGTCCCTCCTTCGGGGTCGGGCTGGTCGGTGACGACGGTGCCCTCCTTGGCGGAGAAGGAGGACCGGACGTGGATGGGGATGTCGAACCGGCGGGCGTACTCGACGCTGCGCAGGTGCAGCACCTTGCTGCCGCTGGCGGCCAGCTCGAGCATCTCCTCGTTGGTGATGCGGCCGACCTTACGGGCGCTCGGCACGATGCGCGGGTCGGCGGTGAAGACCCCGTCGACGTCGGTGTAGATCTCGCACACCTCCGCGCCGAGGGCGGCGGCCAGGGCCACGGCGGTGGTGTCGGTGCCGCCCCGACCCAAGGTGGTGATCTCCTTGGTGTCCTGGCTGACACCCTGGAAGCCGGCGACGATGACGATGTGCCCCTCGGCGAGCGCGGTGGTGATCCGGCCGGGCGTGACGTCGATGATCTTCGCCCTGCCGTGCACCGCGTCGGTGATGACCCCGGCCTGGCTGCCGGTGAAGGAGCGTGCCGTGAAGCCGAGGTCGGAGATCGCCATGGCGACCAGCGCCATCGAGATCCGCTCGCCGGCGGTCATCAGCATGTCGAGCTCACGCGCCGGCGGCAGGGGGCTGACGCCCTGGGCGAGGTCGAGCAGCTCGTCGGTGGTGTCCCCCATCGCGGAGACCGCCACGACCACGTCGCTGCCGGCCTTCCTCGTCTCGGTGATGCGCCGCGCGACCCGCTTGACGCTCTCGGCGTCGGCGAGGGAGGAGCCGCCGTACTTCTGGACGACGATGGGCACGAGGGAGCTCCGAGGCGTGGTGCGGGGGGTGAACGGGTGCGGGGGTGACACCGGGGGCACGGGGGGGAGGGTGAGAGCCCAGCCTACCGAGGCGGCCACCGGGTGTCCCCCACGCCCGTATGCCGGTCCCCCGCGTCTTCGGTCGAGGTGACCCTCCTCAGGGGTGGAGGGCGTCGAACTCCGCCTCGGCGACGAGGTCCTCGTCCGCGTCCAGCCGCACGTGTGCGAGCAGGGTCTGCAGGACGCGGAGCGCCATGGCGGCGCGCTCGCCCCAGTCGGAGAGGTAGCTGAACTGCCACCACCACAGCGCCTCGACCGGCCGGCCGTCCTCGTGGTGTCGCAGCCCGTGGGCGAGGGCGGCGGCGACGACCGCGAGGTCGTTGGAGAGCGCGCCGGTGGTCGGCTCGGGGTCGGTGACCGGGTCCACGACGTCGGCGTACTCGTCGATGCCCTCGAAGAGGTTGGCCAGGTTCTCCCGCAGCGGGTCCAGCTCGGGGTCGGGCCCGGGGTCGGTCTCGTAGCGCTCGACCGGGACGACGTCCTCGACCGCCCCCAGCCGGGCGCCCATGACGAGCACCTGCGAGAGGGCCAGCAGCCCCATGGGGAGGGCGGCACCGGGCTCGGAGCCGGAGGCGATCTCGGTCATCGTGGTGATGAAGATGCGGGCTTCCCGGGCCGAGTCGTCGGCCAGCATGGCGAGGTCCTCCGCCAGGTCGCCGGCACCGTGGTCGGTGAGCAGTGCGAGGTCGTCCACCGCGGGCTCGGGCGTGCGGTCAGGCATCGAGCAGTCTCCGTCCCTCGAAGGCGCGTCCCAGCGTCACCTCGTCGGCGTACTCGAGGTCACCACCGACCGGAAGTCCGGAGGCGAGCCGGGTGACGCGCAGGTGGTCCATGCCCCGCAGGAAGCGGGCCAGGTAGCTCGCCGTCGCCTCCCCCTCGAGGTTGGGGTCGGTGGCGATGATGACCTCGGTGACCTCGCCCGAGGCGAGCCGCCGCATCAGCTCGGGAAGGCGCAGGTCGTCCGGACCGATGCCGTCGATGGGGCTGATCGCCCCGCCGAGCACGTGGTAGCGCCCGCGGAACTCGCGGGTCCGCTCGACCGCGACGACGTCCTTGGGCTCCTCCACCACGCAGATGCTCCGGGGGTCCCGCCGCGGGTCGGCGCAGATGCGGCAGCGCTCGGCCTCGGCCACGTTGAAGCACACCTCGCAGAAGCGGACCCGGGCCTTGACCTCGGTCAGGGCGCTCGCCAGCCGCTCGACGTCGGCCGGGTCGCACTGCAGCAGGTGGAAGGCGATCCGCTGGGCACTCTTGGGACCCACACCGGGGAGCCGACCGAGCTCGTCGATGAGGTCCTGGACCGCGCCTTCGTACACGCCTCGAGACTAGGCCACGTCCGCCGCCGGGACCGACGCGACGCGGCCCGGTCAGCGGACCAGCGCGTATCCGCCGGCCTCCTCGAGCGCCTCGGCGACCTTCTCCTCGGTGACCTCGGGCTCCGCCGACACCGTCACCGTCGACGTCCCGCCCTCCACGAGGACGACGTCGACCGCGCTGACCCCCGCCAGCGCCCCGACCTCCTCCTTGACCGCGGCGACGCAGTGCCCGCACGTGAGTCCGGTGGCTCCAAAAACCTGGGTGCTCATGGTCCGATCCTCCCACTCCCCTCGGGGGCGGGCCCGTCGTGGCTCAGATGCCGACTGCCGCCCCGCTCGACCCGGCCGGAAGCTCGTTGTAGCTGTCCGCCCGCTCCTGACCGCTCAGCCCCGCGATGGCGTCCATGACGGCGTCGGTGAGGTGGCGGCGGGCGCGCCCGGCCGGCAGGTCGGCATACGGCTCAGGCCTGACCGGGGCACCGAAGGCGACGCTCACGTGCTCCCGTTTCGGGAAGCGGGCGCCGATCGGCTGCACCGCGTCGGTGCCCCGCAGCCCGACCGGCACCACGGGGACGCCGGCCGTCAGCGCCAGCCACGCGACGCCGGTGCGGCCGCGGTAGAGCCGGCCGTCGCGCGAGCGGGTGCCCTCCGGGTAGATCCCGAAGGCGCGCCCCTCGCGGAGCACGGCGAGCGCCGCGTCGAGCGACTCCTGGGCGGCGCGCGAGGACTCCCGGTCGACCGGGATGGCGTCGATGGCCTCGAAGACGGCGCGGCGGACCCGGGCTGCCGCGCCGGTGCCGGCGAAGTAGTCCGACTTGGCGAGGAAGCTCACCCGCCTGGGCGCGGCCATGGGGATCGCGAACGAGTCGATGAAGGAGAGGTGGTTGCTCGCGAGGAGCACCCCACCGGTGCGCGGGATGTGCTCGGTGCCCGTGACCGTCGGCTGCCAGAGCGCCCGGGCCAGCGGCACGGCGAGGGTCCAGCCCACCCGGTAGGTCCGGGCGCTCACGTGTCCTCCTCGGCGATCACCGTCGCGCCGAGGAGGCGCTCGACGACGGGGACGCCGACGTCGGCCAGCTCCTCGACGTCCGGGTCGTCCGGGCTGACCACCGTGTCGGTCACCGGGTCGGTCACCGGTTCGGTCACCGGGTCGGCGGGCCCCGAGGGGTGGGTCACCGTGGCGGCGGGCCCCGAGGGGTGGGTCATCGGGGCCGCCGAGGCGGACCCGGCCGCGGGAGCCGAGGTGACGGCCGTCGCCGAGGTGACCTCAGTCGCCGAGGTGGCGGCCGCAGCGGGGGCGCCCACCGACCCGGAGCCGGGCGCCTCGGTGGGCACCCCCTCCACCCGCGTGTCCACCCCGAGGACGTCGATGAGGGCCTGCCGGACGTACTCGGCGTGGGTCCCGCGCCGGAAGGTCGTGGCCAGGCCGCTGGTCTGGATCCCCAGCAGCAGCCGCTCGCCGTCGAAGTCGAGGACCTGGGTGTGCTCGGAGACGAACGTCCACGTCGTCCGCCGCAGCTCGTAGACCTTGCTCAGCACCTCGGGCCAGGCCCGGCGGATCGCCGCGGTGTCCAGCCCTCCCGGGGTCACCGCGACGGTCCGGGGCGCCGCGACCGTCGGGGTCACCGCGGCGGCGGGGGGCGCGCCCTGCGAAGGGGTGGCCTGCGCGGGCGGTGCCTCGCCCGGCGGCACCGGCGCGACGTCCGGCGCGACGTGCAGCGCGGTCTCGACCACGACGGCGGGCTCCCACGCCCGCGCCGGCCCGCGCGCCGCGACGGAGGGCACGCCACCGACCTCGAGGCGACGTTCGAGGCGGTCCAGCCGCGCGGCATACCCGCTCTCCCCGGACGCGGCCGGAAGGAGGATCCGGGCGGCGATCAGCTCCAGCTGCAGCCTCGGCGAGGTGGCGCCGGTCATCTCGGTGAGCCCGCTGTTGACCAGGTCGGCGGCCCGGGAGAGGGCACCGGCGCCGAACGCGGCCGCCTGGGCGCCCATCCGCTCGAGCTGGTCGGTGGGCAGGTTGCGCAGCACCGCGGCCGCGCCGTCGGGCACCGCGGCGACGACGATGAGGTCACGCAGCCGCTCCAGCAGGTCCTCGACGAAGCGGCGCGGGTCGATCCCCGACTCCACGACCCGCTCGACCGCCCGGAACGCCCCCGCCGCGTCGCCGGCCGCGAAGGCGTCGATCGCGGCGTCGAGCAGCTCGCCGTCGGTGAAGCCGAGCAGCGCGGCGGCCGACTCGTAGGTCAGTCCCCCCGGGCCCGAGCCCGAGATGAGCTGGTCGAGCACCGAGAGCGAGTCGCGCACCGATCCCCCGCCGGCCCGGACGACGAAGGAGAGCACCCCGGGCGCGACCGCCACTCCCTCCGACCCGCAGATCTCGGCGAGGTACTCCTGCAGCCGCTGCGGGGGGACGAGGCGGAACGGGTAGTGGTGGGTGCGGGAGCGGATCGTGCCGATGACCTTCTCGGGCTCCGTCGTCGCGAAGACGAACTTCACGTGCTCCGGCGGCTCCTCGACGATCTTGAGCAGGGCGTTGAAGCCCTGCGGCGTGACCATGTGCGCCTCGTCGATGATGTAGACCTTGTAGCGGCTCGCCGCAGGGCCGTAGGACGCACGCTCCCGCAGGTCACGGGCGTCCTCGACGCCACCGTGGCTGGCCGCGTCGATCTCGATGACGTCGACCGTCCCGGCGCCCCCGCGGGCCAGGGCGACGCACGAGTCGCACTCCTCGCACGGCTGCGCGGTGGGGCCCTGCTCGCAGTTCAGGCAGCGGGCGAGGATGCGCGCGCTCGTGGTCTTGCCGCAGCCGCGCGGTCCGGAGAACAGGTAGGCGTGGCCCACCCGGCCCGTCGCGAGCGCTCGCATGAGCGGCTCCGTGACGTGCTCCTGCCCGATGACGTCACCGAACGTCTCCGGGCGGTAGCGGCGGTAGAGGGCGGTGCTCACGGCATCGAACCCTACGCGGGATGGCGGACGGCGCGTATGCCGCCGCGAGGCCGCTGGGGACGGCCGGCGCACGCCGGTGGTCGAGGTCCGCGGGGCCGGGGTGGCGGGCCGCCGGGCCGGGGTGGCGGCGGCGGACGCCGGGCGGGGGCCGCGCCGTCGGCGGCGGACGCCGGGCGGGACGAGGACACCCCGCGTACCTGGAAGAGCTCACCTGCCCTTGCTGCATTCCTGCCCTGGGGGAGTTCGGCGAGGTACCACCACGCGGGGTGCCGACCGGAAGTCTACGGGGGCCGTCGCGCGCGCCGCGACACCGTCGCGCGCCCGACACCGGTCGGGGCGCCCGGGACCGTCGGGCGCCCGGACCGGCCGACCCCGGCACCGGCCGCCGGCCCAGGGGTGGTCATCCCGGTCGGCGGGGGGGATACTTCAGGCATGACCGGGACGGGGCGACCGGGGGCAGCGGTCGCCGTGCGCACCTTGGTGATGGAGCGCGACCTCGACGCCCCCCGCCGGACCGTCTTCGCCGCCTTCACCGACGCCGACCGCCTCGCCCGCTGGTTCGCGCCCCGCGGCTACACCGTCCCGCGCTGGTCGGTCGACGTGGAGCCGCACGTGGGCGGGTGCCACCGGCTGACGATGGTCCACGACGAGGACCTCGGACGGGTTCGCAGGGTCGAAGGCACCTACATCGAGGTCGTGGAGAACGACGTGCTCACCCTCACCGAGCAGGTCATCCTGGGCGACGAGGCTCCACTCCTGCTGACCCTGCGCGTGGAGTTCACCGACACCGGGCCGGGTCGCAGCGTGGTGCGGATCGAGCAGGGGCCGCTGTCCACCGACATGGTCGAGCGCGCACAGCAGCAGTGGGAGACCTCCTTCCACAAGCTCGACGACCTCCTCGGGGCTCTCTACCCCGCCCGCTGACCGTCCGCACGGGCCCGGCGCCGGGGCCTCCCGCCCCCGCACCGGCATCCCCGCGCCGGGATTTCCGGCGCGGTGCGGCGCTCCGGTAGCCTCCTCGGCGGAGGATTCGCATAGTGGCCTAGTGCGCACGATTGGAAATCGTGTTGGGGATGAAACCCCTCGCGGGTTCAAATCCCGCATCCTCCGCCAGCACCCCGGAGCGCCCGCGCATCGCGCGGGCGCTCCGCTGTCCGGCGCGACCCGCTCGTCGCGGCATCCGCCCGCCTGACCAGCAGCGGGGACGGAGGGGTGGAAGCCTTCGGGGCGCCGCGCCACGATGGGGGCATGAGCGACGGGGCTTACGCAGCGGCATACCAGCGCAGCATCTCCGACCCGGACGGGTTCTGGGGCGAGGCGGCGGCAGCGATCGAGTGGACCAGGCCGCCGGAGAAGGCCCTGGACGACTCGAATCCACCGTTCTACCGCTGGTTCACCGGCGGCCGCCTCAACACCTGCTTCAACGCGCTCGACCGGCATGTGCGTGACGGCCGCGGCGACCAGCTCGCCCTCCTCTACGACTCCCCGGTCACCGGGACCAAGGCGTCGTTCACGTATGCCGACCTGCTCGACCGGGTGAGCCGCTTCGCCGGTGCGCTCGCCAGCCTCGGGGTCGAGAAGGGCGACCGGGTCCTCGTCTACATGCCGATGGTGCCCGAGGCGGTCGTCGCGATGCTCGCCTGCGCGCGCCTGGGGGCCATCCACTCGGTGGTCTTCGGCGGGTTCGCCCCAGCCGAGCTGTCGGCGCGCATCGAGGACGCGACGCCGAAGGTCATCGTGTCCGCGTCCTGCGGCATCGAGCCCACGCGCACCATCCCCTACAAGCCGATGCTCGACGAGGCCCTGGACCGCTCCAGCCACAAGCCCGAGTCCGTCATCATGCTCCAGCGCGAGCAGCTGCCCGCCGCGATCGGCGAGCGGGACACGGACTGGGAGGAGATGGAGTGGCACGAGGTCGTCGACGACGCCGAGCCGGCGGACTGCGTCGAGGTCGAGGCGACCGACCCGCTGTACATCCTCTACACATCCGGCACCACCGGTCGGCCGAAGGGCATCGTGCGCGACAACGGCGGGCACGCCGTCGCGATGGCGTGGTCGATGAAGAACATCTACGACATCGACCCCGGTGACGTGTGGTTCACGGCCAGCGACGTCGGCTGGGTCGTCGGCCACTCCTACATCGTCTACGCACCGCTCATCATCGGCGCGACGACGATCCTCTACGAGGGCAAGCCGGTGGGCACGCCCGACGCCGGGGCGTTCTGGCGGATTCTCAGCGAGTACGGCGCCAAGGCGATGTTCACCGCGCCCACGGCCTACCGGGCCATCAAGCGCGAGGACCCGGAGGGCAAGCTCCTCACCGAGTACGACATCTCGCACGTGCGGAACATCTTCCTCGCCGGCGAGCGGCTCGACCCGGACACCTACCACTGGGCCAACGACGTGCTGCACTGCGAGGTCGTCGACCACTGGTGGCAGACCGAGACCGGCTGGGCCATCGCCGCCAACCTGCGTGGCCTGGAGCCGATGCCGATCAGGCCGGGGTCACCCTCGGTGGCGGTGCCCGGCTACGACGTCCGGGTGCTCGACGAGGTGGGGATGGAGTGCGACCGCGGCAACGAGGGCGCCATCGCGATCAAGCTGCCGCTGCCGCCCGGCACCCTGCCGACGCTGTGGCAGGCCGACGACCGCTACATCGCGGGCTACCTCTCGGTGTACGACGGCTACTACCTCACCGGCGACGGCGGCCACATCGACGACGACGGCTACATCTACGTCATGGGCCGCACCGACGACGTGCTCAACGTCGCGGGTCACCGGTTGTCCACCGGGTCGATCGAGGCCGCGCTCGCCGGCCACCCCGACGTCGCCGAGTGCGCGGTCATCGGTGTGGCGGACGACTTCAAGGGCCAGATCCCGCGCGGCCTCGTCGTCCTCAAGGGCGGCGTCGACGCGGAGGCGCACGGTGACCGGATCGTTCGCGAGCTCGTCCAGCGGGTGCGCGACGAGGTCGGTGCGGTGGCCTCGCTCCGGCAGGTCGACATCGTGGGCGGGCTCCCCAAGACCCGCTCGGGCAAAATCCTCCGCAAGACGATGCGCGAGATGGCCGACGGCAGGACGCCGACGATCCCGGGCACCATCGAGGACGTCGGTGTGCTCGACGCCCTGGGCGGGGTGCTCCGCCCCGGCTGAGGGAGGCCGCGCGCTCAGCCGCGCGCGGCGTACTTCGCGTGGAACTCCAGGAAGGCGTCGTAGGCCCGCGGGCCGTAGACGGTGGCCGGGCCGCCGCACATGAGGATCGCCACCCCGAGCATCTCGGCGACCTCCTCCGGCGTCGCGCCCTTGACGGCGGCTCCGCGGGCGTGCGAGGCGATGCAGCCGTCGCACTGCTGGGCCACGCCGATCCCCAGGGCGATCAGCTCCTTGGTCTTGGCGTCCATCGACCCGGCCTCCAGGGCCGCCTTGTGCGTGGCCGAGAAGCCGGCGTAGACGTCCGGGATGGCCGAGCGCAGGGCCGCGGACGGCTCGCGCAGGTCGGCGAGGACCTGCGTGCCGTGGCGATGGGCGTCACTCATGGGGTTCTCCTCCGTCGGGGGTCGGGTGGGTGCACGCTATCGGGCGGGCGCGCCCTCATGGCCGCCCCCGCCGCGGTACTGCCCCGGCGTGACGCCCACCAGCGCGGTGAAGTCGCGCGTGAAGTGCGCCTGGTCGTACCAGCCGTGGCGAGCGGCCAGCTCGGTGAGCGGGCCGGCATACCCCTCGTCGAGCTCGGTGACCACGTCGTGCATCCGGTACCGCCCGAGGACCCACTTGGGGCCGACGCCGACGTAGTGCACGAACAGCCGCTGCAGCGTGCGCGGCGTGAGCCCGTGCCGCGCGGCCACCTCGCCGACCGTCAGGAGCGTGCGGTCGGCCAGCAGGTCCGCGACCACCTCCAGCACGCGCTCGTACTGCGCGTCGTCCGGAGCCGGTATGCCGGCCAGCACCTCCTCCGCGACCGCCGCCCAGGCGCCCGGGTCGTCCGCCAGGGCAGGGTCGGCGAGCGCGCCGCACACGGGCGCGGGGAGCACGTCCGAGGCCGGGACCACCGCGTCCGTCCACGCGCGTGCCGACCGTCCGCTCAGGGCGGCGAGCCCGCCGGGCCGGAACCGGACGCCGAGCACCCGGCCGGTCCCGCGCACCTCGACGTCGAACCGCCGGGTCACCACGCCGGTCACGACCACGCGCTCGCGCCCCACGCCGCGGCGCGGGTGGCTGGCGTGCTCGGCGGTCAACGAGCAGGTCGGGTGCGGGAGCACCCGGCTGGTCACCGACGACCCGCGGGGTAGGTCCCAGGCGAGGGACCAGTGGTTCTCCACCCAGCGGGCGACGGCCGGCCCGGTGGGCCATCGGCGCAGCTCGACGTGCCGGGCCCAGGACTCCTGACATGGAGAGATCGTTCATGAATGATCGGGTTGGTTCTTCACGGCGTAGGTGATCCTCAGCTTCGTGCCGGGGTAGGTCGTCGCGGTCGCGGTCAGCTGCTGGCAGAGGGCGTGGATGGCGCGGCTGCGTCGGGGTGCGGTGGCTGGGTCGAGCCGTACGTGCAGGTGCCCGTCGCTGAGGTGGATGTCGCCGGGCAGGGTGAATGCTTCGCGGATCAGGGCGCGGGCCTCGTCGTCGGCGCGGGCGTAGTGACCCGCGAGCATCCGGGCGAGGGTGGACTCGGCGTTGTAGGCGGACATGCGGATGGCGTGGGTGAGCAGCTTGGTCTCCTGCTCGAGCAGCCGCGCCGTCGGGCGCACGTCGCGTAGTGGCAGGTGGCTGGGGGTGTCGCGCCGGTTCGTCGTGGCGTCGGCGAACCGGTCACGGGCCACGGTCAGCGTCTGGGCGGGTTTGGGGTCGACGGTGGCGGTGCCG
>DASQFD010000099.1:0-21182 GCA_035633255.1 Dermatophilaceae bacterium
GGATGTCGGCCCGCACGAAGTCGGCGGAACCGAGGTCGTGCGGCGGCGGGATGACGTCCACGCCGACGATGCGGCGGATGCCCGGCTGCTGGGAGAGCCGGCGCGCCAGCAGTCCACCGAGATAGCGGGACACCCCGGTCACGAGGACGACCTCGGCCACTCCCCCTCCTCGTTCGCTACGCGGACCAACGCACCGACCCTATCCGCGCCCACCAGCGCGCGCCCTCTGCAGGGCGTGCTCGGCGGGTCGGCCAGCCGGGTCGGGCCAGCCGGGTCGCCGGCACGACCGCCCGACGGGACCTCGCAGCGGGGCCCGCCCCTCACGCCGGTCCCGCCGCGGTGGTCACTTCTTGTTGCGGCGCTGGTGACGCGTCTTGCGCAGCAGCTTGCGGTGCTTCTTCTTCGCCATCCGCTTGCGGCGCTTCTTGATGACTGAGCCCATGTGCTGTCCTTACCGTTGCGCGCCCCCACGGCGGGTGCCGGGGCGGCCTGTCGTCTCGGTGGTCGTCGCCGCCGTCGCGGGGCGGGTGCGACCGGTGCACGGCCGGTCGGCACGCGCGTCGGCTGCCCACCCTACCGAAGCGGCCGGACGGCGCCCAAACGCCAGCCGGTACGCCGTGCCGTCCCCGGTGCCGTGCCCGTCCCCGGTGCCGTGGTCGCCACGGCGACGGGCAGCGGTCCGCGGCGGGGACGCGGAAGGGGTGGCAGGGACGGCCACCCCTTCCGCGTCACCTGCGTCGTGCGCTCACGCGGTGTCGATGTAGGAGTTGCGCAGGTACTTGTGCACCTCGTCCTCGGGGACCCGGAACGAGCGCCCCACCCGGATGGCGGGCAGCTCGCCGGCGTGCACCATGCGGTACACCGTCATCTTCGACACGCGCATGATCGAGGCGACCTCGGCGACGGTGAGGAACCGCACCTCGGCGAGCTGGCGCTCCTGGGACATCGTGACCTCGGTCTTCTGCACACGCGCATCGTCGGTGCCCACCGACGGTAGCTACGGGCGTGCAGGCGCAACCTTAGGGGCAGGTGTGACCTCTGGGAAGGCAGACGGGCGAAATTCCCCCTCCCGTCCACCCGACACGCCGTTCGCGACCGTCCGGCTCGGCGACCGGTCGGCGACCGGGCGCGCCGGACCCGCCCGCGTCAGTCGAAATAGGGGTCCAGGCCGTAGTGGGCGAAGACCGCCTCCCGCGTCGCCATGACCGCCCGGTCGACCGGGTTGTCCGGGTTGTAGCCCAGGCTCCACGGCTGCACCCAGATGGGCAGCTGCGCCGGGTCCAGGTCGCCCATGCGGGCCGGGCCGGAACGGCCCAGGGTCGAGCGCACGTGCTCGAGCCACTCCTCCGGCACCGCGGCCTCGGGGTGGACCGGCCGGTGCCCGGCGATGGCCGTGAGGTGGGTCCAGGAGCGCGGGACCACGTCGATGATGGCGTAGCCGCCCCCGCCCAGGGCCACCCACCGCCCGCCGGTCACCTCGTGCGCGAGGGAGTGCATCTCCTCGTGCGCCCGGCGCTGCGCGTCCAGGCTGATCGCGAGGTGGGCGAGCGGGTCCTCGTAGTGGCTGTCGCAGCCGTGCTGGGTGACCAGCACGTCGGGCCGGAAGGCGTGGACCACCTGCGGGACCGTCGAGGCGATGGCCCGCAGCCACCCGGCGTCGCTCGTGCCCGGCGGCAGGGCGACGTTGACGGCGCTGCCCGGCGCGTCGGGCCCGCCGACGTCCGTCGGCCATCCGGACCCCGGGAAGAGGTGCCGGCCGCTCTCGTGCACGGAGACCGTCAGCACCCGCGGGTCGTCCCAGAAGACCTTCTCCACGCCGTCCCCGTGGTGGACGTCGATGTCGACGTAGGCCACCCGCGCGGCCCCGCCGTGGTCGAGGAGCCACCGGATGCCGAGAGCGGCGTCGTTGTAGATGCAGAAGCCGGAGGCGTGCGTCGGCATCGCGTGGTGCATGCCGCCGCAGTAGTTGACGCCGTGGTCGATCTCCCCCTCCCACACGGCCCGGCAGAGGTCGATGGTGCCCTGGGCGATGCGGGCGCTCGCGTCGTGCATGCCGCGGAACGCCGGGTCGTCCTCGGTGCCGAGCCCCCGGCGCTCGTCGGCCGAGGCGGGGTCGTCCGAGGCGGCGCGGACGGCGGCGACGTAGGCCGGCTCGTGCACGGTGGTGAGCACGTCGTCCGGACACACCTCCGGGCACACCACCTCGAGGTCGTCGAGGACGCCCAGCGCGCGGGCCAGCCGCGTGGTCAGGTCGAGGCGGACCGGCGACATGGGGTGGTCACGGCCGAAGTCGTACGCCGTGAAGCAGTCGTCCCAGATGACGCGCGTCCTTGGGCCCATGCTCGAACGCTACTCGCCCCCGATACCGTGGCGGGTGGCACCCGGAGGCCCCGGGGATCGCGCAGGACGGAGCTCCCATGGCTGGACGAAACGTGCACGAGGCGGAGGTCCTCGTGGTCGGCCTCGGGCGTTTCGGCGGCGCCTCGGCGGTGGAGCTGCGCCGCCTGGGACATCGGGTCACCGCCATCGAGAGGGACGGCCTGCTCGCGGAGCGGTTCCTCGGCCGGGTGGCCCACGTGATCCACGGCGACGGCAGCGACCCCGACGTCATCCGCGAGGCCAAGCCACAGCGGTTCCGGGTGGCGGTGGTCGGCATCGGGGCGGTGGAGGCCTCGGTGCTCGCGGTCGTCAACCTCGTCGACGCCGGCATCGCCGACGTGTGGGCCAAGGCCACCTCCCCGGAGCACGCCCGCATCCTGACCCGGATCGGCGTCACCCACGTGGTCCGACCCGAGGCCGACACCGGGCGCCGGGTCGCCCACCTCGTGGGCGGCCGGCTGCAGGACTACATCGAGTTCGACGACGGCTTCGCCATCGTCAAGATGCGCCCCCCGAACGAGGCCATCGGCTTCACGCTCGAGCAGAGCCAGATCCGCAGCCGCTACGGCGTCACCGTGGTCGGCGTGAAGGCACCGGGGCAGGACTTCACGTATGCCGTGGCGTCCACGAAGGTCTCGGCCCACGACACGCTCATCGTCAGCGGACCCACCGAGCTGCTCGAGCGGCTCGCCTCCAGGCCCTGACCGGTCAGTCCCGCAGGAACGCCTGGTCGCCACCGAGCGGGAGCACCATGGCGATCTCCTCCTCGCCGTCCTCCTCGTTGGCCACGCGCATCGGCCGGCGTTCGGCGGTGGGGCGGAAGCCGCAGCCGCTGGCGAAGGCGACCGCCCGGCCGTTGTCCGCGCCGACCCAGTAGAGGAGCTTGCGCCGCCCGGCCGCGACCGCGGTGCGGGCCCCTGCACGCACCAGCGCCGAGGCGACCCCGCTGCCCCGGGCCCCCGGCTCGACCCAGAGCCCGAACAGCTCGGAGGCGTCCGGTTCGTCACCGTTCGCGTTCCCCACGCTCGCGATGCCGAGCGGCTCGCCGTCCCGCTCCGCCAGCAGCCGCTGGGAGCGGCGCATCCGGGTGCGCCACGCCGACTCGTGCAGCTCGGACTCGTCCTCGTGACCGGCGGCGAAGGCGTCGGGGGACTCGCGTAGTGCGGTCAGGCGCACCGAGCGGTAGGTCTCCCAGTCCCCCTCGGTCAGCGAGCGCACGGTGATCGAGCTCATGGCGCCCACTCTGGCACGGCAGTGGCGCCGAGCGCACGGTCGGCCCCCGCCCGGCTCAGCCGCCGGAGAGCTCCCGGGAGCGCAGCGCCGCGGCCTCCATCGCCCGGATGAAGGCGGCGCGGACCTTGTTGTCGTCAAGCTCTCGCAGCGCCGCCGCGGTGGTCCCGCCCGGCGAGGTGACCTGCTCACGAAGCACGGTGGGGTGCTGCCCGGTCTCGCGGATCATGGTCGCCGCGCCGAACAGGGTCTGGACGACGAGCTCGGTGGCCGTGGCGCGCGGCATACCGAGGACGACACCGGCCTCGATCATCGCCTCCACGACGTAGAAGATGTATGCCGGCCCGCTGCCGGAGATGGCCGTGACGGCGTCCTGGAGCTTCTCCGGCACGTCGAGCACCTTGCCGGTCGCGGCCAGCAGGTCGATGGCCTCGTGCAGCTGCTCGGGTGAGCAGTGCCGTCCCGCACTCACCGCCGCCATGCCCTGGTCGACCAGGGCCGGGGTGTTGGGCATGACGCGCACGACCGCACGGCCCTCGGGGAGCCGGGTCTCGATGAACTCGGTCGTGATGCCGGCCGCCAGGCTGACGACGAGGTCGTCGGCCGTGACGTGCGGCGCCACCTCGTCGAGCAGCACGGCCATGTCCTGCGGCTTGACGACGAGGACCAGGGTGTCCGCCGCGTCGGCGGCGTCGGCGTTGCCGAGCACCCGCACGCCGTAGCGCTCGGCGAGCTCGGCGGCCCGGTCGGCACGTCGCTCCGTGACGAGCAGCTGCTCGGCCGGGCGGCCGGCGCGCAGCAGCCCGGAGAGCAGGGTCTCCCCCATGACCCCGGCGCCGAAGATCGCCACGGTGGCCACGTGCTCAGCCCCTCGAGACGAGCGAGCGGACGAAGAACATCGTGTTCGCGGGGCGCTCGGCCATCCGCCGCATGAGGTAGCCGTACCACTCCTCGCCGAAGGGCACGTAGACGCGCATCTCGTGGCCGCGGTCCGCGATGCGCACCTGCTCCGCGGGACGGATGCCGTAGAGCATCTGGAACTCGTAGCTGTCCGGCGTCCGGCCGTGGTGGCCGGCGAGCGCCCGCGCGATGTCGACGAGCCGCGGGTCGTGGGTGCCGACCATGGGGTAGCCGGCGCCCGCCATGAGGACCTTGAGGCAGCGCACGTACGCCAGCGAGACCTCCTCGGCGTCCTGGTGCGCGACCGACGACGGCTCCCGGTAGGCGCCCTTGCACAGCCGGACCCGGCTCCCCTCCGTGGCGAGGTCGCGGCAGTCCTGCTCGGTGCGGAAGAGGTAGGCCTGCAGCACCGCGCCCACCGACGGGAAGTCGGCGCGCAGCTCGCGCAGGGTGCCGAGCGTCGAGTCGGTGGTGGTGTGGTCCTCCATGTCGAGGGTCACCGTGGTGCCGACCTCCTGCGCCACCTCGCAGATGGCCCGGGCGTGCTCGAGCGCGATCCGCTCCCCGTCCGCGGGCAGCGCCTGCCCGATCGCGCTGAGCTTGACGCTGACCTCCGCCGCGCCGAACTGGGACAGCTCGCGTGCCGCCAGCGCCCGAAGCAGGGCGACGTAGGCGTCCCGGGTCCGCTCGGCGTGCTCGCGGTCAATGGTGTCCTCGCCGAGGTAGTCCAGCGTGCTGAGGCGGTTGGTGGCGCGCAGCTCGGCCGCCGCCCGCACGGCGTCCGCGACGGTCGTGCCGGGGACGTAGCGCCCGACGACGGCGCGGCTCACCGGGGCGCGCTCGACGCCCTTCCGCACGACGCCGGACTCGGAGAGCTGGAGGAGCGCTCCGCGGAGCAGGTCACCGGGATCCACGGAGGTCAGGCTAGCCGCCGGCGTCCCGGCCCGGCCGGCCGGTCACGGGGTCCGGCGGCGCAGGGTCAGGCTTCCGAGCAGGAGGGACCCCACGACGAAGCCCAGGATGACGGCGAGGTCGGGCAGCACCTCGGGGGTCGCGTCGGCGACCGTCGCGACCGACGTCATCGCGTCCACGGCATACGACAGGGGCAGCACGTTGGACACGGCGGCGAGGACGTCCGGCAGCTCGTCGCGAGGGACGAGCAGCCCGCACAGGAGGAACTGCGGCAGCACGAACGCCGGCATGAACTGCACCGCCTGGAACTCGCTGGACGCGAAGCCGCTCACGAACAGCCCCAGGGCCGTCCCGAGCAGCGCGTCGGCTAGGGCGATGACCACGAGCAGCGCGAGCGGGCCCGCCACGTCGAGGTCGCACACCCAGACGGCGAAGGTGGTCGCGACCAGCGCCTGCAGCACGGCCATCACGCCGAACGCCAGGGCGTAGCCCACCATGAAGTCGGCCTTGGCCAGCGGGGTGGTGAGCAGCCGCTCGAGGGTGCCGGAGGTCCGCTCCCGCAAGGTGGCGACGCTGGTGACGATGAACATGACGACGAAGGGGAAGACCCCGAGGAGGGCCGGCCCCACCCGGTCGAAGACCGGGGTGCCGTCGAAGATCCACGCGAGCAGGCCCACGAGCACGCACGGGACGACGAGCATCAGCGCCACCGTGCGGGGGTCGTGGCGCAGCTGGCGCAGGATCCGGGCCGCCGTCGCGAGGGTGATGCGCGGGCTCATGGCGCGCCGGCCCGGTCGACCAGCGCCAGGAACGCCTGCTCCGCGTCCGCGGCGCCGGTCCGCTCCAGGAGCTCCTGCAGCGTGGAGTCCCACAGCAGCGCGCCCTCGCGCAGCAGGAGCAGCCGGTCGCACCGGACCGCCTCGTCCATGACGTGGCTGGAGACCAGCAGGGTGCGACCGCCCTCGGCGAGCCGGTGGAACAGCTCCCACAGGTCCCGGCGCAGCACGGGGTCGAGCCCGACCGTCGGCTCGTCCAGCACCAGCACGTCCGGGCGCCCCACCAGCGCGACGGCGAGCGAGGCGCGCGACTCCTGGCCGCCGGAGAGCCGGTCCACCCGCACCGAGGCGTGCGAGCCCAGCTCGACCTCGTCGAGCACCCGGTCGACGTCGCCGTCGGCGGCCCCCGCGACGGCGGCGAAGTAGCGCAGGTTCTCCCGCACGGTGAGGTCGCCGTAGACGCTCGGCGCCTGGGTGAGGTACCCCACGCGGTGGCGCAGCGCCGGGGACCCGGCGGGCTCACCGAGGACGGTGATCGTCCCGCCCTGCACCACCTGCACACCGACCACGGCCCGCATCAGCGTCGACTTGCCCCCGCCACTCGGCCCGAGGAGGCCGACCACCTGTCCGTGGGGCACCCGCAGGCACAGGTCCGGCAGCACCATGCGGTCCCCGCGCACCACCCGCAGGTGGTCGACGACGATGGCGTCCGGGCCGGCGGGTGGAGGCGTCCGCGTCCCCGCGCCCTCCCCGCTCACCGGCGGCGCCGGCGGGCCCTCGGTCGGGCCGCCGGGGACGCCAGGTGGAGCCGGGCGAAGGCGAGCGACTCGGCCAGGTCCACCTCCCGCTGGTCGTGGGAGAGCCGCCGCGTCGTCACCTCCACGACCACCGAGCCGTCGAAGCCGTCCTGCGCGAGGCGCTCCAGCACCTCGGCGCAGGGCTGCCCGCCGCGGCCCGGCACCAGGTGCTCGTCGCGGATCGAGCCCTGCCCGTCGGCCAGGTGCAGGTGGCGCAGCCGCGGGCCGAGGTCGCGGGTCATGGCCAGGGCGTCGGAGCCGGCGGTGGCCGTGTGCGACAGGTCGAGGGTCACGTGGTCGTAGGGCTGGCCGACCGGGTCCCAGTGCGGCAGGTAGGCCTCCAGCTCCCGCCCCCGGGCCCGCCACGGGAACATGTTCTCCACCGCCAGGCGCACCCCCCGCTCGGCCTCGCGCTCCGCGACGCCGTCGGCGAAGTCCCGCGCGTACTCCCGCTGCCAGCGGAACGGCGGGTGCAGCACCACGGTGCCGGCACCGAGCTCGAGCGCCAGGTCGATCGACCGGTCCACCTTGTCCCACGGGTCGGACCCCCACACCCGCTGGGTCACCAGCAGCGTGGGCGCGTGCACGGACACCACCGGTATGCCGTGGTGCCGGGACAGCGCCGCGAGCGCGCCGGCCTCCTGGGTCACCGGGTCGTTCCACACCATGACCTCGACGCCGTCGTAGCCGAGCCGGCCCGCGAGCGAGAAGGCGGCCGCCGCGTTCTCCGGGTAGACCGAGGCGGTCGAGAGGGCGACCGGGACGTCGGGGACCTCGACGACCCCGCTGCCGCGCCGCGCCGGCGCCATCACCGCATCCCGTCCAGCCGGCGCAGGATGATCCCCTCGCGCAGCGCCCACGGGCAGACCTCGAGCCGCTCGATGCCCAGCAGGTCCATCGCCGCCTCGACGACGACCGCCCCGGCGAGGATCTGGTGGGCGCGGGTCGCCGACACCCCGGGCAGCCCCGCGCGCTGGGCCGGCTTCATGCCCGCGAGCGTGGGCAGCACCGCGGAGAGGGCGGAGCGCTCGAGGAGGCGCACGGCATACATCCCCTCCGAGCTGGGAGCCGCCCCGGTCACCCGCGCCAGGGAGCGGATCGTCTTGGACGTGCCGACGGCACGGTCCCGCGGGCCGGCCTTGGCGAGCGGCCGCAGGGAGGCGGCGATGGTGGCGCGGACCTGGCGGCGCGCGTCGCGCAGCGTCTCCGGGCCGGGGGTGTCCTCCGCGAGCAGGGTGCGGGTGACCCGGCCCGCCCCGAGCGGCAGGGACAACGCGACGTCCGGCTCCTCGTCCATCCCCTGCGCGAGCTCGAGGCTCCCACCGCCGATGTCGGCCACGAGCAACGTCCCCGCGGACCAGCCGAACCACCGGCGGGCCGCGAGGAAGGTCAGCCGTGCCTCCTGCTCGCCCGAGAGGACCTCGAGGGCGACGCCGGTGCGCACCGCGACGTGCTCGAGGACCACCTCCCCGTTCGGCGCCTCCCGGATGGCGCTGGTGACGAAGCCCATGAGGTCCTCGACCCCCTGGTCCTCCGCGACCTTCAGGCACTCCTGCACGAAGTCGGTGAGCCGGTCCCGGCCCTGGTCCGAGATCAGGCCGTCGTCGGTGACGTGCTCGGAGAGGCGCAGGGTGATCTTGTGCGAGGTCGCCGGGAGCGGCCGGGCGCCGCTGTGGGCGTCGACGACGAGCAGGTGGACGGTGTTGGACCCCACGTCGATGACCCCGAGCCGCATGGCCGCGAGCGTAGTGGCCCTAGGGTGAGGTCGTGGCCGAGGTCCCGCTCGACATCCCGCGCACGTGGGTGGAGTTCGCGGACCCGGCCGACCCGGGTCAGCGCTTCCGCTGCGACCTGACGTGGCTCACCTCGAGCTGGACGTGCATCTTCGGGGCCGGGTGCCGGGGCATCTACGCGGACCGTCCGGACGACGGCTGCTGCAGCCTGGGCGCCCACTTCACCGACGAGGACGACCTCGAGCGGGTCCGCGCCGTCGCCGCCGAGATGGGCCCGGACGTGTGGCAGCACCACCCCGGCCGCAACCCCGCGAAGGCCGCGCGCTGGAGCGAGCTCGAGGACGGCGTGCCGAAGACGCGCGTGGCCGACGGTGCCTGCGTCTTCCTCAACCGGCCGGACTTCCCGGCCGGCGCCGGCTGCGCCCTGCACGTGCACGCCGTCCGCGCCGGACGGATGCCGCACCGCGCCAAGCCCGACGTCTGCTGGCAGCTGCCCATCCGGCGGTCCTACCGCACCGTGACCCTGGCCGACGAGACCTCCTACCTCGAGGTGACGATCGGGGAGTACACCCGCCGGGAGTGGGGGCCCGGGGGGCACGACCTGGACTGGTTCTGCTCGAGCAGCCCCGAGGCGCACGTCGGGCGGGAGCCGGTCTTCCGCAGCAGCCGCGCGGAGCTGGTCGAGCTGATGGGCGAGGAGGGGTATGCCGTCCTCGTCGTCCACTGCGAGCCGCACCTCACCGTCGCGCGCCGGGCCCGTGCGACGGGGGCGCGCGCGGCCCTCCCCCTCTACGTCCACCCGGCGACGGTCGACGCCGGCACCGTCGGGGGCCGCCCGGCGGCCCGGCGGGCCCCACGCAGGCGGCCGTGACCGGGGTCCTCCGCTCACCCAACATCTGGGACTCCCCGCACGTCTACGAGCTGGAGAACCGCGCGGCCGACCCGTACCGCGAAGTCGACGCCGCGCTGGAGCGGCTGCACCCGCTGGCCGGGGTGGTCGTCGTCGACGTGGGGTGCGGGAGCGGCTTCCACCTGCCCCGGCTGGCCGCCCGCGGGGCCCACGTGGTGGGGGTCGAGCCGCACCCGCCGCTCGTCGCACTCGCCCGGGACCGGCTGCGCGGGGGCGCCGCAACGGCGCGGCGGCGGGCCGTGGTCCTGTGCGGCTGGGCGGAGGCCCTGCCCCTCGCCACCGGGTCGGTCGACGTGGTCTGCGCCCGGTGGGCGTACTTCTTCGGGGCGGGCTGCGAGCCCGGTCTCGCCGAGGCGCAGCGGGTGCTGCGACCCGGTGGGGTGGTGGCCGTCGTCGACGTCGACGCCACCCGCTCGACGTTCGGCCGGTGGTTCCGCGGCGGGTACCCGGCATACGACCCGGAGGGCACCGAGCGCTTCTGGGCCAGGCAGGGGTTCACGACCGAGCGGCTCACGGTGCCCCTGGCGTTCCGGCGGCGGGCGGACCTGGAGGCGGTGCTGCGGATCGAGCTGCCACCGGAGGCGGCCGCGCGCGCCATCGCGGAGCACGCGGGCCTGGTGGTCGACCAGGCGGTCGCCCTCCGCTGGCGCCGCACCGGGTGATCGGCACCCGCCGGCGGGGAGCGAGCGCGATGCTCGTGGCAGACTCGTCCACGGTGAGGGGGCGAGGCCGGTGTGCAGCTACTGCGGGTGCCGTTCGATCGGGCCGATCGGGGACCTCTCGCGCGAGCACACGCAGATCCAGAACCTGTGCGGCGAGGTCCGCCGGGCCACCGACCGGGGCGAGCACGAGCGGGCGGTGGCCCACCTCGCCGAGCTGGCCGTGCTGCTCGAGCGGCACGACTCCGTGGAGGAGCTGAGCCTCTACCCGGCCATGGCCAGGCAGCCGGAGTACCGGGAGAAGGTGGGCGTGCTGTTCGACGAGCACGACGACGTCGACTCCATCGTCGCGACCGCCCTGGCGACGGCCCGCGAGAGGGGCGCCGCCGAGGTCGAGTGGGCCCCGGTGCTCGGCGCCTTCGGCACGCTCGTCGAGCACATCCAGCACGAGGAGAACGGTCTCTTCCCCGCCGCGGCGATCGCCCTGGACCCGGCGGACTGGGAGCATGCCGAGCGCGTGCGGCGGCAGGCCGGCTGACCGCCCTCAGCGGCTCCGGGACGGCAGGTGGACCCCGGCGACCATGCAGCGGGCCGACCCGCCCGCGTGCTCGACGGTGGGCACGTGCACCGGCAGCACGTCGACGTGCGCACCGACGACCCGGCGCTGGGCGGCGTCCAGCGAGGCCCAGCCCCGGGCGGACATCACCAGCACCCGGTCCGTGGAGCCGGTCAGCTCCAGTGCGTTGCCCGCGAACTCCCCCACCTGGGCCAGGGTCAGCGGGACCACCTCGTGGCCGCTTCCGTCCAGCTCCTCGCGCAGCGCGCGACGGGCGGACGCGTCCCGCACCGCCTCGAGGCAGACCAGCGCGAGGTCGGTGCCGACGCTCATCATGACGTTGGTGTGGTAGATCGGGCGGCCCGCCCGGTCCACCGCGTCGACGACCACGGCGCGGTACCCGTGGTCGGCGCAGAACCGGCGGAGCACCGCGGCGCTGACCCGGCGCGACCGGCAGACGTAGGCGACGCGGGCGACGTGGTCGAGGACCATCGAGCCGGTGCCCTCGAGGTAGCGGCCCGTCCGCTCCGCGCGGGAGTAGTCGCGCACCGTGGCCACGGCGTACTCGCGCGCCAGGGCGTCGACGACGTCCCTGCGACGTTCGCCCCGGCGGGTCCGGGCCCGCATCGGGTAGAGCACGAGGCTCCCGCAGTCGTGGGTGGAGAACCAGTTGTTGGGGAAGACCGAGTCGGGCGTGGCGCTCGAGGCGTCCTCGAAGAGGTGCACCCGGACCCCGGCGCCGGCCAGCCGCTCGGCCATGGCCGAGACCTCGGCGTGAGCGGCGCGGGCCACCTCCGAGGCGGTGCCGTGCGCGCGGGTGGTGAAGCCGTTGTCCCGGCACAGCCGGGCGTCGGGGGCGAAGTGGTGCGGCCTGACCATGACCACGGACGCCGGGGCCTGCACCGACGCCGGCGTCGGGGCCCGCGCCGGGGCCGGCACCGGGGCCGGCACCGGGGGACGCGACGGCGCGTCCCCCTGACCGGGTGCCAGCGGGAGCGTGATGGTCATGGGGAGATCGTGCGGCCGCCGCAGCGTCGCGCACAACGGGAGAACTGCTGACGTTCCGGTGGCCGACCTGGCAGATCGGCGATTCTCGCTACGATGTGCACCATGACCGGCGTGGACGACCTCGACCGTCAGCTGCTGGCCCGTCTCTCCGCCGACGCCCGGACCCCCGCGGCGACGCTCGCCGCCGCGCTGCACGTCTCCCGGGGCACCGTCCAGGCCCGCATGGCCCGCCTGGTCGCCTCGGGGGTCATCCGGCGCTTCACCGTGGAGCTCGCGCCCGAGGTGGAGGCCCGCGCGGTGCGCGCGCTCACCACCGTGCAGCTCTCGCACGCGAGCCCGCGGTCCGTCGCCGCGGCCCTGCGCGCCCTGCCCGCCGTGAGCGCGCTGCACACGACGAACGGCACGTGGGACCTGGTCGCCGAGCTGCGCGCCGGGACGCTCTCCGAGCTCGACGCGGCCCTCAGCGACATCCGGGCGATCCGCGGCGTCGCCAACACCGAGACCTCGATCCTGCTGACCGAGCTCTAGCCGGTGGGTGGGGCCTGCTCCAGGTCGAGCGCGAGGTCGAGCACCGGTGAGGAGTGGGTCAGCGCCCCGACGCTGAGGTAGTCCACGCCGGTGTCCGCGTACGCGGCGGCCACCTCGAGGGTGAGGCCTCCCGTGGCCTCCACCTCGACCGCCTCACCGGTGTCCCGCACGGTGGCCACGGTCGCGAACAGCAGGTCGAGAGGCATGTTGTCGCAGAGGAGGAAGCGCGCCCCGGCGGCGACCGCCTCCAGCGCCTCCTCCGTCGTCGTCACCTCCACCTGGACCGGGACGTCCGGGAAGCGCCCACGGATCGCCTCGTAGGCCGCGGTGATGCCACCGGCGGCCAGCTTGTGGTTGTCCTTGACCATGGCGACGTCGTAGAGGCCCATCCGCTTGTTGGTCCCCCCGCCGCACCGGACGGCATACTTCTCCAGCGCCCGCAGCCCGGGGGTGGTCTTGCGGGTGTCCAGCACCATGGCGCCGGAGCCCTCCAGCTCGTCGGCCCACCGGGCCGTGTGGGTGGCGACGCCCGAGAGCCGGCTGAGGACGTTGAGCAGGGTGCGCTCGGCGACGAGGGTCACCTGGGTCACGCCGGTGACGCGGGCGACGACGTCCCCACGGGCGACCGCCTTCCCGTCGTGGCGCAGGACCTCGACCGCCGGGGCGGGACAGCCGAGCCGGTCGGCGACCGCCGCCAGGGTCAGCGCGACGGCGGGCACGCCGGCGAGCACCCCGTCGGCTCGGGCGACGACGACCGCCGAGCACCGCTGGTCGGCGGGGATGGTGGCCGCCGTCGTGACGTCCACCCCGTCGGGACCGAGGTCCTCGTCGAGCGCGGTCCCCACGACGCGCAGCGCGTCCTCCGCGGGGAAGGCGTAGGGGTCCCTCGGGTGGGTCATGCGACACCCTCCTTGGTGGTGACGGGCAGGTCGTCGACCTCGGCGCGCCGGTCCGGCCCGACGGTGACCCGCTGGTGGCACAGCCAGCGGCCGTCGTCGCGGTCGGGGAAGTCGGCGCGCACGTGACCACCGCGGGTCTCCTCGCGTCGGGCCGCGAGGAGGGTCAGCGCCTGGCCGACGTGCAGCAGGTTCGTGGTCTCCCACGAGCCGGGGTCCGGCACGCGCTCCTCGACCCGGGCGAGCGCGTCGGCGGCCAGCCCGTCCAGCGCGACGAGCGCCTCCGTCGTGGAGCGCGCCGAGCGCACCGGGCCGGCGCCGGTGGTCAGGATCCGCTGCAGGCCGAGCCGCGCTGCGCCGGGGAGCAGGGCGGACGCGGTGGGGGGGGCCGCACCCGGGCCCCCGGTCGGCTCGCGCTGCGGCAGGGCGCCCGCGCCCAGCCGGGCGACCACGTCGTCGGCGATGCGGCCGGCGAAGACCAGCCCCTCCAGCAGGCTGTTCGACGCCAGCCGGTTGGCCCCGTGGACACCGGTGCACGAGCACTCCCCGCAGGCGTAGAGGCCGCGGAGCGAGGACCGCCCGTGCAGGTCGGTCTCCACACCGCCCGAGGCGTAGTGCTGCGCGGGGGCGACCGGGAGCAGCTCGGTGGCGGGGTCGATGCCGAGCGACCGGCAGCTCGCCACGATCGTGGGGAAGCGTCGCTCGAGGAAGTCCGCGCCCAGCCCGCGGGCGTCGAGGTGGACGTGGTCGACGCCGTCGGCGGCCATCCGGGTGAGGATCGCCCGGGCGACCACGTCGCGCGGCGCGAGGTCCCCCAGCGGGTGCCTCCCGGCCATGATCCGGTCGCCGCGCCGGTCCAGCAGCACCGCGCCCTCGCCACGCACCGCCTCCGAGATCAGCGGCTGCTGGCCGGTGGACCCCTCACCGAGGAAGAGCACGGTGGGGTGGAACTGGACGAACTCCAGGTCGGCGACGCGGGCACCGGCGCGCAGCGCGGCGGCCACCCCGTCACCCGTGGCGACGGCCGGGTTGGTGGTCGAGGTGTAGAGCTGCCCGAGGCCGCCGGTCGCGAGCACCACGGCGCGGGCCCGGGCGGCCCCCACGCCGTCGACCTGGCCCTCGCCGATGACGTGCAGCGTCAGCCCGCAGACCGTGCCGTCGTCCGCGGTGAGCAGGTCGACGACGAGCGCGTGCTCGACCACCTCGATGCCGGGGTCGCTGGCCACCCGGCGCAGCGCCGCGATCAGCGCCCGGGAGATCTCCCTGCCCGTCGCGTCGCCGCCGGCGTGGGCGATCCGGTCGCGCAGGTGGCCGCCCTCCCGGGTCAGCAGGATGCCGCCGTGCGCGTCCCGGTCGAGCTCCGCACCGAGCGCGACCAGCTCGTGCACGCGGGCGGGGCCCTCGGTCACCAGCGCGCGCACCGCGTCCCGGTCGCAGAGCCCCACCCCGGCGACCAGGGTGTCGTCGAGGTGCTCCTGCGGGGAGTCCTCCGGGTGCAGGGCGGCGGCGATCCCGCCCTGCGCCCACGCCGTGGACCCCTCGTCGAGCACCGTCTTGGTGACGAGGAGGACCCGGTCCACCTGCCGCCGCAGGCGCAGCGCACAGGTCAGGCCCGCGATGCCGGAGCCGACGACCACGACGTCCGCGGTCGTGCTCCACCCGGGGTCCGGCGCCGCGAGCCAGCGGGGCACCCGGACCGGCGGCACCGCGGTCACGACTCCCGCCTCACTGGTGGGCGGACGCGGAGGGGACGTCGGAGAAGACGTCGAGCGCGCCGCCCCCCGGGCCGACGAGCACCGGGGTGTTGTCGATCAGCCGGGTCGTCCCGACGTTGGCGGCCAGCGCGAGCAGGGCCTCCCCGCGGTACCACTCGGGGACGTCCTGCAGGCTCGAGGGGTGGACCAGCACGAGGTAGTCGACCCGGGCCAGCGGCTCCTCGACGAGCACCTCCCGCGCCGCGCGCCTAACCGCGGACGGGCCGAAGGTGGCCGCCTCGGCCCCGGCGCGCAGCGCGCCGTAGAGGCACAGGGCCACCTCGCGGTCGCTCGCGGTGAGGTAGCTGTTGCGGCTGCTCATCGCCAGCCCGTCCGGCTCGCGCACCGTCGGCACGGACACCACCTCGACCGGCATGTCCAGGTCACGGACCATCCGGCGGATGAGCAGGAGCTGCTGGGCGTCCTTCTGCCCGTAGTAGGCGCTGCTCGCGGCGGTGAGGTGGAGCAGCTTGCCCACGACGGTGAGCACACCGTCGAAGTGCCCCGGCCGGCTCTTGCCCTCGAGCACGTCGCCGAGCGGCCCGGCGGAGACCCGCACCATGGGGTCGCCGTCGGGGTAGACGACGTCGGGCGTGGGCGCGAAGACGAGGTCGGCTCCCTCCGCCGTGCAGATCGCCATGTCGGCGTCGAAGGTGCGCGGGTAGCGCGAGAGGTCCTCCCGGGGGCCGAACTGCAGGGGGTTGAGGAAGATCGTCACCAGGACGTGGTCCGCCCGCCCCCGTGCCGCCCGGATCAGCCGGGCGTGCCCCTCGTGCAGGGCGCCCATCGTCATGACGACGGCGACGTCACCGGAGAGCCGCCCGCGGGCCTCCCGCAGCTCCTCCCGGGTCCTCACCACGGGCGGCGCCGTGGTGGTCGTGGTGGGGGCGGCGGCGGTCATCGGCGCTCCCCCGGGTCGCCGAGCGCGTCGAGCAGCGGCTCGGCGGCCGCCGGCGCGAGCAGCCCGGAGGCCATCGCCCGCACCGCCGTGGCGCGGGCCATGGCGACGTAGCTGGCCCGCACCTGGGGTGAGATGCGCTCCAGCTCCCGCAGGTGCACCGCCACGGTCCCCACGTCCCCTCGCGCCACCGGACCGGTGAGCGCGGCGTCGCCCAGCCGCAGGGCGTTGTCGACGGCGGCGCGGACCAGGGGGCCGAGCACCCGCCGCGGCTCGGCCACGCCGGCCGCGGCGAGCACCTCCAGCGCCTCGGCCACCAGCGTGACCCCGTGGTTGGCGCCGTGGGCCAGGGCCGCGTGGTAGGCGGCCCGCGCGTCCTCCTCGACCCACACCGGCTCCGCACCGAGCTCGAGGACGAGCGCCTCGCCCATCGCCCGCAGCTCCGGCGGCGCGGTCACCCCGAACGCACAGTCGACGACCCGGTCGAGGTCGGCCGCCGTGCCCGTGAAGGTCATGGCGGGGTGCAGCGCGAGCGGCAGCACGTGCGCGGGCAGCGCCGGGGCCAGCACGGCGGTGCCGAACCGGCCGGAGGTGTGGGCGACGATCTGGCCGGCCTGCCACACCCCCGTGGACGCCAGCCCGGAGACCAGCGCCGGGAGGACGTCGTCCGGCACCGCCAGGAGCACCAGGTCCGCCCCGGCGACGACGTCCGGCACCTCCCGCACCGGCACGCCCGGCAGGAGCGCGGCGGCCCGCCGCCGGCTCTCGCCGCTGACGGCGGACACGGCGAGCACCCGGTGCCCGGCGCGCGCGAGGGCGGCCCCGAGCACGGCGCCCACCCGGCCGGCGCCGACGACGCCGACGCCGAGCCGCGCGGGGTGCTCCATCGCGTCCACGGCGGCCCACGCTACCGCCCCGCCCACGCGTCCTCCGGTGCCCCGGCGGAAAGGGGAATGCCGTGCCGTCCCCGCTACGCTCGCGGCCGTGGTCCCGTGGCGCGACGCGTGGCAGGACGCGCTCTACGGCGAGCGCGGCTTCTACCGGTCCCCCGCCGGGCCGGCCGGGCACTTCACCACCGGCGCCCACGGCGCGACGGGGCCGCTGCTGGCGGAGGCGCTGCTGCTGCTCCTCGACCGCGAGGGGCTGAGCGGGCTGGTCGACGTCGGCGCGGGCCGCGGCGAGCTGCTCGGCGCGCTGCACGCGCTGCGACCGGCCCTGCCGCTCACCGGCGTCGACGTCGTGGAGCGCCCCGACGGGACCCCGGACGGCGTGGCCTGGGTGGTCAGCCCCGGCGGTGCCCACCTGCCGGACCCGCTGACCGGCCTCGCGGACCTGCTCGTCGTCGCGCACGAGTGGCTCGACGTCGTGCCGTGCACCGTGGCGGAGGTCGTCGCTCCCGGCCGGCTCGCGGTCGTCCTCGTCGACCGCCGGACCGGTGCGGAGAGCCCGACCGGGCCCGCACCCACGGACGAGGAGCTGGCCTGGTGCGACGAGCACTGGCCGGTCGCGGGCCTGCCGGTGGGCGCCCGCGTCGAGGTGGGGCTGGCCCGGGACCGGGCGTGGGCGGGCCTGCTGTCGCGGGTCGGTCGCGGCACCGTGCTCGCCGTCGACTACGGGCACACGGCGGGCGCCCGGCCGCGAGGCGGCACCCTGACGGCATACCGGTCCGGTGCGCTGGTCCCGGCGGTCCCGGACGGCACCTGCGACCTCACCGCGCACGTCGCGGTGGACTCCCTCGAGCACGACGTGGTGACCACGCAGCGGGACGCCCTGCGCGGCCTCGGGCTCCGCGCCGCACCACCCCCGCAGGCGCTCGCCCGGGCCGACCCGCCGGCATACCTCGCCGCCCTGGCCCGGCGCTCCGCCCTGGGCGCGCTCACCGACCCCCGCGGCCTCGGGGGGTTCCGCTGGGTGCTGCGCCGGGTCGGGTCGTGACCGCGCGCGTCGGGCAGACTGGCGGCGTGCAGGCGCCAGCGGAGGGTCCCGTCGAGCGCACCGTGGCGGTCGGCGCGGGCGGCCTGGCGACCGCCGACATGGTGCTCAACATCGGGCCGCAGCACCCGGCGACCCACGGCGTGCTCCGGCTGCGGGTCGTCCTGGACGGGGAGCGGGTGGTCACGGCCGAGCCGGTGATCGGCTACATGCACCGCGGGGCGGAGAAGCTCTTCGAGGTGCGGGACTACCGGCAGGTGGTGGTGCTGGCGAACCGGCACGACTGGCTCTCGGCGTTCGCCAACGAGCTGGGCGTGGTGCTCGGTGTGGAGCGGATGCTGGGCATGGAGGTGCCCGAGCGGGCGGTGTGGCTGCGCACGCTGCTGGCGGAGCTGAACCGCGTGCTCAGCCACCTGATGTTCCTCGGCTCCTACCCGTTGGAGCTGGGGGCGATCACGCCGGTGTTCTACGCGTTCCGGGAGCGCGAGGAGCTCCAGGCGGTGATGGAGGAGGCGTCCGGCGGGCGGATGCACTACATGTTCAACCGGGTCGGCGGCCTGAAGGAGGACGTGCCGGCCGGGTGGCTCGGCCGCGTCGACGACGCGCTCGCGGCGGTGCGCCGGCGGCTGCCGGACCTGGAGTCGCTGCTGGTCGGCAACGAGATCCTCGTGGCGCGGACGCGTGGGGTCGGGGCGGTCTCGCCCGAGCTGGTCCTCGGGTACGGCCTGACGGGGCCGATCGCGCGGGCGTCCGGCGTGGACGTGGACCTGCGGCGCGACGACCCCTACCTCGCCTACGGGGAGCTCTTCGCACCCGGGGGACCGGGGCGGGTCGTCACCCGCGCGGCGGGCGACTGCCTGGCCCGTCTCGAGGTGCTGCTCGAGCAGGTGCACGTCAGCCTCGACCTCGCCGACGCGTGCGTGGACCGGCTCAGCTCGCTGCCGCGCGGGCCGGTCAACCAGCGGCTGCCCAAGGTGCTCAAGGTGCCCGAGGGTGCGCTCTACACCGCCACGGAGAACCCGCTGGGGTTCAACGGGTACTACCTGGTCTCCCGGGGGGAGAAGACCCCGTGGCGGCTCAAGCTGCGCACCGCGTCGTTCAACAACGTCGCGGTGCTCGGCGAGGTGCTGCCCGGCTGCCTGGTCGCCGACCTCGTGTCGGTGCTCGGCTCGATGTTCTTCGTCGTCGGCGACGTCGACAAGTAGCCCGCCGTGACCCGCTACGTCGTCGACGCCCCCACCCTGCTGCGTCTGGTCACCGGGGGCCGCCCGGTCCATCCGGCACACCATCTGGTGGCGCCCGGCGCCATCCGCTCGCAGGCGCTGGAGCTGCTGCTGGAGGACGTGCGAGCGGGGCGGCTCCGCGAGGCGGAGGCGCTCGAGCGCCACGAGCGGGTCACGGCGGTCCGGATCCGCCTGCTCGGCGACCCGGTGTCGCGGCGCACGGCCTGGCGGCTGGCGCGCGAACGCGACCTCGGCATCGCGCAGGCGGAGCACCTCGCGCTGGCGATGCTGCAGGCGGACGCCCTCGTGACCGAGGATGCGGGTCTGGCGGCCCAGGCGGCGGGCCTGGTGCCCCTGGCCAGGGTCGAGGACCTGGCCGCCGGCTGAGCGGGCCCGACCGCCCACAGGCGCCGGGGCGGTGACGCGTGGGAGCGCGGCGGCGGCCCGCGCGACGGCGCCCTTGTGTGAGCACCAGAACAGGGCACGTGTGCGCTCCACGAGCGCACACTGGCGGTATGGGTACCGGGGGCAGGGCCGAAGACGACACGCTCGTGATCGAGCTGGAGGACCAGCTACGGCGACTGAAGTGGTACTCGCCGCTGCGCTTCGCGTCGATGGGGGTGCAGCAGTGGCACTTCGTGGGCCTGGTGGACGGCGCCGTGCGCTATGAGAGCGGCACCTTCGCAGCGCCGTGGGGCTGGGGAGTCGAGCCCTTGGGCAAGGCGATCCCTCCTCGCGAGGAGTGGGCGCCGGGCATCGAGGAGGCCCTCGACGAGCTGCGCACCGAGATCACCGCGGACGGCTGGGCGGAAGTCGAGTGCGGAGCGCGGCCGTGGCAGCACACGTACCGCAAGCGGACCTGACGCGGACCCGACCCGGTCAGGCCGTGCGTGCTCGTGGGTGACGGGTGGGATGCTGCCGATGGAGGTGTGCCGGCGGCGCCGGTTGTAGAAGACCTCGAGGTTGGGCTGAAACGCGCGCGGCTTGCGGCGGGCGCGTGCGTCGTTGAGTGACCGTTCACTGCGTCGGAGCGGACGATCCCGGCCGGCTCCAGCCCGGCCGACGTCCGGTGCGACCGCCCATGTGCACCGCCGCCGGTACTACCAAGTTATACTCGGTGTGTGAAAACAGCGTTTGTGAAGACAGCGATCTCGGTCCCGGATGTCACGTTCGACGAAGCGACGAAACGGGCCCAACAACTCGGCATGAGCCGGTCGCAGTTCTTCTCCGTGGCTGTCCGCCGCTACCTGGATGAGCTGGAACGCGAATCGCTGACCGAGCAGTTGAACGAGGCGTTGACGCTGGCACACACCGACGACTCGGCCGCCGCCGCAGTCACCGCGGGTCAGCGCCGGCTCTCGGTCGGCGAGCACTGGTGATCACCCGCGGGTCGATCCACTGGGTCGACCTCGGTGAGCCGGTAGGGAGCCGGCCGGCGAAGCGCCGACCGGTGCTCGTGGTGCAGTCGGGCGCCTACTCCGCCAGCGCGTTGTCCACGGTGATCGCCGTGGTGGTGACCTCCAACACCGCCCTCGCTGCCATGCCCGGCAACGTATTCCTGCCCAGCGGGGCCAGCGGGCTTCCCCGCGACTCGGTGGCCAACGTCACTGCCGTCGTCACCTTGGACAAGGACGACCTGTCCTCTGTGGTGGGCCAGCTACCCGGGTACCTCCTACAGGACGTTGATCAAGGCCTGCGCCGCGTTCTCGATCTATGAATCAACGCCCGGTGCCATCGAGCGCGCGCCCCGCCGGAAGGTGTCAAGTCGCTTGAGACATCTTGCTTCAGGCGGTCTGTATGAGGGCCTCCGGTGAGGGGTGGTTGGGCAGATCCGCGCGCGCCAGCGCGCACACTATGCGGCAGAGAGCAAGTCCTTCCAAGCCCGAGGGACCACTTCGGTGAGACCCGCTTGCGCGGCCTGCCGACTACGTAATCGAATCCCCCCGGCGTGCCCCAGGGCTTCGGCAAAGTCGGCTGACGGCGCGTTGACCTGCAAGAACGGGGCCTGAGGTGCGGCGTGTTGCCAGTGGTGGGCGTGGGGCTGGTGGTGACGATGGAGTTTCCACACACCGAACGTCGCCAGGAAGCCCC